>CASERW010000009.1 GCA_949290445.1 Aeriscardovia aeriphila | reverse complement strand
GTCGTACTCGTTGTCGTCTTCGTTATTACCGTTGTCGTAACCGTCAGCATCGGTGGAGTAGGCGTCAGCGTAGTTTTCCTCGTCGTAGCCGTCGTCCGTGTCCGCGTAATTGTCGTCGGGCTGAGCGTAGAAAGCGGAATTGATGGTCTGCGTCTGCCCAGCATCGGCAGTTGCAGCGGGCTCGGCGGTCTGTGCAGCAGAAAGATTGTTCTGCATGGCGTTAGGCATCACCGTTGTTTGTGGAATCGCAGTCGTGCGAGCAGGCTGAGCGAGTAGCAGCGACTCACGCTGATCAGCCAAAGCGATGGCTTGCACATCGCGAGGAGAATGCGTCCACTGACGACGCAAACCCGAACCAGGAGCAGGCCTGCCGTTTAAAGCTTGCAAACTCGGCGAAGTGCGTACTGGTGGCTCAGACGAGCCAGCGGCCGGTTCGCGAGAAGCGGGGGAGAAAGCAGACTGATAATCTGGAGCGCTCATTGCAAACCGCCTACTGGTTGGCCTCCCACTCCTCGAACATCAGCAACAATCGCTTGGTACAGCTTGCCAATACTCAAACGCTGGGAACGCTGCGGGTTGAGCGCCTGCAAAAAAGCCTGACGCAACAGAGGGGAGAGGGTGTGCAGGTCGGCCGCACCAGAAGCCTCACGCTCCAGCACCGCCATGATGGGCTTTGAGCCAAAAACCGGCTGGCCAGTAGCAGCAAAAGCCAAAACAGAGGCGAGCGACCACCAATCAGTAATTTCGTCCGACTCAGCGCCTTCGATCACTTCCGGCGCAATAAAACCAGGAGTTCCCATCACCAAACCAGTGCGCGTCACATGCGACTCTCCCGGCTCCATGGCGATGCCAAAATCGACGAGAATCGGGCCAGAAGCGGAAATCATCACGTTAGTCGGCTTGATATCGCGGTGAATAATGCCCGCCTGGTGTACGGCCTGAACCGCGCTAATGAGCTTTTCGGCGAGCAGTACCAAGTCCTCGCCGGTATACGCGCCATTACGGTTCACGTCGTCGCGCAGATTGTCACCTTCGATCAGCTCGGTGACAATAAAAGCCAGCCTGTCGTCCAACTCCATGTCCACAATGGCCGTCACATTAGGGTGACGCACCTTGGTCAGCGCCAAAGCCTCGCGGTGCAAGCGTTCGCGAGCCTGCTGTTCCCTTTCCTTCTCTTGCGGGTCGGTAGCTAGGGAGTCCCTCAAGATTTTCATTGCAAAGAGTTGACCCGCGGAGTCACGTACTGTCCACACTGTTCCCATTGCGCCACCGCCCAAGTGGGAGACGAGGGTATAGCCGCCGACCATATTGCCTGGCTCGAGCGAAAGCACAGACGTAGCAAAGGAGTCACTCATAGTTCCTATTTTTACGCCGGTTTTCGCCCAGAATGCACAATCGGGCGCGAATTTTTAGCATCTGCTCAGCCTTACCACAATAGAAGACGAGTTGAGGGCGCGCGATGGGGCGTGCAGCTATCTGGCCGCCGAGCTCAGGTTTGAGGTGCGCGCTGGCGGCTTTCCGCGCTTCGGACTAGTCTGGAAACACTGCAAGTACGCCACCAGCGTGCAGGCAGTATGTAGTAATTAGTCAGTTGGTGAAATGGGGTATCCATGGATCGCACGCGTATCGCCCAACTGTACGCCGATAAGGAAGAGCTTGGCGGCTCTCATGTTACTGTCGGCGGCTGGGTGCGCTCTATTCGTGATATGAAGGATGTCGGCTTCGTCACGCTTAACGACGGTAGCTGCTTCAAAGATTTGCAGGTCGTGATGACCCGCTCTGGCCTGGCTAATTATGACGAGATCAATTCCCAGGGCGTTGGTGCCGCACTTGTGGTACGCGGTAAGCTTGCCCTGACTCCGGATAGGCCACAGCCATTCGAACTGCAAGCTGAGGAAATCAGCGTGGAGGGCACTTGCGCTCCTGATTATCCTCTGCAAAAGCAGCGTCAGACTCGCGAATTCTTGCGCACACAGCAGCATCTGCGTGCTCGAACAAACCTGTTCCGCGCAGTCTTCCGCATTCGCTCGGTGGCAGCCTATGCCATTCACACGTTCTTCCAGTCTCGTGGTTTCGTCTACGTGAACACGCCTATTATCACCACCTCGGATGCCGAGGGTGCTGGCGAAATGTTCCAAGTGACCACTTTGGACATGAACAATGTTCCGAAGACGGACGACGGCAAGGTCGACTACTCGAAGGACTTCTTCGGTGCTGCCGCTCACTTGACGGTGTCCGGCCAGCTGCAAGGTGAGAACTTCGCACAGTCCATGGGCGATATTTACACCTTCGGCCCCACCTTCCGCGCTGAGGATTCCAACACTCGCCGCCATGCGGCAGAGTTTTGGATGGTTGAGCCAGAAATGGCCTTCTGCGACCTCAAGGGTGAAATGGACGTGTCTGAGCAGATGCTCAAGTTCGTCATCCGCACGGTTCTCGACACCTGCCCTGACGAGTTGAACATGCTCAACCGCTTTGTTGACAAGGGCTTGCTTGCTCGCCTGGAGCATGTGGCAAGCTCTGACTTCGCTCGCGTCACCTACACCGAGGCCATTGACATCCTCGAAAAGGCTGTGGAAAGCGGCGTCAAGTTCGAGTACCCCGTCAAGTGGGGAATCGACTTGCAGACCGAGCACGAGCGCTACCTGTGCGAGCAGCACTTCAAGCGCCCAACCTTTGTCACCGATTATCCGGCGGCAATTAAGGCCTTCTACATGCGCATGAACGAGGATGGCAAGACGGTTGCAGCTGCTGACTGCTTGGCTCCTGGTATCGGCGAGATTATTGGTGGCTCTCAGCGTGAGGAGCGTTACGACAAGCTTCTTGCTCGTATTGAGGAGCTCGGCATGGATGAGCAGCAGTACAAGTACTACCTCGACCTTCGCCGTTACGGTTCCACCAAGCACGCTGGCTTTGGTTTGGGCTTTGAGCGTCTCGTCATGTATTTGACTGGTGTCGATAACATTCGTGACGTTCTTCCTCACCCTCGCACTGTGGGTAACGCCGACTTCTAAGGTTTCTTAAGATTATCACTGCGGTTTTTGCGCGCATGAAAAATGCCCCTGGCGATGAGCTGCTTCGCAGTTCTCGCCAGGGGCATTGCGTATTGAGAATGTTCATTAATGTTATATGTAACAGTGAATCAAACATCATCTGCTTTTCTGTTTCCTTAGTTCATTGAGATTAGAGGGAGAAAAGGAGTACAAATATTGTTAATAACATTGTAAATAACTATTAAAAAGTTCAAATTACCGTTTTTCATCACATGATTGACATTCACTTTGTTACGGCTATTATTGAGTAAAAGGTCTGACGAGTCTTTTCATCTTCAGCAACGACGCTGAGATTCTAGTCAGAAGGTTTAATCATGAAGAGCATTCGAGGGGGATGCCTCCTTAATTCACTAGTAGCAATGGTCTCAATTTGCGCAATTTCTCTATCAGTTCTACCGGCGCAAGCAGCTACAACTGATTCTTCATACACAAAGAAATTGCAGCAAATGTCCGTTATCACTGATGGGCATCCATCTGTAGCATTGCTAGATCAGCAAGTTTCTGAAGAATCCCTGAGAACAGGAAAATCCAAGGAGGAAACGCTTGATCTTGCATATGATGCAGCGGTCGCAGCATTACCTAACAATACTGTTGTTACTGGTCGAAATAGATCAACCAATGCTTCCACAATGCAACTGGCAAGCAGTGGAGGAGGAAAACACAATCAGTTAGCGAATGCACAATATCCTGGTGATATTTTTGTTGCAAACAACTCGACAGCATTTGTCACTCACGGTCATGCAGGGATTTTCATTTCTGCTGGACGATGCATAGAAGCACCTGGAAGTGGACAGACTGTGAGGGATGTTGACCGCCGTTATACCGCAGCTGCAGGAACTGCTGTTCTCCAGCATGTAAAAGCAACTCAGATGGACAGGAATAAAGCTGTTGCTCGTGCCAAGACGTATATTGGTCGTCCATATAACAGCAATTTCATCACAACTAATCGTGATGATAAATACTATATGAATTGTGGTCAGGTAGTATGGGCAGCGTATATTTATGGCGCAGGTTTTGACATTGCGCCGGGTGCTTACTACATTTACCCGTTCACGATTCGTGACTCTAAGTGGGTTCAAACGTATAAGACGGTTAATCCGTAAAGTATCAAGAGATAAGTGAGAATAGCATGTTTTCTCAGGTGAAGCGCATCCTGGCATCAGCGCTTTGCATTGTGATGATCACCGCACTGTCGGGATGCGCTTCATCCTCTTCCTCACTACCCCAACATGTGGATATGAAATCCATTGCATTCGCTATCCCTTTGTATTCACTGAGTTCAGCAAACAAAAGCGAATCGCGAATGGCACTAGTGAAAACTGATGGGAGCGTGAGCGTCTATAAAGGTTCAGCAATGTTTGGTCTATCTGCTTCATGGACAAAATCTGGGTTATATTGGGCTGATTCTTCCGATGATTATTTCATCTCTTCCGCGGGGAATGTGAGAATCACGTCTCACAGTAAGACGAACTTCCAATATGATTCTATCCCGCTCCAAGATGGTTCTCGCATTGCCACTTATCACACAGGATTACAGGATAAAGACGCCGGCCGGGCTATATTGACAAAACCGGATGGTGAGTTTAGTACACTGAAGTTCTCCTATCCTTCAGGAGCAAATGCTGCCGTTGCCAATTGCGGAGATACTCTTTTCCTTCAAATCGGTGATGGCGATAGTTGGGGTGTTCAATTACCGTGGTTTGAGATAACGCCACAATCACACCTTTCTTTTAGTTCCTCTGTAACATATTTCGCTAAAGATATTCGTATTCCAAAGCAAGATGAGTCTGCCTTAGGTGGAAGCCCTAAGTTTTTTGAACTTTTTGCTGCAAATAATGAAATGTCATGTCCTTCTGATCATCTTATTCACGGTCTTGTTAAACTGACTCGGACGGTCCAAGCTCCATCAGTCGAGTTACTTTTCCTAGCTTCATATGACATGGAAAATAAAGGGCAAAAATACAAGGCAATTACTGTAGATGGTGGGAAACACTTCATTGCTACAGGGAATTATTTTTGGACTTCCCGCGAAGGATTCGATGCTGAAGGCTTCCCCTTCATTAATGGAGATACAGGAGCTTTCTATTATGTGAATACAAAGACTGGAGTGGCAGCCAGGTTAGAGAACCCGGATAATGGGGATAGAAGTATTCGGAGATCACTCGTTGCAACATCAACGCGTTATTACGTTTCTTCCATTCCGATTAATAGTAGAGCTGGGAAACATTCAACGGTGTCAATCTACTCTCGTAAGACGCATAAGAAGATCCGAACCTTCGCCATTTCGGATGACTTTACGCGCATGCAACAGGATGATCCGATTCAACCAAACAACATGGTTGTCAACCCAACTGAGCCACTCTTTAACAAGTAAGTGTTGACAAGTAAGTGGCGTGACACACCCGAAGGCGAGCTTTTCTGGGAAATTCCTTTGAATTTGGCGTTTCCTGACGCAAAAGGTTGGCGATTAAGCCTGAGGGTGATAGAGTCAAGAGCGTTGGCTCAAAGAGGAGCTTGATAGGTCTTCTTTTGCCATCGAAGTATCAACCTTTTACTCGGATCGTTCGGCACGTACCTGCCGATGGAAGGAATGACGAATATGGCATCCGTCACTTATGACCACACCACCCGAATTTATCCAGGTAACACCACTCCATCTGTGGCTGACCTGAACCTCGACATCAAGGATGGCGAGTTCATGGTTCTCGTTGGCCCATCTGGCTGCGGTAAGTCCACCACCCTGCGTATGCTCGCTGGCCTCGAAGAGGTCAACAAGGGCCGCATCCTCATTGGTGATAAGGACGTCACCACCATGCAGCCAAAGGACCGCGACATCGCAATGGTGTTCCAGAACTACGCTCTGTACCCACACATGACTGTGGCAGACAACATGGGCTTCGCTCTGAAGATCGCCGGCGAGGACAAGGCCACCATCCGCAAGAAGGTGGAGCAGGCTGCTGAGATCCTCGATTTGACCGAGTTCCTCGATCGTAAGCCACGCGCTCTGTCTGGTGGTCAGCGTCAGCGCGTCGCCATGGGCCGTGCAATCGTGCGTCAGCCAAAGGTCTTCCTCATGGATGAGCCTCTGTCCAACCTCGATGCAAAGCTGCGCGTCCAGACTCGTACCCAGATTGCAACCCTGCAGCGTCAGCTCGGCGTCACCACTTTGTACGTGACCCACGACCAGACTGAGGCTCTGACCATGGGTGACCGCATTGCTGTTCTGAACCTCGGCGTTCTCCAGCAGGTCGGCGCTCCAACTGAGCTCTATGATCGCCCAGCAAACGTCTTCGTTGCAGGCTTCATTGGTTCTCCATCCATGAACCTCTCTGTGCACCCAGTTTCCGATGGCAAGGCTCAGATCGGTTCCGACTCCGTCTCCCTGCCAACCGATGCAGTGGCAAAGCTCACCGCAGAGGACAAGGGCGAGATCATCCTCGGCTTCCGCCCAGAGCATGCTTCTCTGGCTTCTGCCGGCGATACCGATGCCTTCAGCCTCCTGGTTCGCAACACTGAGGATTTGGGCTCTGATGGTTACATCTACGGCGACATCATCGCTGACGACTCTGTCGCTGATTCTGCTGCAGCAACCTCTGCAACCATGTCTGATCAGAACAAGATGACAACTGTTCGCGTCAACCCACGCGAGCTCCCAGCTGTCGGCGATACGGTTAAGATCCACATCGATCCATCCCGTATGCACCTGTTCTCCCCAGCAACTGGTGAGCGTCTCAACTGAGACCCAGAGGGAAAAGAGATTTACTGACCAGGCACTCATAGCCTGAGTCAGCAAAGTAAGAAGAGCGCTGGAGTGATTCCCAGTCTGCACTCTTACTTTCTCTCCTCAATCACGAGCGAGTGATGAGCGCGCATCGACGCACGTTCACCACTCGCTTTTTTATCGCCACTGCCGTGCTACCGCTATCGAGCCACATATCGGGTGCGGCCAACGTTGAGCACAGAACGCTGAGCATGTATTCTATGAGCAGATACAGGAGGAGTAATGGAAGATTTCCAGAGCCTACGCGCAGCTCGCGCCACCTCAGTCAACGCTGAGCAATCCCAGGCAAACCCAGGCGCTGCAAGCAATGAAGGACAACTGCACATCACCGCAGCAACATCAAACCCGCGCCTGTTCACCCTGCCATGGAGTACCCCGCTTTCACAGTGGTCTGATGATCTGCTTGTCAAACTTCCACGAGGAATTTCTCGACACATCGTCCGCTTCGTGCAGGTGGGTAGTGACATCCTCGCTATGAAGGAAATTTCCCGCAGCGCAGCCGAGCACGAATACGAAGCTTTGCGTCAACTGCGCAAACTCGACATCCCCTGCGTTGAACCAGTCGGCGTAGTAACCGGGCGCAGCAACGAGAAGGGTGAACCGCTCGAAGCGATCCTCATCACCAAGCATTTGCGCTACTCTTTGCCGTACCGTGCACTCTTCTCGCGCAACTTGCGCTCCGACACCGCTGACCGCCTTGTTGATGCTCTCGCTGTGCTCCTCGTACGCTTGCATCTCATCGGCTTCTACTGGGGTGACGTGTCACTGTCAAATGTTCTGTTCATTCGCGATGCTGACCAGTTCGGCGCTTACCTGGTGGACGCAGAGACGGGTAGCTTGTACCCACGCTTGACCGACGGACAGCGTAGTTACGACCTTGACCTCGCCCGAACGAACATCATCGGCGAATTGATGGATTTGAATTCTGGTAATCTTTTGCCATCCTCTGTCGACGAGGTGGAGGTAGGCAACAGGCTTGTTGAACGCTACGACATGCTCTGGGATACGCTGACCGGCACCGAAAGCTTTGGTACCAACGAAATGTGGCGCATCGAAAAGCGCGTCGAAAAGCTCAACGAACTGGGCTTCGACGTCGACGAGCTGGATGTGAAGACGGTCGACGGCGGCCGGCGCATCAGCGTGCGTCCAATGGTTGTCGACGCCGGCTACGCTTCGCGCAAGCTGCTCAAACTCACCGGCTTGGACGTGCAGGAAAATCAGGCTCGCCGCCTTCTCAACGACCTCGACGGTTATCGCGCCTCGACATGGAGACAGGATCAGGACGAGGAGATCGTTGCCACCGACTGGATGCGCGAAGTCTACGAGCCAACAGTTCGCATGATCCCGCCAGAATACCAGACCACCGTCGAGCCGGCACAGTTCTTCCACGACGTGCTCACTCACCGCTGGTACATGGCTGAACAGATTGGCCACGACGTGCCTATGCGTGTGGCGACGAGCGACTACATCAAGACTGTTCTGCCACAGACGCAGCTCGACCAGCAATCGTTGGCAGAGATCAATGCCGATGCTGATGCTGGCGTGATCGACGACGACTCGGTGGCTGACATTCCTGATGATGAATTTGGTTCGCGCGGGCCTCGCGAAGAGGACGACGACCAGGATGCAGCAGTCTGGTCTACCGACTGAAGGCGCAATGGGTCAACGTTGAGCGGATGGGCGGTGAGTGAGTAAGCGGGTAAGTTAATGAGCGGGGAGCTCGTCCGCGCCGACTAGGGGCGCTCGCTGAACAGCGAAGGGCTGATGTTTCACAAGAAACATCAGCCCTTCGCTGTGCTGCAGGTGAAAAAGCGCGGTGATAATCTTAAGCCATCATGATGCCCAGAAGCGCGAGATTAAGCGGCTTGAGCGACTTGACGGCGAGCTTGATCCGTCGCATAGAGAGCGATACCAGCAGCTACGGAAGCGTTGAGCGACTCCACATCCGAAGAGATCGGAATGCCAGCAATCACATCACACTTCGTACGAGTCAGAGCATTCAAGCCTGAACCTTCTGAACCCAAAACGATGACCAGCGGGTCCATCTCAAAACCAGTGCTACCCACATCGGCCGAACCGCCACCGTCCAAGCCGACCACATAGTAGCCACGCTCTTGCAACGCCTCAATTGCACGGTTCAAATTCACCACGCGAGCCACTGGCATACGAGCAGCCTGCCCAGCAGAAACCTTCCACGCACCCGCATTCACCGAAGCGGAACGGCGTTCTGGAAGAATTATGCCATCAGCGTGGAAAGCAGCAGCGGAGCGGATCACAGCACCAAGGTTCTGTGCGTCCGTCACGCCATCCAAAGCCACGAAAAGCTGACGCTTGCCCGTAGCATCGAAAGCAGCATCTGCCTTGTCGGCGAGCTCGGAGAGGTCCGAGTATTCGAACGGGCGAGTCTTAAGCACGACGCCCTGGTGGTTCTCCGAGCGGGCAATGCGGTCAATCTCCAAGCGGTCAGCCTCGAGAATATTCAAGCCCTTCTGAGCGGCAATCTGAATGATCTCGCGCGTGCGATCGTCACCTTCAATATGAGCAGCAACATACAGATCGCTCGACGGCACACCCGCGCGCAACGCCTCGAGAACAGCATTGCGGCCGATGACGAGCTCATCGTTCTTCTTCACATACTTCTGCGCACGACGACGAGCAGCGAGACGAGGGTCAGCGAACTCGCGCTTTTCCTTCTCGAGTTTCTCTTTATAAGCCTTGTGGTACACGCGGTCGACAGCCTTAGGCGTAGGGCCCTTGCCGCGCAGGGACTTGCGGTGACGCCCACCTGAGCCGACAACTGCCTTACCCAGGCGTGAGCGCTTCGCATTATGCGATTCTTGCCTCATATTGCCTGCCATAATTCTCCTCACCGAATCCTTTATATGTGACGTTTTATTTTATCAAAGCTCAAGCATTTGCTGAGTGAGGTTACGAGCAGTGGCAATCTTGAGGCATTCCTCACGAAAAGCGAGGTAGCAGAAGGCCGTTGCGCGCGCGTCATTGAGCGAATCGTGAGCCTCGTACTGGTAGCCATAAATGTGCGCGACGTCGACAAGCCTCAGCCAGCGGTAACCTGGGCGATGCCTGTTGTATTGGCAGTGCAGGCGAGCGAAAGCTTCCATGAGGTCGAAGGCCTCAATTTCAGGAAGATTAACACCGCTTTGTAGTACTAGCCGCTGGTCAAAACCAATGTTGTAGCCCACAAGCAGGGCGGAGCGCGCCCACAGTGCAGAAAGAGAAGGCTCAAGTTCAGTCAAGTGAGGTTGAGCCTTCACGTCGTCCCAACTGATGTGGTTGATTTTCTCAGCTTCTGGCCAAGCCGTGTGGCGAGTAGGGCGGACGAGCTGGTTGGCAATCTCGTCGCCCTGAGCTGTGCAGATGCCGTAGGAGATCACCTCGTCACTGGGGTCAAGTCCGGTTGTTTCCGTGTCGAGGACGATGACGTTTGTTGTGGGCAATGTGGCGTAGTAGAGCAGCTCGTCGTCGGGAAGATGGTTGATTTGCAAGCGTTCGATCGGTGCAAAACCAGAGAAGGGGCGGCCGGAGTTTTCAAAGGGGAGGGGATAGGTGAGCTGAGAGCTCGCTGCGCTGAGAGCGCCATTGCTGTTCTGAAGATTATCACTCATACTTGTAACACCGTAATACATTCACATTATGTCCAGAGTTCTTTATGGGTCATGTTACGTCGCATGAGGAACTCTTTGCGGAAACTCTTCCATTTTACGCCGAGTTTCTGGAGGCGCACTGAAGGTGTGAGGTTTTCAATAAAGACCATGAAGTAAGGAGCACCTCAGAAGTAAGGAGCACCTCATGAATACGAGTAGTCAAGGAAATCTCACAACGCATAACAGTGAGCAGTTGCACGTGGAACAAATCGGTGTACCTCAAGCTGTCGATGTTGACATTGTGATTCCGGTGTATAACGAACAGGAAGAGCTGGGTAACTCCGTGTTAACTCTGATGAATTACCTGAAAACAAGCCTTCCTTATGGAGAAAGTTTCACATGGAACATTGTAATTGCTGACAATGCGAGTACTGATTTCACGTGGAACATCGCTCAGAGGTTGACTCACGATTTCCCTCAGCTAGTTCGTGCAGTTCACCTTAACCGCAAAGGCCGGGGGCTTGCCCTCAAAGTAGCTTGGTCACAATCGCAGGCTGAAGTCCAGGCATATATGGACGTTGATCTCTCTACTGACATTCGTCATACACCAGAGCTTGTTAATCTCATCGTGTACCGGCAAGCTGACGTCGTCATTGGCTCGCGCCTTCTCGACCAAGCAAAAGTCACACGCTCGAACAAACGAGAATTCATTTCCTGCAGCTACAACCAACTGCTGCGAGCCATTCTGGGAGCGGAATTTAGCGACGCACAGTGTGGTTTTAAGGCAATCTCACGCCAAGCGCGCGACCGCATTTTGTCGCAGATTGTGGATAACGAATGGTTTTTCGACACGGAGCTGTTGCTCCAAACTCAGCTTCAGGGCCTTCGTCTCGCAGAAATTCCAGTCAATTGGGTGGAGGACAAGGGCAGCACGGTCAACATTGCTGACACGATTCGCAAAGACCTTCGTGGCATTTGCCGTATGTACCTGAAAATGGTCGCTTACCAAAAGCAACTTCAAACTCAAGAACTAGAAAAACGTCGCAGTAGAAAGGTAGCAGCATGACTAACGCAACAGCACACTGCCAACCCGCTTCCAACTCCGCTCGCCTTATTCAGCGTATTCCACGGTTTACGAGAGCACCCAGCGTTCATACGTTGCGCGAGCCGGTGACTCAGCTCGTCAAACGCACGAGATGGCAAACTGCTGCTTATATCGCGCTGATAATCTTTGCGGCGGCGATGTTCTTCATCAACCTGACAGCGTCGGGCTACGCCAACGAGTTCTACTCTGCAGCAGCTCAGGCAGGAGCGAGCAATTGGGAGGCCTTCTTGTGGGGCTCGTCTGACATGGGCAACTCGATCACCGTAGATAAGCCGCCGGCAGCTCTATGGCTGATGGCGCTCTCGGTGCGCGTGTTCGGCTTGAGCTCTTTCGCCATTTTGTTGCCGCAGGCTGTGCTTGGCGTTGCGTCGGTGGCGCTGCTGTATGCGGCGGTGGCTCGCTATTGGGGTCGAACGGCTGGCTTGCTGGCGGGTTTCGTCCTCGCGACGACGCCGGTTGCCGTGCTCATGTTCCGCTTTAACAACCCGGATGCGCTTCTCGTTTTTCTTGAGATTGCCACGATCTATGCTCTCGTGCGCGCGTTGGAATATGCGCCGAACCGTGCAGGGAATTTGCGTCGAACAGGGTGGATGGTTCTTGCAGGTGTGTGTGTCGGCTTCGGCTTCTTGACTAAGCAGTTGCAAGTGTTTCTGGTCCTTCCTGGTTGCGCTGTGGCCTTTTTGCTTGCTTCCCCGACTGGTTGGGGACGGAGGCTTCTCGATTCGTTGGCGGCACTGGCAAGTGTTGTGGTGTCGGCAGGCTGGTGGGTTTTGCTCACAGTGCTTGTTCCAGCTGGGTCTCGCCCGTACTTTGGAGGTTCTCAGAACAACTCGTTCTTAGAGCTCACCTTTGGTTACAACGGTTTGGGAAGATTAACAGGCAATGAGTCTGGTTCTGTTGTTCCTGGTGGAGGCCAAGTTGGCGCAGGTCAGGCTAACGCTGGTCGAGCGGGTGGTGCACTGGCTGAAGGGTTGAGTTCTGGTTTGAGCTCGATGGCAAACGGACAAGCTGGTTCCGCTATGGGGCGTATGGGTGGTATGCCCCAAGCGGGAGGTCGCTCGGGTGGTATGTGGGGTGAGACCGGCATTACTCGTCTCTTCACTGGAACTTTTGCTTCCCAGATTACGTGGCTTGCTGTTCTGGCTTTCGCAGGAATCGTGCTGGGCTTGGTAGCTGCTCGCTATACTTTGCGCACGGATCTTCGCAGGGCGAGCATTGTGGCGTGGGGTTCGTGGCTGGTGGTCACGTGGTTGGTGTTCTCGTTTATGGCGGGAATTTTCCATCAGTATTACACGGTGGCTCTCGCTCCTGCACTCTCTGCTTTGGTGGCGATTGCTCTGACGGTGTTGTGGCAGCATCGAGAACGCTTCTGGTCTCGCTTTGTTGCAGCTGTGCTCGTTGCAGCCAGTAGTGCGTGGGCAGTTCATCTACTCGGTAGTTCCACGTGGAACACATGGCTTGCTGGTGTAGTGGGAGTTGCTGGCCTGCTGGCAACGGTGAGCTTGCTCGTGTTGGCTTTGTTTGCCTATCCTTCTCAAAGATTATCAGGCTGGCGTTCTCCTTCCCGTGCGCTTCTTCGTCGCGTGCTGACTGTGGTCGCGCTGGGTGCGAGTGCGGTTTCGCTGCTAACTGGCCCTGTAGCGTGGAGTGCTTATACCGTTGCAACAGGTCACCATGGCTCGATTGTTGTCGCTGGCCCACAGTCTGCAATGGGTGGGCCTGGTGGTCAAGGTGGTCCAGGCGGTCAGGGCGGCCCAGGTAATGGTGGCTTTGGCGGTCAAGGTATGCCGGGCGGTCAATCTGTCCAGCAAGGTCAACAAGGTCAGTCGGGTCAAACGAACCAGCCTGACAATCAAGGTTTTGCTGGACCTGGAAATCAAAGCGGATCGAATAGCCAAGGTATGCCGGGCGGTCAATCTGGCCAGCAAGGTCAACCTCAGTCGCCATTTGCTGCCGAAGGCAACAATAGCGGCTCACGAGCTGGCCGCGGTGGCAATTTTTTGGGCGGCGGCCAGGTGAGTAGCAAGGTGATTGCTCTTCTCAAGAAGAATGCCAGCAAGTATACCTGGGTTGCAGCGACGACAGGTTCTCAGTCTGCTGCGGGCTACCAGCTGAACTCTGGCTACGCGGTGATGCCGATTGGTGGTTTCAATGGTTCCGACCCTTCGCCAACTCTGGCTCAGTTTAAGAAGCTCGTAGCTCAGGGTAAGATCCACTACTACATTTCCGGTGGCGGTATGGGTGGCCAGCAGATGGGTGGCTCGCAGGCAGCTTCACAAATTTCGCAGTGGGTTCAGAAGAATTTTACGGCGAAAACGGTGGATGGTGTCACTCTCTATGATCTGACGCAAAAGTAAGTCGCTGGTAATCTCACAAATTTCTTCAGATTATCAGTACTAAGAAGCCTTCTCGACGAAGTGATAAACAATGTTTTTCGTGAAACATCACGAGGAGATCATTGTTTTTCGTGAAACACTCGCCGGGAAGGCTTTTCTCAATGTAATGCGGTGATCGGGCAGCTGAGCAGCCAGGCAGTACAGTGCAGGCCAGCAGCTTGTCACAATCGAACCCGCGGGCAAGCGAAACGGTTACACTAGCTAACCGAGCCAGCGCAGTCAAACCGGCAAATAAGCTCAGTGGCCCAAAATCACATAGTCAACGTGACGAAGAGCAGCAAGATCGCGCCCACCCGCGTAAGAAATAGAAGACTGCAAATCTTCTTTCATCTCCCGCAAAGTGTTCTCAATCGGTCCACGGTAAGGAACGAGCATCTGAGTTCCCTCAACATTGCGGTACGCACCCTTTTGAATTTCCGACGCAGAACCCCAATACTGCTTGTAATCCTTACCATCCAGAGAAATAAGGTTACCGGGCGACTCGCGATGCCCAGCAAGCATCCAGCCAACCATCACCATCGTCGCACCGAAGCGGATCGACTTCGCAATGTCACCATTCTGACGAATTCCGCCATCAGCAATCAAAGGCTTCTGAGCAGCTTTCTTGCACAAGCGCAAAGCAGACAGCTGCCAGCCTGCAGTACCAAAACCAGTCTTGAGCTTCGTAATGCACGCCTTACCAGGGCCAACACCCACCTTGGTGGCGTCAGCGCCAGCATTCTCCAGCTCGCGCACAGCCTCCGGCGTTGCCACATTGCCCGCAGTGAGGAAAGTGCCAGGAAGCTGCTTCTTAATGTACTCGATCATCTTCACCACATACACCGAATGGCCATGTGCCACATCGATGGTGATGTACTCCGGAGTCAGGCCGGCCGCCTTGAGCTCGTCGATGAAACCGTACTCTTCATCCTTAATGCCTACAGAAATCGAGGCATACAAGCCCTTCTCCTGCATCCGGCGCACAAACCCCAAACGCTCCTGCGGCTGGAAACGGTGCATCACATAGTAATAGTCATTCTGCGCCAGCCACACCGCGAGATCCTCATTAATCACACTTTGCATGTTCGCTGGAACAACGGGGATACGGAATCGACGAGGGCCAAACTCAACACTGGGGTCAGCTTCAGACCTGCTCTTCACAATGCATTTCGCTGGAACAAGCTGAATATCGTCGTAATCGAAAGCCACCATGGCTACCACCTCCGAAGGCAGTAACCTAGAGAACCCACGTTTACACAATGTTACGAGTAGCTGGTCGCGTTAACACTGCGGTAACTTGCGGCGAGCTACTCGCGCCTTCGCCGTCACACTTTCGCTGCCGCGCTTGCCTCACATTTCACGAGATTATCAGCACGAACACGTCATAACCGCAGAAACTAAGCCTTATGCGGCATATCGCGATCAGTATCCAGCAGAATAGTTGTCGGCCCCTCATTGGTAATACTCACTGCCATGTCAGCACCGAACCAACCTTCAGTAACGGCAATGGAATACTCGGTGGCCAATAACGTGTTCACAGTATGCCACAATTGCTCAGCATGAACAGGTTCACCGGCACTGATAAAGCTCGGACGATTGCCCTTATGAATATCACCAAATAAAGTGAACTGCGAAATAGAAAGAATGGAACCGTGCACGTCGAGCAGCGATAAATTCATTTTCCCTTCAACATCGGGGAAGATACGCATGTTGGCAATCTTTTTTGCAGCCCACTGTGCTTCTTTTTCTGTATCGCTATCGCTCACGCCAACCAAAAGCATGAACCCGGCCTTGCTAGTGTGAGTCGTTCCTTGAGGGATGACGTCGAGGGTAGCTTCTTGAGGAAAAGCGGGATCGGGTGTTTTTCGTGAAACATCGCTGGGGACGTGAGGAGCGTTCAAGCTCACGGATGCTTGAGAGACTCGTTGAATAACAATGCGCATAGCTGGATTCTATGTCATTGCCGTGATGATAAGTCTCCTTGCTAGGCTTGGTGACAATGTTGGCAGCCTTGTCCGTTTTCTCAAGATTTTCAGAAACAGAATAACAACGTAAAGAAAAGGGGACGCTGAATGTTTCAGCGTCCCGCTATTCATTGTGAATTATCACCGATCTGCACCTTGTTTCTTAGCGACGATACACTGCCCAGCCGCCTACAGCATTGATCTTTTTATCAGAACCGACACTGATGTGTTTGAGTAGTGGAGCAGAGGTGAGGTCATCTCCGACACTGATCGACAGTGTTTGAGTCGCCGGTTGTGGTTTGCATTCTACTGAGCCAGAAATCTGAGACTCACTCGATGCAAGGTGATAGGTGATTGTACCTTCACCAGCACAGAAAATGCGAATCTTATAATTTCCTTTCTCCAAGGTTGTTGATCCATCATCTGCAGCACCTTTCACCTCGCTCGGAAGCGAATCGGGTACTACAGTCATATGTTGCAGCAGTTGCTCGCCGTCGATGTGTTGTGATGTCGCTTTCTTCACGAGAGCAGACAATGACTCAAGGTTTGTTGTTTTACTTGCTTGAGGAGAGGTCTTCGCGCCACATCCAGAAAGAAGGCCTAATACAGCGATAGGTATAAGAAGCAGACCTGTGAATTTCTTGTTTTCATAATGTCTCCTATTTAAGCTGCGGTATCCCAATACCTGTACCCAAAGTATGCAGTACCTTTTCTTGGCACTTTAGCTGTAGTACGAGCAATGATAGTTTTTCCTGCTTCAGTGCACGCAAAGGTTGTAGCGTTGGCGGTCAGAGGGAAGACCATCGACGCTACAAGTATTAATCCTACAATTATTGCACTGCCAATTTTTCTGTTAGTAATCATGGTGAACTTCTTCCTTGAAGGTAAAAACACTATTGTGTTATCGAGTTGAATTGTTTGAAACAAACAACTTATGAAACCTGAACTAAAATAGTAATCTGCTAAAGGGCTTTAATGTATTGGCCCAATTACTATTGTTACAAGTACAATAAAATATGTATGCTCGTGATGTCAAGAATAGTAATAATTCGTTATTACCTATATTAGGTGTACGATCTGCCTGCGATGTCGTTTTTTGTACGAGAAGGACCTGGCCTATAACGAAAAACCGCAGCTCACAACAAGTGCAAACTGCGGTTTTGAGGGCTGGCAACGTTGCTAGCTAACGTCTCTTCATCTCAAACTCAGGCGAGATGTGCGCGCATGAACCAGAGGAACTTCTCCAAGTCCTGAACGTGGTCTTGAACAATGTTGGAAGAAATAACATCTAGCTCGTCCAATTGCTTAATGGCCTCGCGGTCAGCAGCAACAAACTGCTCATAATAAGCAATCAGAGCCTTCAAGTACTCTTCGACGCTCTTGCGGCCAGTCAGTTCGAACTTATCCCAAGTGCGGTTTGCAACAACATCGTCAGCGCGACCCATAGGAGAGCCACCCAACTGAGAAATACGCTCAGCAGTCTCATCAGCCTGGTTCAGAACAGAATCAACTTCTGGGTCGAGCATTTCATGAACAGCGATGAAGTTTGGTCCCACAAGGTTCCAGTGAGCATGCTTGAGCACCAAAGCAGCTTCCTGCTCGTTGCTCAAACGATTTTGCAAAATGGTGATAATCTTCTCGGAGGTTTCCTCATCCAAGCCTGGATTGGTATACAGCAGTGCCATAGCTATGCCTCTTTTTCTCTCATATCTGTATTGTGCTCGCTCTTATTTTAGCGCGCACACGCTCGCAATAGAGAGAGGAGAAGAGAGTTCCCTGAGAGTAAAACTGGGAATAAGCTCAGCATCTCTTGAGATTATCAGTGCTCGTTCATCTTCTTCGCATGCTCGCGTTCAATACTCGAAACAATCGAAGCGAGACTAATGGTTTTCATCTTCTCTTCCGCCACACTGTTAATCTCAGCGTAGTGACGTTGCAATACGGCTTGAATGTTGGCACCGACCATGCATGCCATATTTGTGTTGGGATCGACGTGAAGAAGAGAGTGATCCATCGAGATCGCCATGAAAATGTCATACAGTGAAATAGCAGTAGCAGGGCGAGTCAACTGTGGTTCAACAGCTCCGGAACGAGTGCTGATCAAACCGGCCTTACGCATGTCAGACATCAAAGTGCGCACCGAGCTGGGGTTCGTTTGGATGCTGGAAGCAATACGAGTGCTTGACAGGTCCTCACCCTGGTTAATCACCAGATACGCCAAAATATGTACAGCGTCGCTGAGTCGATGTGATGTCTTCATAGCTAGTAGATTATCGAAGAAGCAGAACAACGCAGACGACAACGCAGGCTACAAGCTTAACAACTGAGCGATAGCCTGCGGAATCGGTGTCAGCTCGTGGCCCAACAGCTCAGGCAAATCGTTCGAAGCAACTTCCAAACTGCCGGAATTCGCTGACTCCTGGAAGCTGGCAAACAAAGCAGCCGTCGCCTCATCAACATGAGCATTCTTCACCAAACCGGCCTGATAATCTGCCTGGGAAACCTGCTCAACCTGAGCAGCCGGCTTACCATGCTCACGCAAAGCAACGTTCAATTCCTCACCCAACTGCGCATACGTGCGCAACTGACCGCCAAACTCATACACAGGCTTGGGGTTTTCAGCAACCAAAACGCGAGCAGCGCCCTCAGCGTATTCAGCTTCCAAAGCCCAACCCGTGCGGCCATTCGCCCAATAAGTGGTGAGCCCAGAAAGGCCGGCTTGCAAGAAGTCTAAGTCGTTTTCGAGGTACCAATTATTACGAACAACACTGTGTGTGAGGCCAGATTCGTCTAGCAACTTTTCGGTGAGCTTGTGGTCGTCGGCCAGAGCGCTCGTTGCGTGAGGAGCGTCGGGGAAGCTCGTGTAGGCGACGAAAGGAACCTGGGCTTCGCGCAATGCTTCGACGACGGTGGTGTGCTGCTGGGCGCGGCTGACTTCCTGGCCTGGCTGGGAGGAGATGAAGAGCACGTGGTCCACACCTTGGAAGGCGCTCACCAGTTGGCTCTTGTTGGTGTAGTCTGCGATGCGCACTTCGACCTCGGCAGGCAGCATTTGCCTAGCTTTCTCCTCGTTACGCGCGATGGCAACGACGTTTTCCGTGCCGACGAGTTTCACCAGATTATCAATGACTTTGCTTCCCAAGCGACCAGTTGCTGCGGTTACTGCGTACTTCATGGCGACTCCTTTACTACAGCGGGGAGAGGGCTCTCGCAGCGGCAGGTACCTCAAGAGCGGTGTACTGCAGCGAGGTTTCCTTTCATGTGCTGTATCTTTCTAACGAACAGGTATCAGTATATAACATGTCAGTTAAAAAACAACAGGAAGGTTACTTGGAGTGTCGCGTCGTATTAAAGACGCAGTTTGAGTAAGTATTTCAATAAAGTTGTATTGAGAGTTTGTGAACCGTTCGTAGCGTCTTCGCTACTGTGAAACATGAGATTTGATCGAAAGGAGGAGCACGATGAAACAGAAGTTGACTCAACAAGAAATTGAAGAATATTTCGGTCTCACACCTGAATATATCGAGGAACAAGCTCGCCAGCTTGAAGATGAGAATGGTGATGATAATTTGACAGGAGAAATTATCTGGGGTGCTCCTTGGGAGACAACCAGTGCTTCGCAAACCGAGTGATAGCAGCTCAGTTCGCGAAGCACTGTTCATCAGAGACATGTGATCTCATAGAGCCATGTGATGAGCGCTGTTGATGTTCAACACTCACCACACGTGTGAGGGCACATGCTCATGCGCACGCAATTAACTCTCACGATGAGTGAGCACGCCATCTTCCATGTCGTAAACATCGTCAGCAAGCGTGACAAGGCGAGTGTCATGCGTCACCACAATCATTGCCGTGTTCTGTGAATGAGCAACAGAGCGCAGCAGCTCACCCACAACTTCCACAGAATGGCTATCCAGCGCACTTGTCGGCTCATCAGCTAAAACCAGGGACGGCTTGGTGTACAAAGCACGAGCAATAGCAACGCGCTGCTGCTGTCCGCCTGACATATCGCGAGGAAGGCTATTGGCAAGCTGATCAACACCAAGGTCTTTCAACAGTTGCAACAACTCGTTTTTACTGATGTTTCCCTTCGGTTTCACACGATCAACAAGCTGGAATTGCTCCATAACGGTGAGGTACGGCACGAGGTCATGACCTTGAAGAATAAACCCAATATTCTCCAAACGAAGGCGATCCTGTGCTCGTTTACTCAACGCCTTCATCGGCTGACCGTCAATGCTAATCTCGCCAGAATCGGGAGTTTGAAGGCCGCCAGCGATCGTTAAAAAGGTGGACTTACCTGAGCCAGAAGGTCCCAGAATCAACGTCAAAGTGCCGCGCTCAATGCTCAGCGACACATCGCGCAAAGCCTGAACCTGAGAGGAACCAGTTCCATACGTTTTTGAAATATGTGTCATGCGCAAGGCAGGAGTAGTAAGCATTTTTACCATTTCTTTCGTATCAGTGAATTATGGTGAGGGAATTTGGGGTGCGCTCGCAGTGACATGCGATTTTTCAAGGCAGAATCGTGAGCTCACCCGTTTGGAAAGCGTTAGTTTGCGACAGTTATTCCATCAAAGCGATCGGATCGACGGTGGCAATCTTGCGAGCTGGCAAGAGCGAGCCAATAACGCCCATCGCAACCAAGCCAATGGTCGTCGCGCTCAGCAGAAGAGGGGAGAACTCCATTGGAACGCTTGCTGGCATAGGAAGGGCAGTGGCAACAGTCAGAATAATGCCGATCAAAAGGCCAAAGATTACCACCATGCTTCCCTGTTCCACAGTGCTGCCAATCAGGTAGCGGGTAGGGATGCCTTGAGCCTTCAAAACAGCGATATTAGGCAGCTTTTGCAACACAATAATGTAAAGGAATACGGCAATGATAACCAAAGTGACAATAGCGAGAACAGCGATCATCATCACAAAAGTCTTGTTCTGAGCGCTATAGCCCGGCAGAAGCTGAATGAACTGCGAGATAGTAAAGCGGCTTAAAGAACTCTCCGGCGTGCTAAAGCTTTTCGTAGAAACAACGGCAGAAGCTTCAATTTGCGGGGCAAGAGGGCTGATGCGGTGCCAATCAGAAAGCAGACCATAAGCCACAGGAGCAATCTGCAACTTGGCATCATGAGCAATACCAACGACAGTGTAGAGCGCTGTATCGTTGCCTAGAGTAATCTGGTCGTTTACGGCGAGCTGAGCCTTCGTGGCAACAGACTGGTCCAACACAACCTCATGGCTCTTCTGTGGCATACGGCCAGTGTTCAGTTTCACACGGTCAGCGATGAAAGAATCCTTCTTCACGCCAAGGAAATTCACACTTTCCTTCTTCTCAGCGCTGGTAATAAAACGAGTGCTGACGAAACCAACAGCAGCCGTCTCGCCATCAGTATGCTTCTTCGCATTCTCAACTTGCTGCGAGGTGAGAACAGAAGCGCGCATCACACCATCAGCCTGCTCATTAAGAACGATGGAGTTGGCGTTCCAGTCGTCGAGTGCTGACATATTTTGGTGCGCCAAACCCAAAGCTAGGGCAGAGAGAATAAACATCATGTAACTGATGAGAGCGATGAGAAGAATAATAAGGCTATAGCGCAATTTTTCACGCTTGATTTCCTTCATAGCGAGCAGCATGAAAGCTCCTTTGTAGGGGTAAAACGATGAACGATAACGAATGTGGAGCCGAAACGAATTCGACTAATGGGAAACGTGTGTGGCCGCCAAGCTCTGCGGATGTCGAGCTGAAGGCGCCCGCTATTTCACGTGCTCTAAAGCCTCGCGGAACCGAGCTAGGTAGAGGTGCGCGTTTTCGCGATCAAGCAAGCATTCGCGAATGGTCGCGTGGGACAGCGTTGCGATAGCCCAAGTTGTAGGGCTCTCTTCAGGTTGAAAGCTGCTGGGGGTAAAGCTCGCATTGTTCTCGTGGTAATACCAGTACATCAGCTGGTAATAACGGCTTAGTTGGGCCTGCTCGACGAAAGCTTGGGCTTGCTGGTATGCGCTGAGCTTGAGTTTCTCGAGATTATCAGCCTGCTGATTCTGCTTCGCCGCATCCTCTCGTGCGGTTGAACCCTCTTCGCCGCTCGGGGTTTCGCTTTCCTGGGCTTTGCTACGTGGTGCGGAGCTAGGAAGGTCGTGGTGTAAATCACGAAGAGCCTGGCACAGAAGGTAACGGTAAGCGTCGTTCAGGTCGTCGAAATAGCGGTAAAAAGCTCCGCGGGCGATCTGAGCTTGTGCAACGATGTTGCTCACCTGTGCCTGGGAGAGGGGTACGCGAGAAAACTCATCGAGGAGTGCTTGTTCCACCCTCGCCTTCTTTTGCGCAGGAAGGTTGAGGAATGTGGATGATGGCATATCTCTCCTTTCTCGTCAACGCTTGCAGCACAACAAAGGTGACACTGTGTCACTTTTGAACCTGAATGAATTTACCTCAGCTGTGACACGGTGTCAACATTGTTTCTCGCCTCTGTTCGCGCTCGGAGAAAGGCCTCTCACTCCAGCCGGACTACTTGGTCGCACGCTGCAATGAGATTTTCGTCGTGAGTAGAAACCAGAATGCAGGCGCCATCATCGGCAGCTTTGCGAAGTAAAGAAGTGACAATCTCGCGGTTTCCTGCATCAAGGCTAGCTGTAGGTTCATCGGCAAATATATATCGTGCCTTCTTCCACAAAGCTCGAGCTATGCCAACACGCTGTTTTTCGCCACCAGAGAGGGAAATCGCACGCTCATTTTCCTTCCCTTGTAAGCCGACTGATACCAAAATATCTGCAAGCCTTTGCGCATCCGTAGCGTGGAGATGATGGTGGAAAGTGACGTTGTATATCACCTTCTCTTGTTCAATGATCCCATAATCCTGGTAGATAAAGGCAGCTTGATCTTTCCAAAAAGCCCTTCTATTGTGACGAGACCAGCGCTGCAGATGCCCTAAACTTACCGACCCGGAAGTTGGAGGTAATAACAACCCAGCAATGGAGAGTAGTGTAGTTTTCCCGCTACCGGAAGGCCCAGCAAGGGCAATCATTTTTCCTGGCTCACAATGGAAAGTGAGATGAGAAAAGAGCTCGCGCTCGCCGATACGATAGCTCACATCATTGATTGAGATTGTCATAACGATTCCTCGAATTTCTTGAAATAGTACTGAAAACAAGTAATGTGCTGCTGCTCACGCTATTCTTGGCGAGTAATCGTTCTCTTCACCACTTGATCGCATTGATAGGAATGAGTACATACATCAACGAACACGTAAGAGAGAACGATTATGCTCAGCATTATCAGTGGCGAAGAAAAGGCATTATGCCACTGCCAAGTGAAGGAGAAGCCAAGGGCGATCAGCGAAAGAACAAGGGCGTGCAAACACACATGAGGCAAGAGAATGCGAACTCGTGTTTCGCCAGATGTCATCCGCAAGAAAATGGAATTTCGCCGTTGTTGCGCCCAAATCCATGTTGCTTGAACAACATTAAGCAACAAGGTAAGAGCGGCAATGATAATCGCTACAATGCCAGTGATAATCTCCTGCGACATGCGTTGTGCCTCTAACAGTGCAGATTGAGCAACGGGAAGAGTAGTGGAGACAGCAGGCTGCAACTGATAACGCACGAGAGCGGCATTTAACGGAACTTTATCGGTGAAGAAAACTGTACCTTGACTGATACCAGCAGGAATAAAACCCGACCCCAACTCAAATTCATCTGCCGTATCGAGAACGACAAGCAAAGGATGAGAAGAAGATGTAATTTGCTGAGGATCTGTCGCGTTTACTCCACCAAGAACAGGGAAAGAGGGAGAACCTTTCCACTCATACACCTTCTTTTCGAGGTGGAGATTGGAGTTTTTCTTGCCCCACACTCTGTTATATTGCTCAAGTTGCGCAAATATAGCAGATTGGACAGTTTTACTGGCGTTATGAGAAGAAAGTGGGATGAGGTTGCTCTCAGGGAGCTTCATTGTGTCCAAGAATGTTCTATTGGTAATCACAATGTCGGAATATCCATCTGGGATAGTGACATGTGTTTTTTCTTGCGCGCGCTGAACATAGCGAGACGGTAGCACCATTGTGGCAATTGACTCGCTGATAGCAGTTTGCTTCAGCTGAGCAAGGTCATGGTAGAGAGAGACGAACGACGGAGCATACTCATCGCTGAGGCCAGATTGGGTGGTCTGTACACTAACTGCATTTTTTACCGAAGCCCAACGAGCAGCATTCGCATATTCTTGCGAAGAGAAACGCACTGAAGCTACTGTTGCGGGAAGCGATATGAGGATCAGAATGAAGCACACCAAGGAAAATGCACTGCTTCCATATTGCGCAAGGTGTTCATTATTGTCACGGTGTGCAAGTTGCATAACCCGAGGGTGAAGGAGGAGTGATGCAGTGCCTGTGAAAAGGAAGAGAAATATTGAGAGAAGAGTCATTGTTCCTAAGGCTTGGGTTGCAACGAGCCGGAAACTTGAATCAGCTTGAGTAGTCACTTTGATTGCTATGAGGGTGAAGACATAGCAGACCAAAGCGGTTGCACAATAAGGAACAGTGAAAGAAACAGTATCTTGTAAGCAAATAAGAGGAACAGGTGTTCCGTTCATCAGGCGGATTTGTTGGGATTTAGCGAGGCTTCCTTCACATGCCCATGCTAAGGCGGTACTGAGAAGGCTGAGGGCAAGAACAACGATAACAGAGTTCATTCCATTGCTTGCAGTAATGAGCCATCGATGCTCTGTATTCTCAGCGCACATATTAAGAGTCGTAATACCTGATTTTTTTATTTGTTGACTAAACAGTGAGCAAGATTGTCGATTGGGGAAATAATATTCTCCAGATAATGAAAGAGAACTCAGATCAGCATTACTTTTCAAAACGGCATGACGAGTGGGAATGAGGAGATGTAAATCAGAGGTTTTCCCACGTGTTTCTGGAGCATTTGTGATGTTGTAGATAACAATATTCTGTTGAGGGTTTGAAGGGTCAGTTTTCATCAAATATACGGCATTATGTGATGCTTCAGCAGCTTCTTGAATTATTTTTCGTGCTACCGGAGGATCTACGGAATTGGTGACAAGTGTTGTTGAATATTGCGTTCCTAGTGGATAAAACATTTCATTACTTGCAATGTTGAGGTAGGAGATGAGCAATATGGCAAACATTGTCAATGCTGATACGATGCAAATGACCCTTCGAAAACCCATTGTTATGCCTTTTATTTGAGAAGTTCTATACTGCTGGCGGTAGCTTATTCATCGCATAAACCATAATTCATGGTTGCTCTGCCGGTATACCACCAAATATGAGCTTCTGCTTTTGTTTTCTTAATTACACATTGGCTGGAGAAATTCTTAGTCCATGATGAAACGCTCGCTTTGTGATCTCTTGTTGGATGTTCATAAATGGACCAAGCTTCGTACAGACCGTGGGTTCCGTAATCCCACTTTCATCCAACACTTGGGTAAACTACTGTTGCAAATGCACTTGCCATCGGTGTAATTGCAATGAGCGCAGAGCAGATTCCTGCGCCCACCCTCTTTCGCCATGAAATGTTCATCTCATGGCCTCCTTAGTCGATCTGCGTTGATCGAAACACGCCTCCTGTTTGAAGGTTTAATCTTATTCTATTCCTGTATATATTGTTTATTACCCTATTAACAGTATAAAATTTGGGTATAGTTGCGTAGGGTATATGACTTCTTGAAATCACAGCGATTTACATAAGCTGCGAAAGGTAATGATTTGCGGTCATGACAGTATGAGTAGAAGACTGAAGTTCTTCGTCACCTTGGTAGAGCACAATACGGCCTTGCGCAGGGATGCTGAGAGCATCTCCAATGGAGATAACAGCTCGAGCTAAACGAGAATGATAGGTTTGAGACGTTTTGATTTCATATAAACGACGATTCGCAGGGTCAGTGAAATCAAGAAGGTCAACTTCTACTTTGGAATCATCGCGATAGAAATACAGTTCAGGCCGTTCTCCTCGGTTGTAGTAGTTTTTCAAGGTTTCCGAGACAATGAAATTCTCAAAAATCGCTCCTGCAAAAGGGCTCGTGCGAAGTTGTTCCTGTGTGCGGATTCCCAGAAGGTAGCACAGAAGCCCAGTGTCATAGAAGTAGAGTTTTGGCGTTTTTGTTAATCTCTTGCCAATATTGGAAAACCAAGGCTGCAAGGAAAACGTAATATAACTGGATTCCAGCAACGAGAGCCATGATTGAGCAGTACGGAAAGCTATTCCTGTGTCACGGGCAAGATTGCTGAAATTCACAAGATTACCAGCGTTTGTTGCGCACAAGCCGAGAAAAGTTCGGAATGATCGGGAATCGCGAACATCCATGAAACCAGAGATGTCACGCTCAATATAGGTTTCGAGGTAATCGCCGAAGAAAATTGAAGGGTTAATGCGGGAATCGTAGAGGCGAGGGTATCCGCCTTGCAAGCAAGCAAGGTCAAGAGAAGGAGGCTCGTCAAGCGAAGAAAGCTCATGATAGGAAAGAGGGAGGAGCTTCAGCAGGCTTACTCTTCCTGCAAGCGACTGTTTAATCTGCTTTAACAGCAGGAAGTTCTGTGAGCCTGAAAGAATGTATTGCCCATTTTCATTGCGCTCATCAGAAAGAACTTGAACTACAGAAAACAGTTCAGGAACGTACTGAGCTTCGTCAATGATGAGGTGCTGTCTTTTATTGCGAAGGAAACCAATAGGGTCCTCACTGGCCAAGGCTCGAGTAGTGGGATTCTCGAGATTAACATACTCATAATCGGGGAAGAGAGACTTCAGTAAGGTGGACTTACCGCTTTGGCGAGGGCCGGTGAGCGAGAGAATAGGGTACCACGCTAGCCTTTGCTGCGCTGCGGAAGAGATTGCGCGTGGAATCATGCGATCTACTTTTCCCATGGGCCCTCTTTTCTCTCATAGTTTTACCTTCATAGGCTTCTCTGGTCTGCTCTGCCTGAATGAGGGGGAAACACAACAAGATTACCATAATTATGACATAGGCTTCCCCAAAATTATGACATAGGGTCGCCCATAATTATGACATAGGAGCGCCCGAGATCATGACATAGCAATGGAGGAAGCTGTTCACTGCGAAGGTAGAGAGACGCGAGAAAGTACCAGTTTCAATGCCAACTCCGAGATTTTTAATAAAATTGAATTTCTCGGAGTCCGGAGGTACAGCTTATAAACGTTGATATTCCAATGTTCTGCACGATATGAGAAATACCTCACTCCGAATTTCTCAATTTTTTTGAAAAACTCGGAGTGAGGAGAGTGGTGGATTGCGTCTGATTTTTTTGTACCTTGATAGAAGCTTCGGATTTATCTATACAGTTAGCAGGTCTTCTATTCCAGAATGTTCCTATAAAATCGTAGGAAGATCGCATTTTTCCTATTCTACAGATCAAACACTATTCCTGTTTGTAAATCAATAGCCGCCTTAGCAAACCGAATAAGTACGGTGTAAATTGTCTTTAAACGTGGTTCAATGGAATGTGTGAGACGTTGCTGAAGCCATCCAAGTAAGAGCTTGCATTGTGCTGAATTGAGATAGTCAACATCCATGAGATCAATGAGTGAATGGCAAAGATCATTGACAGGATTGATAAAGTCCTTATCTAGGAGATCTTCGTCCTTCTCATCAAGTTCAAACGATTCAATTTGTTTTTCGCTTGCATTGAAAGTTTCAGGAATGTATCCATAGAAATCAAGATCACTCAAATCGCGGATCAGAATAAATCTCATCTTTACATTTCCTCGCTCTCCTTCCGAATAAATCACCCGCACGGAGAACCTCCAACAAACCGTCTGGGCAGCCGAAATGACCGGTATTATGACATAGACCTTACCAAAATTATGACATAGAGATTCCTTCATGATGTATAGAGATGGTTTTTGGTATGTTCACTCGGAATCTCTCAACTTTTCATTTTTGAAAGCAACCATTGCATCGTCATCGTCACATCAGCAGTGATGGTGCGTTTATTTTATCGCAAAAACAAGTACGTAGTGAAAAACAAAAAGGCCACCCGAAGGTGGCTGAGAGTGGAGCTAGCCGGGTTCGAACCGGCGACCCTCTGCTTGCAAAGCAGATGCGCTACCAGCTGCGCTATAGCCCCGAACGATCAAACGATCGAGTGGGCTCAGGAGGACTTGAACCTCCGACCTCATCCTTATCAGGGATGCGCTCTAACCAGCTGAGCTATGAGCCCATCGCGTGTAACAAGGCGTTACATCACAACAAAAGAAAAGATTAATTCGAAACACGCGATCCGTCAAGAAAATAACCTGAGAAAATCAGTTATTTTTGAAAGCGCTGGCGAAACGTTGAAATAATGCGCCTCTTTCAGATTACAATAAAGCCTTATAGGCGTGTCGACAGCAAAGCAGAGTGGGGAGGGCACATGTTTGGTTGGGGCGAAGCGGGAAAACGACATCCTCTCAACTCAGTGCATCAGCCAGGGGAGCGCCCCTCTCGCGAACAAGCAGCACGCCGGAATGCACCTCGCAGCCGTTCAGCCCGCCCTGCACAAGTTGTGGAGATTGAAGGCTACTCTGTTACCCTGCTGCGTAAGCCGATTCGCAATGCATATTTGCGTATTAAAGGCCCTGATGGGCATTTGGAAATTTCCGCTCCTCTGAAAATGCCGTCCGCCGAGATCGCAGCCCTCGTCTCTCGTCGTCGCGCATGGATTGAAATGTGGCGAGCCCGCTACAACAGCAACCTTCTCGAAGGCAAGAGCATTGACACTCGCCATTGGAGTGACGAGCGCAAGAAAGCTGCGCGAGAAGTGCTCGACGAACGCCTGGCCCGCCTTTTGCCACACTGGACGCTGATTATCGGCAAGCGCCCGACGGCAATCCGCTACCGTTTAATGAGCTCGCGCTGGGGTTCGTGCACCGTCAACACGGGGATTATCCGCTTGAACCTCGTGCTGGGCGAGCTTGACGAAGACCTTACCGAACTCATCATCGTCCATGAAATGACCCATCTGTGGGTTTCTGGGCACGGAAAAGAGTTCCGTGAGCGCATGCAAGCATACCTTCCCGATTGGCAGGAACGCAGGCATCGCTTGGACGAGCATCAGCTCTTCTAGCGCTGATAATCTCAGTTCTCCGAGGCGCCGCAAAAGAGGCGCCCCAAAAGAGATACCTCAGCGAAGTGATAATCTCAGTTCTTTTTCTGAGAGGCCTGCGGGGAAGAGGCCTGAGCGTCCTGGGCGATAGCTTGAGCAGTAGCTTCAGCACCAGGAGTGCGCTGACGAACCTGAAGCGTCATGATGCGACGGCCTTCCATCGCCACCACTGACATGTCGTAACCATCATCGCTGTGATACGTGTCGCCAATCGTTGGCATGGCGCCAGTTTGAGCGAGGAAGTACCCAGCCACCGTCTCATACGGGCCATCCGGCAGCTCAATGCCGGTCAAGTCAGCGAAATCTTCAATCGTCATTGCGCCATCAACCTGGGTGATGCCGTTCTTCATTGTGCGAGAATCAGTGCGCGACTCCTGAGGCACGTCGTACTCGTCACGAACATCGCCGATCAGCTCCTCAGTGAGGTCTTCCAAAGTGACGATGCCGTCCGTGCCGCCATATTCGTCGATCACAATGGCCAAATGCTGGCCTTTCTTACGCATCAAACTCAAGCTTGGCAGCAGGCGAGAGGTGCCAGGAATTGACGTGATCGGGCGCATCACATCGCCCACTGTAGAGGCCTTATCGTTGCGAACATCGAGAATGTCACGCACATGGACGAAGCCGCGCACATGGTCGAAATCTTCGCCGATGACGGGGTAGCGAGAATACGGCATGTCATGCACAGCGTCGCGAGCCTCAGCTAAAGGCATGTCCGCCTTTAAGAAAGCAACATCGGCACGAGGGCGCATCACCTCAGAAATCACTGTGTCAGAAGCGTCGAAAACGTCGTCCAAAATATTGCGCTCTTCGGTGGAAATACGCGCATTCGTGCTCACGAGAACGCGCAGCTCGTCGTCAGAGACCTCTGACTCTGTTTCATTAGGGTCAAAGCCCAGCATGCGCACAAGCAGGTTAGTGAGCTTGGAGATCAGCCAAATAAAAGGCGTGCAGATGGTGGCGAATACGTCAACTCCCGGAACCACAGCGCGCGCAATCTTTTCGGTGCGCTGCATGGCGATACGCTTAGGCACCAACTCCGAGAAAACAATGGAAGTATACGAGATTACCAGTGTAAGCAACAGCGTCGCTGTGACATCAGCAGCAGCTGTGCTCATTCCCCAATGGCGGAACACCGGCATCAAAGCAGGGGTGAGGGCCGAAGCTCCGAAGGATGCTGACAGGAAGCCAGTAAACGTAGTGCCAATCTGGACGGCCGAGAGGAAGCGGTTCGGGTTGCGCGCCACTTTGGCGACGCGGGCGCCACGAGCGTCTTCCAACTCCATCTGGTCAATCTGCGAGCCGCGCAGGGAGACGAGCGTCATTTCAGTGCAACTGAACACAGCGCCAATCAGCTGGAAGATGATGATCATGACGATGTTGAACCACACGGACATAAACTCACCTTGCTTTATGCAATATCACTATTCTGCTTACTACTTTAGGAGAGATAGACGAAGAGGTGGGCCGCAGAAGGCTCACAGTGTGAGCAAAACGCGAATAGCGTGGCAAGGCAGGCCGTGAGCTATATATGAAGCGTGAGTGACGAACTTCCTGAAACAAGCAATGCCAATCAAGCAAGCTCCTCGGCCAAGAGCATTCTGCCGGCCGGTGACCCTGCAGTATCGAAATATCACACCCACTCCGTCCCTCTCGACATGGATGACATCGAGCGCGATTGGGATACGCCTATCGCCGAAGCAGGAATTGCGGCAAAAGCAAGCGTGATCATGCGCGTGGGCGCGATGGATTTGGCGTCAGGAACGGGAAGTTTCCGCGTGCGCGAAATGATGCATCGCATTGCCTACCCGCTGGGAGTACACGTTCGCGCCGATGTGAATCTTACTGACATTGAAGCGAGCTATACCGACGGCAAAGAGCGCATCACCGACGTCATTGATCTGCCGACGACAGGCGTGAACACGGAGAGGATCTGGCTTCTCGAGCATTTTGCTGATTGGTTCAGTGTTAATCTCGGTAAGAAGTCGATGTACCACAAGCGTACGGAAGTGTCCCAGGAGCTGATGGAGCACCTTGAGGTGCGGGACGCTTCGCAATTCTCCGCTGATGTGGCCAAGAAGGTCGAGCGCAAGGCCAAGAAAGGCGGTAAGCTGACACGCGACCAGCAGCTCGACAAAGAGTACGACGACGCCTCCGCAACGGGCGAGGCAGCCAATCGGGCTGACCCAATTGCCGACCCAGAGCGCGGTATGACAGTTGGCCAGGCGCATCGGCGTTTGGACATGATCGAGCATCGCAAGCCTTTGTATGGCCCAGCTTTGGCAGGCTTTGCATCGGCGTGTGCGTGTGCATCCTTCGTTTTCCTCTTGGGTGGAGGCCCTTACGACATGCTCGGTGCGTTTATCGGCGCGGGGCTTGGCCATTGGCTGCGCCGTCGCCTGTTTGCCCATAGGTTGAACCAGTTCTTCGTCACTTTTGTCTGTGTTGCGCTCGCTGCTCTGGCGTGCACGGCAACATTGCGTTTGCTTGGGCTTGCAGACCCTGCAGCTTTACAACATGACACGGCTTACATTGGCGCAATGCTTTTCGTGATTCCAGGCTTCCCGCTCATTACAGGAGGCTTGGATATGGCGAAAATAGATTTCCCTTCCGGAGTTCAGCGGCTTGCGTACGTCTTCTGCATTATTCTTATGGCAACTTTGGCCGGATGGATGGTTGCGACGATTGTGCATCTCAACCCGCAAGGTTTCGAGCCGCAGAATCTTGACCCATGGGTGAAGGGTATTTTGCGCATGGTCTTCGCGTTTATTGGCGTGTGGGGCTTCTCGATGATGTTCAATTCTCCGCAGCGCATGTGCTTTGTGGCCGGTTGCATCGGCGCGATTACCGACACTTTGCGCTTGGAGCTCACCGATTTTGGAGTTTCTGCTGAAATGGCGGCTTTCTTGGGCGCTCTCCTCGCCGGATTGCTCGCTTCTGCATGGCGTACTTCGGTTCGTCGCGGCTGGCTGCCGGTTCACATGGGTTACCCTCGCATTTGCCTGACGGTTCCGAGCATCGTGATTATGGTTCCTGGCATGTATATGTACCGCGCGATGTTCTATTTGGGCCAGTTCTCTACTTTGCAAGCTCTTGATTGGATGTTCCGCGCTTTCATGGTCATTATTTGCTTGCCTATTGGTTTGGCTATGGCTCGCGTTCTTACTGATGGCAACTGGCGTTACGACAATTAGCGCTCAAGATTATCAGTGCACGATTATCCGGGGCCTGCGAAAGCAGTCGGTAGACTTACCTAGGAAGTGACCTCGGAACTAACCTAGGAAGTTACCTTATACCTAGGAAGTAAGGTAAGGGAAAGGTTCCTAGGTTAAATGCTATAAACGTTGAAATGGCACCGAAAGTGAGCTTTTCCTTCGATTTTTAACCTAGGAAGTTACCTAGGAAGTAACCTTGTACCTAGGAAGTTGAACCTTTCCTAGGTTCCTAGGTTCAAGCGGAAGAACATGAGATAATTGAACTGTTAATCTGGATGGCTACGAAACCCAGGAAGCTGCAGTGGCTCAATGACGGTAGTAGAAGAAGGCCCAGCCTACTCGAAGGATAACGTTGAGCAAGCGATCCTGACGTACCTCGCGCAAAAGGGGACAGTAAGAACCGCCCAGATTGCCACTGCGGCAGGGTTGAGCACCAAGACGGTGAGAGAATACCTTAACCGCATGCTCGAGCAAGGCCTCGTGGAAGGCGTTGGCTCCAAGTTCTCGCCGCAGCGACGCTATCGTTTGGCTGATACTCAAGGCCCTGTCGACGTGTCAGTTGGCGCAACGTTCAGCAAAGGAGCGTGAGTATGAGTAATCACTCTGTGACGCCTGAGATTACCACTGACGAGCAGCTCGAACGCGCAGTGGCCAGAATGCGCGATGCAGGAACGGACATCACCCAATACGAGATGAAAGAAGCGCGCGGATACCCGAAAAGTGTGGTGGAGTCACTGTGCGCTTTTGCGAACACCCGAGGCGGAGTGATAATCTTGGGCGTCTCGGAGGCTGACTTTCAGCCGGTTGACATCGACGTTAAAAACTTGCAGGCCAGGCTCGCCAGTTCGGCTCGGAACGAGATTGAGCCGGCGATACAAGTGGATATTCGTGTGCTTTATTTAGCTGGAAAGCCTGTTGTTGTGGGAAATGTTTCCGAACTTCCCGTCGAACACAAGCCTTGCCACGTGAAACGAGAAGGGGTAGAGCGAGGAAGTTATATTCGCATTGGCGACGGTGACTACCGCATGAGCACCTACGAAATTCACCGGTTCCAAGAAAACGAGCAGCAGTGTGCAGGCCATGATTGTGCGATTGTTTCCCGTGCAACAGTGGATGATCTGAGCCGCAAGCTTCTGAAGAGCTGGGCGAGCGAAGTGAGCAGCGATGCGCCGCTCGAAGTTGCTCAGCGTGAGGGCGTTCTTGCACAAGATGCGAAAGGTGAGCTGCATCCCACGCTTGCGGGGCTCCTCATGTTTGGCTTGTTACCGCAGAGGTTTTTCCCGCGTTTGAATGTGGTGGTTCGTGACCACATGCAAGCTGGCAACCAGCCCAAGATGAGTGGCAACAAGGCAGGGAGGAAAGCGAGCAATAAAGCTCGTGAAAGCAATGAGTGCTTCACAACGATTACTTTTAATGGCCCGATTTCCAGCATGATGACATCTGTTGAACGGGTGGCAACAAGGAAGGTGCGCTCAACGGAGGCACAGCAGATGAAGGCACTGTCTGCGCACGTGAAACGTTTCCCGTGGAACGCTGTGCGCGAAGCACTGATTAACGCGTTCGTGCATCGCGATTACTCTCAAGATTCTCGCGACCTGCCAATCTTGATGGATGTGTATAACGACAGGGTGGAGATTGCCAGCCCGGGAGGCCTTTTCCAAGCATTTTCTGCACAAACTGAGCCAAGCCAGACGAGGCGCAACGTAACTTTGGCGAGCCTCGCGAAAAATATTCCTTTCGGCTCGAAGGCTGTTCATGGCGGCAAGCTGAGTGAAAATGCGAAGTCGGGTTGGAAGATTATTGAGAAGGAAATGCTTGCAGCGTCTGGAAAACAGCCAGAGATTATCAGCTCGCTTCATGATTTCCGCATCATTTTGCGGCTTTGAACGAGTCCTTGCAGCTCTGAGGAGGTTCTTGCAGCCTCAGGGTTGCCGGGCCTGAGTGGCAAGAAAATCGAGGGCCTGAGGTGAATTTTCAGGCCAGTGTTACGCCGGGCGGGGTGCACGAGCAGAACTAATCGTCACCTCGCAACACGCCGCAGATAGAGCGGATTATTGAGCTTTGGCGATCTGTTTGTTTCCGCGCGGGAAAAATGTAATTCCCTGATCAACAACGGCCTTCTTGCGCGCTGTATAGTTATCTCACTTTGCTACACGATCGGTATACACGTGGCACAGGAAGTGGGGAGTACAGCAATGATGACTTGGCAATGTGCGGCCAGCTGGTGCTGGTGTGCGGTACAGAGAGTGCTACTGCGATGAACGAGATGAGTGTGGGTATCAGCATTCTTGAAACAGCCATCGGGATGGGTTTCATCGGTCTCGCGAGCTCAGTAAAACAGAGCGTTTTGAGATGGCTTCGCTATGTTCTGTTGGGTTTAGCAGTAGTGGCGTTCCTTGTACAACAGATAGTTGAGCTTATCGGTTTTCGCCCTCTTATTCCCCATTTTTCAACAATTATTTTGTTGGTGATGGCTTCGATCATTGCTTCGAACCGCTGGAATAAATCCCGCTGAACTAGTTGCGCTCAGAAGGAGGATGAAGATGGAAAAGTTGGTTTTAATACTGATGACTGTGCTCGCTGTTGTTGTGATGATGGTTGTGCTGGTGGCTCCTGTAAAATATATTCGAGCCACTATAGCAGCGCTATACGTGATGACGATCGCTGCAGGAGTGTGGATGGGCTGGTTTACGCAACCTCATACTCCATGGTTCTTTATTGCTGCTGAAGTGATGCTCTTCCTTGAGTTTGCTTGCCTGATTGCCGTCGGGTTCTTTCAGATTGAGGAAAGACGAAAAGGGCTGGAAGCAACAACAGAGGCTCAAGAGAGTTAAAGAAAAAGCGGCGAAAGGAGCTGCAGCTCCTTTCGCCGCTGAATAAAGCGAACTGATAATCTTGAGAAATGCTGAGAGGCCGTGGGGCAGCTGAAGCCTAGCTGCAAAAGCTCGACGTCAAAGCAAGGCTCACCTCACGGCGGCGGCGCAAACTCAGTAAACCATGCCCATCGCTTCGCGAACCTGGTCGAGAGTTTCCTGGGCGATTTCGTTGGCACGCTTATTGCCATCGTGCAGGATGTCGCGAATAGAATCCATATCCTTCGCGAGCTCAGCGCGACGCTCACGGTGAGGAGCCAGGAACTCGTTCACCGACTTGGTGACATAAGCCTTCAAAGCGCCGGCACCAGCATCGCCAATCTCCTCAGCAATCTCCTGAGCCGAACGGCCAGTGCACAAAGCAGCAGTGGTGAGCAGGGCAGAAACCTGAGGGCGGTTCACCGGGTCGAAAGTAATACGACGCTCGGAGTCGGTCGGGGACTTCTTAATCAGCTTGGCCGTCTCCTCAGCAGTAGCGCCGAGCATGATCGAGTTGCCATAGCTCTTGCTCATCTTGCGTCCATCCAAGCCAGGGATTTCCGGAGCGTCAGAGAGCAGGGCCATCGGCTCGCGGAAAACGGCCTTCTTCTTGGCGTAACGCTTGTTGAAACGGCGAGCGATCGTGCGGGTGAGCTCGACGTGCGGCAGATTATCCTTGCCAATCGGCACGACGTTGGCCTTGCAGAAGAGGATGTCGCACGCTTGGTGAACAGGGTAGGTGAGCAGCAAACCAGTCAGGTCGTGGCCGCTCGCTTCCATTTCGGACTTCACGGTTGGGTTGCGCAGCAGTTCGGCTTCCGTGACCAGCGAAAGGAACGGCAGCATCAGCTGGTTTTCCGCTGGGACAGCCGAATGCGTGTAGATCATGGTCTTGTTCGGGTCGATGCCCGCGGCCAAATAGTCGAGCACGAGGTTAAGAACGTTGTCCTGAATGTGCTCGGTGGTGTCGCGGTCGGTGATGACCTGGTAGTCGGCGATGATGATGTTGGTTTGCACGCCCTTATTTTGCAAGCGAACGCGCTCTTTGATGGAGCCGAAGTAGTGGCCTAGGTGCAAGCGGCCGGTGGGGCGGTCGCCGGTGAGCATGCGGAATTTTGAGGGGTCTTTTTCGAGGGCTTCCTTCGTTTCGTCACTGCGCTTCTTTGCGGCGAGGAAGCTGGCGCTCATTTCGTTTCCGGCAGCGGTCAGTTCGACGTGCTGGTCGTCATGTGAAGTGTTCGCTGGCTCGTTGGTGAGCTCGTCTTCGTTGAGCATATATCCTCCGATGTCGTACAGCCTGTGTGCTCCTATTCTATGGCCAGGTCTGCGGAAAGTTGGAATTTCTTGAGATTATCACTTCGCTTGCTCCTGCGCGCCGAAAATGCCCTGATCTGAGCCGCACGCTGGATAGCCGCGCGACGGAGTGGCCGCTGAAAGCTCCAGCGAGATTTATCGACGAACGCAGCCTGTGAGCCGTGAAAACTGAATGGGAAGTGAAATATTTCTGAGAACTCGAGAATTCTGTTCACTTTTTTCCACACGTTTTGCGCCTTGTGGTGTATTGTCGAGACGGTGAAAAGTACGATGAATTAGCGCTGCCCGCCGCTTCGGCTGCGTGGCAGCCAACGACATGAAGGGGAACGAATGGGCCGTGGACGTCAGAAGGCGAAGCAGAGGCGCAATGCGCGAAAGCTCAAGTACCTGACGACTGATACTGACTATGATCAGCTGCAGCGTGAGCTGGCAAACCGTGAAGAGCAAGAGGAGGAAACTCCTCAAGCTGATCCTTTCGGTCAGATCGACAAAAAGTTCCAGGAAGATCGCGAGATGAGCGAGTATGCCAAGTGGGCTGAAGAGGCTGCTTTGAAGGCCAAGACTGAGCC
>CASERW010000008.1:36989-38066 GCA_949290445.1 Aeriscardovia aeriphila | reverse complement strand
CGAAAACTGTGAGCAGGAGTGCACCGAGGGCGATGATGCTCACGTTTGCGCCGGTAGATGCGAGTTTCTGTTCAGGCTTGGCGGACGCTACTACCTGTGGTTTTGCGCTCTTCTGGACGGGTTCTGCGGGCTTCTGAGCGGGTTTCTGCTCGTCTGCGGGCTGGTCTGGCTCACTGTCCTTCTCCCAACACTGGTACACGGTCGTGTCCTTGGTGAGTTTCACCTCTGGCTCGTCGAGTTTCACCGCACAGTCAGGCGTGAGACTGTACCCGTTCTTGTGATACCCGTTGCGCGTGAACTTGCTGTCTGGAATTGTCACGCTGTCCCCATGCGTGCCGGACAGTTCCACAGGCTCACCGTCTCCCCCGTTCGGACTGACAGTCAGCTTATGCGTGGTCTTGTGCGCGGGCGTCAAGCCTGTCATCGGCACACTGTGCTTCCACTGCGCGTAAAGCGTGGTGTTCGTGGTGGCGGTCAGCGTGGTGACGGTTACGCCGCTTCCGTCTGCTGTGGTGTTCCACCCGGTGAACTTGTAGCCGTCACGAGTGGGCGTGAGAGTCGGGGTGTACTGGTCGCCGTAGTCAACCGTGGTTTCTTGTGGCTTGCCGTTTCCACCGTTCATGTCGAGGGTGACGGTGATAGTGTTCTTCTTCCATTGCGCGTAGAGGGTCGTGTCGCCGGTCATGGTGAGGTTGGTGACGGGTTGTCCGCCGTCAGGCGTGGTTGCCCACCCGGTGAACGTGTAATGGTCACGCTGGAACGGGTTTGCGGGAACACTCACCGTGTCGCCTTCATGATACGTGCTCACGTGTGGTTGCTCGTTACCGCCGTTCGAGTTCAACGTCAACTGGTGCGTGTTCACCGTCCAGCACTGATAGACAGTCATGTTGTCAGTGAGCGTAACCGTGTTGCCGGTGAGTTTCACCGCACAGTCTGGAGTGAGAGAGTACCCGTCTGTGTGATATCCGGTGCGCGTGAACCCGCCGTCTGGAATGGTGACAGTGTCCCCATGATGCCCGTCAGCAGTGAGCGGGTCTCCCAGCCCACCGTTCGGGTTAAGGGTGACATGGTAAACAG
>CASERW010000008.1:0-36958 GCA_949290445.1 Aeriscardovia aeriphila | reverse complement strand
TACCAGTGAGTGGCCTGTTGCCATTGCGCATACAAGACAGTGTTGTCGGTCATGGTCAGTTCACTCACCGGGTCGCCGCCCTGTGGAGAGCGAGTAAGCCCGGTCAACACATACCCGTCACGACGCCACGACACAGCAGGCAACGCCCTATCCCCATAATCATAAGTCAACACGACCGGCTGCTCGCTTGCACCGTTAGGCTGAATAGTCAACGTGACGTGCTTTCTCTCCCATTGGGCGCGTAATTCCACGTCACTGTCTGGCTGGTTCACCTGTTGGCCAACCTGATAGGTTTTACCGTCTGAACCAATGTAACCGGTCATGTCATAGCCGGTGCGGGTGAAACCGCTAGCAATAGTCACCGGACTACCAATATCACCCGTGTGCGCTGGGATACTACCCTCGCCGCCGTTTGCACTGTATGAAATGGTGGTCGTGGAACGCTTCCACTGAGCATAGAGAACAAGATTGCTGGTCGTATACGTGTACTTTTGCCCTGCCTGATAAGTCGTGCCACTACCGTCAGCGCTTGTGTTCCAACCGGTAAAGTCATAACCTTTACGGGTCAGCGCTGGCTGAATCTTGCCCTCATAGGGCAGTGAGTGCACATCAGGGATAGTCGTGTCGTCACCGTAATTGGAATGATAGATAACACCTCCCTGTTGTACTCCGTCACTACTGTTTGAGTAGGTTGCGGTTTCCAAGTGCACGAGGTCAGAGTCAGAGTCCCAACTGTTCCACACGGTAGCATCAACACGATTCACCTTATCCGGGTTGGTAAATCTAAAAGTAAGTGTTGGTACAATCTGTGGATAGGACAGATGGTGGGAAGCCAGTGTTTGCATGAGCTGATCGGTGAGCGGGTCTCGTTGAAGGCGAGAATCTGACGGGTCAGGAGCTTTCACTTGCGCAATCGGTGTAGCGTTGCCGATTGTGCCGTAGTTTGCGGCAACCCACCATGATTTGTCCGTGTCTTGGACGATAGCATATGAGCCAGCAGGCAAGTGTTTACTAACACTATCGATGGTTTTCATATCATTGAGGTTCACGTTTGTTGGTGACCATTGTTCACCTTTCATTAAGTAGCCGTCAACTTTGGAGAATGTGGTGGAGTCTGCCGCCCAATACAAGTGGTGTTCAAAATGATTTATTCCCACACTGGTGATGGGGTCAGAACCCGAAGTGGGTTGTATGTGAGTGAGAAAGATTCGTGGCTTGCTCAAGGCTTGCTTGGTGGCTGGGTCATCAGGTTTAGTGAGCGCGTCGTGGATTATCCCGAAGGAGTTCCATGCAAGCCAGCCTTTAGTGAACCCTCTACCATTTGTTTTTGGACTAAGCAAAGCACGATTGTCCAGTGTTCGAGTAAATTGGTCTGGCGTGTTGGGGAATTGAATGTATTTGTTTCCGACTGTCATAGTGGTTTTGTCGGAGAGGTATTGGTTTCGGGTGTCTGTGTTTTGGTAAAACGCGCCGTGAAGGGTGATTTTCCAGTTAACACGACCCGTGTAGTGGCTGATGTTGTTGTTGAAAGTGAAGTTCACTTTTTCACATTTGGTAGTGGTGACTGTTCCAATTTGTTCTCCTTGCTCGGTGGCAAGTTCTGGTGCAGGTGAGAGGTCACAGCTGAAGGCAGGAAAGTGTGATTTTGCGTTTTGTTCGGGAGTTTGAGAGAGTGCAAACCATACTGTGCCACCGGGTTTGAGATGAGTAGTGTCAGTTGAGCCGGTGATAGTGACGTCCACAATGCCGCCGTCGATTATTATGTCACTATTGGTGGCTGGTGGAAAGCTGTTGGGGTTGTCGGAGACGCTGATTTTGAGGGGCTTTCCGTTTCTGCTGAGTGTGACGTTATTGATTTCAATGGGGGAAGTGATTTCTCCTCCGGGGTTGCCGACGCTGGCGGCTGTTGCGGTGAGAATCCCTGCACTGAGGGCGGTTATTGCTGTGATAGTAGCGATAACCTTCTTGACTTGAGTGAGTTTCATTGCGGTTTTCTTTCACGTGGTGGAAATGTGGAAGGTGGGGTGGTGTTTGACCACCCCACCGGTGATAGGGGGTCGTGTTTTGCGACCCCCTTTTACAGGAACGCGAGAAGGGGGTGGTGTTATGCCACCCCCTTTCCCGTGTGGCAGTTATGGTCATGATGACCACGACTGGGTTAGTGCTTGCGACGTACCAGCAGGAAGCCAGCACCCGCAGTGAGCAGGACGGCGGCGGCAATGATAATCACCGTCACGCCCGCACCGGTGGAGGCGAGTTGTGGACGCTTACCGTTCCAATCATCAGACGCGGTGATGTTTGTTCCAGCGCAGAGGCCGTCAGCGCCTGGGGTTGGCAGGCTAGCAGGCTTGTCAGCTTCAGTCTCGCTCTTCCCCGTCTCAGGCTTATCCGTGTCAGGCTTACCCGTCTGGGTGGGGTCTGCTGGAGTCAGCGGAGGAATCAGAGCGACCGTGCCATCAGGCTGAAGCCCACCAATAGTGGCTGGCTTTTCTGGGATACGGTCACGCTCTGGCGCAACCTTCCCCGCACCCTGTGCCACAGCCTTATCCAACGCAGTCTCACTGTCAGCAGGCTTATCTGCTTCAGGCTTAGCTTCAGGCTGGGTTGAGTCGTCTGGCAGACTGTCCGGGTTCACCGGGCACACCAAACGTGGCGTGCCGGTGACGGTTGCCCTATCCGTGTGATACCCGTTCGCCTCAACACCCTTCAAAGTGCCGTAGACAGTGACTTGTTCACCCGGCTGAAGAGTCTTGTTCTTGAGTGGGGTGAGGTCAATATCCTTCACTGTGCCGCTACCGGCAACAGTCTTATCCGACAGTTGAATGTCAGACAGTGGGGTGTTGCCCGTGTTCGTGATGAGGAAGCCAATCCGTGTGCCGTCCACAGCGTTTTCGAGGGCTTGCTTCGGGTTGTTACGGTCGCCCAACTTCAGGCCGCTCTTCACGTCGTACTTTTCCACGCTAATGCTTGGGGTTTGGTCTGGCGTGCGAGTCACCACCTTGTTGGACTTGAGCGGTTTACCGTTCAACGTTTCGGTGAACTGGTTGACCACTTGTTCGGCAGGCTTCAAACGCTTCACTTGAACGTAGACTGTCCAGCTGAACTCGTGCTTGTTCTGCGAGAGCAGGTTGAGCAGAGTCTTACCCGCACTAATAGTGAGGGTTTCCGGTTCAGCCTTCGTGAGAGTGAACAGGCTGGTTTCCCCATTCTTGGCGAGCAATGCCTTGAGAGCGTCGCTTGGGGTCATGGTAGAACCGGCGAGCTTACCACCCTTCTTCACCACAACCGTGTCCCCGTCGTACAGGTCAGAAGCCGCGTACACAGCATACTGGCCGGTGAACTGGTCATATTCAGCAGGAAGCGGGTCAGTAATCGTCCAATCAGTGACCTTCTCATAGGCGCGGTCAGCAGGCAAGAGCGAACTGTTCAGCTGGTACAAGAAGTAATGATTCTTATACACAGCCTGACCATTAATGCTCTTGTCGCCCACCTTGATAACCACGTCCTTGGACGGGTTCAAGTCCTTCAACGGGTTCTTCACCGTGTTCGTCTGCTTGCTCAAATCGTTCGTAATCTGAGTTGCCGTGTTTTCCACGACCACACCATCATCAACACGAACAACCGTATACGGCAGGAGCACGTGATACGTGTGGCCGAGCAGGTTCTGGTCGATGGCCGGGTCAGTCAACGGGTTATAGGTCTCGCTCATGGCGTAGGCCTTCAAGTCCTTCGGCTGGCTTGCCTTCACCGTCTCACCCGTCGCTGGAATCTCCGTATCAACGAGCTTAGCGAACGCATACACTGTGCCGTCAATAATCTTGAGATTGAACTTGTCGGACACGTCAGTACCGTTCTCGTCAGTAACCTTCAAGTCCTTCTCATCAATCTTCAAATACTGCGTATTGTACGAATCGACGATACCGAGACGGTACACCTTATACGCTGGGTCTTTCACCGAGAGAGCGTCGAGGAGAATATCATACTGTCCCTTATCCCCCTTCAACAGGGTCTTACCGTCAATGTTGATGGACGGGTCGCCTTGTGCTGGGTGTTGTTCATCACCCTTATGAGGTTCGAGAATAGGTGGCTTATTCTCCACAATGTTAGAAGGCGTCAGCGAGTTTCTGATTTGGAACTCCCACTGGTTATCCACCTTCTTCTTACCCGGAATGTTCTTGGACACGCGCCCTTCAAACCTGACTTGCAGTTGTGGTGCGCCCTGCTTCACCCATTCGTCAATCAACTTTTGGTCGGTGACGGTGAGAGTGAACATGTGCTCCTTCTCATCAAACACAGTCTTATAGTGCTTGCGAGAAATCATCGAACCGTTGGAGAGGTTCTGCATTTCCACCGTCTGCTTATCCGGCGTCAAATATGCGTCATACTGGTCGATGAACTTCACGTTCTTCACCGAGTACCCGTCACCAGCCTTGCTCAAGTCTGGCTTCGTCTGCAACACGTACTCGACCTTCTGACCGGGGAAGACAGTCTTGAGGTTAATGTCGGACTGGTCTCCACCCTGAGAGGCTTCAGCTCGTACCTGCTTCTTCACTTCGGGAGCGTAGACGCAGATGTACGGAACGTTCGTCGGATAAGTGGCAGTGTTGACGCTTTCAGCGCCCGTGTTGTCGAACTTTTCACCCTTCGCGTCGCCGGTTGGAATGGTGCAGGTGTTGATTTCCGCACCCGGCTTAAGCCCCATGTCTTCACGCATTTGAGCAGCACCCTTACCGTGTGCCAAAGCAATCTGACCCGGAATCAACAGGGTAACTTGCAAAGGCTTAGCACGTCCCTTCGTGGCCAACAGGAACTCCGGCTTAGCCGTAGCAGTCACCTTCGTACCCTTCTGGCTGATAGTGAACTGTTGGGTAATATCCTCACCCGTGTTCACAATGTTCGCCACACTAGACTTCACGTCCTCAGACGCGTCAGCCGCATACACGCGATACTGGGAGAGAGCGTCCGGCTGGAAAATGTAGGAAGCATTCTGATAGTCGTCAGTCAGAGTGAACGTGTCCATATTCTGAATCAGGTCAGAACGAACAACACCATTCACCACACTAGCTACCGGGTCGCCGTCCATGAACACATGCTTATCCGCACCCGTACCATTCGACCAGTCAGGGTCAATAACAGCCTGCCACTTACCCGTAGCTTCGTCCTTGCGAACCCAACTCTTATCCGGGGTCGGATACCATGTGCGGAACTCGTGAGTATCACCCGTGAGAGTGTGCGTCTGATTCCACGTGAGGGTTGGAGTGTCCTTCACATTCTGCATGTTCGGGTGGTCGACAGTCACGTCGAAAGTCCACTTCATATCATGCGCGGAAGGAAGCTCCACGGTAGGGTCTTTCCACGTGGCAGTCACCGTCTGCGACGCGGCATCATACGAAAGAGTGTAGAGATTGTCCACATTCTTCTTTGCGGTGACGTCCTGCATGTGGATATTGTCCACGCTAATCTTGTTGCCCTGCGGGTTAATCTTATCGACCACGGAAAGTTCGTAACCGCCCTTACCCGTGTTGAATGTGATAGTGGTCTGGTTCTTCATCAGGCTAGCGGAAACAGGCTTTTCCACTTCCTTACCAGTGAGTTTGCCCGGTTCTTCTGGCAGAACAAACGACTCTTCCGGGTCACGGTCTTGCAAGTCCACAGCAGACTCCATATCGTCCTGCTTGGGAATTTGCAAATCAAACCAGTAGTTACCAGCAGCCCACCCGTGCGCGTGAGGCTCACCCAGCTTCAAATCAGCTGGCGTGAACTCTGGGCTCGTAATATTCCCCGCCTGAGTAAAAGTAAACTCCTTTTCCGCCTGAGTAGCGGGAACGTTCTTGTTGCCGTCGAAGTGGAGAATACTCTTCGCCTTCAACGTCACACCGGTAGGGATATGTTGTTTGATTTCTTTGACGCTCACAACATCATGCACCGGTTCGGTATTGTCTACTGCGGCGTTGGCTTTGATAGCACCAGTAGAAGCGTTCAAACCGTAGTTGGTGAGAACCATTGTCTCACTCTGCTCACGGTCAGGCGTATTCACACCCGCGTCCATATTGTTCTGCTTGTCAATGGTGATATCAAACCAGTATGTGCCGATAGCCCAACCGTGTGTCCACCCGAAATCAGACGGACGGAACTCAGGAGTGTTCGTATCACCTACATGGTCGATGGTGAAGTCGTGGCGTACTGCCTTAGCGGGTTGTGCGCTCGCACCCTGACCCGGCTCATAGTTGAGCCACACGGTAGCGCCGAGCCTGTTTCCTGCTGGCCATTGACCTTTCGTCACTCTCGTGTGAACCGTGTCATACACCGGCTCGTTATTGCGTAGGTACATGTTGCCGGGGTGTGCGGTCGTCGAAACATCAACATGATAAGAGATTTGCGGCTCATCTTCATTCAGAGCAATAATCATCAACTCTGTGGTATGCGGATCTATATGATCCATCATTTCATCTGCGAACGAGTCGATAGAACGACCATTCGACCACACCCGAGAAGTCCGATAGTCAAGACCAAACGGTGTCTTGTATGTGTTTGGATCCACAGTGGAATGGTAAGCGTTCTTCCAATCCTGAACGCTGAGGTCACCATCTTTCGTGGCATTGTTAAATTCAAGACCACCATTATCAGGTTTATCCCAAAGCATCACGGCAATACCCACAATACGAGGGTTCTTCAACTGACCACCAGAACGAGCCTTAATACTATCTCGCGCTTGATTCACAGCATGACTGATGAGAGCATCAGAACCGCCACCTCTGCGAAAGCCCTTCTCATCAAGGAAATGCCTCACCGTGTCATCATTTAACCCACCGTAGCTCTCTTTGTAGTACCAACCATACTGAACACCACCATTACCGATAATGGTCACACCATCACCCGTACTGGTACCAGTACCAACACCAGCAAATGCGGCAGTCATACCACCCGCAAGCATACTGCCCGCAATGATGGTAGCGATACCCGCTCGCCAATGTTTGCGTAATCGCTGTAAAAGAGACATGCCTCTTCTCTTCCTTTCTGCGCGATAACTTTTTCCTTCATGAAGAAAAACGAGAAACCACAGTTTCTCACCAAACAGGTTGTTCAGTGAGTGATAAGCGACTGCCACGTTTCTTCAACGCAGCATCACCCTTAGCTGAGTAGCCTTTCTGTTGTTCTTCTTCATGCCAACACTCCTAGATAAAAAGAGAAAACTGAAAATGGGGAATGGAAAATACCAGACCACCACAACCAAAGCTAAAACATGCGACCAGTCACATAAGGCTCGAGAAAGGGCAAAATACAGAACCAGAGAAAAAAAGAAAAGATACGCTCACTAACAAAAAAGAGAGGCCACACCACCGTGACCTCTCAAAAAACACCACCACTAATAAACAAGAAAGAAGAAGAGGAGGAAACGAAACAACTTTTAGTGGCACATGCCAGTAATCATGCACATCTCTTCAGGAGTGGCTGGCCGAGTTTCTCCTTGATAGGTACTGCCTTCTGACCCACCGATTCTCTTTGTTGTACCACCACCATTATTTTGTGCGGGCTGTTGATATGACTGTGCTGGCGCACGGTAGGTTTGAACAGGCGCGCGATAAGACTGTGCGGGTGCACGGTAGGTTTGTGCGCGGTAGGTTTGCGCTTGTTGTGCGGCTTGTGCGGCGGCGGCTTGGCGTGCTTCTTCCGCTTTGCGGGCGGCTTCCTCGTCAGCTTTGCGTTTTGCTTCCACAGAATCACGTACTGACTGTTCCGCCTTCTTCAGTTCAGACAATTGCTTGTCCAACTTGGTGTAGTCGGCGGTTTTGTCTTTCACGAGCTTGTCAGACTGGGTGAGAAGAGTGTTTAACTGGTCGAGGGTTTTCTGGTCTTGAACTTTACCCTGAGAGTCTTTCACTAACTGCTTGCCGCTTTTCACTTCAGCGGTGAGCAGGTTGCGGGATTGGAGAGTACGTGACGCGACGAGCTTGTCTACTGCGGTGGTGAGGTTGCGGGTGGCGGTTGTGATGCGGGTGAGTGCACGCTTATTCTTGCCCGTGTTGGCGGTCAACTGGGCTGTGCTCAGGGTTGTGGTGCAGGGTGTAATAGTTACACTGACTGGTTTGACTGCTTCCGCGAGCTTGTCGTGCGTGGTTTTGTCTGCGAGTTTCTTCACGTCGAGCTTGACGAGTTCGGTTGTGTCTTTGCCCGTCTGGGCGGTGGTCAGTTTGCTCACTGCCTGTTGTAACGGTGTGACTGTTTTGATGCACGCGCTCACTGCCTGGGAATGCTCATGCTGACGGTAAGCGTAAACACCACCCGTCACTCCACCTGCGAGAACGAGAACAGCGGCGATGGTGCTGGCGATGATAATCCTGCGCTTCTTGGTGGGAGTGTTTGGGGATTGTTCGACGGTGGTTTCAGGAGTGGAGTGGAGGATGTTTTCTTCTTCGATCATGATAATTCCTTTGATACGGTTCTCCTTGTTCCAATTATACAAGAAGTTAAGTAATAAGTATCGGCCTTGCGCCCAATCTACGACGAGCATGCACAGTATTAAAAGTGCTGCTATGACAGGAGGGAGCATAAGCAGGAGGATAAGCAATTCAATGAAGGACATTGTCCCCCCCCCTAGTTTACGGGTTGATTAACCACCACCCCAGGAGGGAGAGAACCGCTAAAGTTACACTTGTCAATAACTCGATCCTACTCTGACGTACCATGCCTCCATCACCTCTATCCCAATAAATGAGCAGTTTGTATAAGGAGAAAAGGGCAATAATGAGAGAGCAACAGAGGAAAGAAATAATAATGACACTCAGACTCTCCTGAGAAACTACACTGCTTAAAAATTCATGAAAAGACATTGTTATTCCTCGTTTTCTGTGGTGGTCGGATTACTAATATCGATAAGATCCTCTTGTTTTTCACTGTCCCTGTGCATCCACCGGCTGGGAGCTGGGGCTGTATGTCCTTGCCTGTGCTGGGACACTAGTGGAGATTGTTTTTCTCTTCTTTTATGGGCACGATAGGCGCGGATATTGTCTTTGCTGAACGCCCAGAGGACGACGAGCAGGGAGACGATGAAGATGATCCAGTCGGGTATCATTGGTGGTCTTCTTTCTGGAGTGATTGTTCGATGAGGTGTTGGTTGTGGCAGGCGTGGAAGTACACCATACTGGCGAGTTCAGCGAGGTCACCTAACAGCTTTTCAGCGGCATTCTCGTCTTCTTCACTGCTCATCTGCTGGTACACGCTGAGAATTTCGAAGGGGAGGTTATCGCTGGGATAGTACGCTTTCACATGCCAGCAGAAGTCAAGATAATCTTTATGCAGACTGAATCCGTCGAGAGCAATCACACAGGAGGACAGTGTGTTGAGATAACGAGAGGGGGTCAGTGGACTGTAAAGCAGTGCGGTGAGGTAGAGGCAGTCGGTACCCCAATCTCGAGAGAAGGATACTTGTTCTCCTCTGCTCATGCTTTTCCAATAGTCGCTCATGTTGAGTAGTTCGAGATAGTTCTTTCGTATTTCCTTCAGTTGTTTTTCTTCGAGGTACTCGCTGAGGGTGAGATACCACTGTTGTTCACTCGGGTGAGAGTCGAGCAGGACGAGAAAAGTGTGGTGGATGTCGTTGTCCATGTGAGTCTCCTTCACAATTGTCACTGTTTTTAGTAGAGGTTGATGGCGATCAGCATGAGGAGGAATCCGATGAGAATGCCGAAGACGAGGTTGAGGAAGGGCAGAGTAATGCTCGTGATATCCACGGGTTTGTGGAATCCTTCTTTGACGAGGAGGAGGATCCATGGTGTGAAGACGAGGAGGCTTAACAGGATGGTTTGGATGAGCAGTTGTGGCAGGATGGGTACGAGGATGACGAAGAATTCTCCGATGAGGAAGGTGAGGAGATTGATCCAGGGGTGTTCGGATACGAGGAGGAGGATATCGTTTCCGACAGTGTGATAGTAGGATTGTGTTCTGTGCCATGCTCTCTGTAAAGCGTTTTCGTGAGGGATGGTGGGGATTTCACTGGTATCTGTAGTGTCAGTCGTCTTGTTCATCATCATTTTCTTTCTCGAGAAGGTAGGGTTCTTCTTCTGGCATGCCGTGATGCCAAATACTGATGACTGGTGCATCTTCTAGTCCACTGCTCTTTTCTTCTCCCTTATCGCTGGGAAGGAGTGTGGTGGTGAGGTTGCTGTCATCGAAGAGAGTGGGTTGTTCTCCGTCTGAGGGTTTCGCGTGTGCTTTGTATTTTTTCCATTTTTCTCTTTCTGTGAGGATGGCGAGTTCTCTGATTTCAGGGTGTTCGCGAATGTACATGACGATGCGCATCATGCGTTCTTTTTCGGGGATAGCCCGGTTTTTAATGTCGATGCCATTGTCGATGAGCATGCGGGCGACGATTTGGCGTTCTCCGAGGTTGAGGCCTGCCCATTGGTCGTTTCCGTTTTTGTGCGGGTGGATGACGGCGTTGGCGAGGCAGGGTGCCCATACGGGGCAGATGGAGCACATTTCGCGTCCGATTTTTCTCATGCGACGGTCGTATTTGCTGACTTTCCTGGTGGTGGCTGATCCGAAGAATGCTTTCATGAGTCCGAGGCTCATGTGGTTGCAGTATCCGAAGTCTTGCCAGTTGTCAAGTGTGGGATGTTTTCCGGTTTTACGAAATTCCTTGTCTTTCTCACTCATTTTTCGTCTGCCTCTCTGGGTTGGGGAACGTAGGAGGGGTAGAGATCGGTGGTGGGAAGGATGGGGATGTGGTCTTCTGCTGTGTAGTCGGGTTTGTAGGTGTGGTCGCGTTCGGTGATGGCTTGTACTCCGATGGCGAAGCGTTCGGGGTCGTCGATAACGTACATGCGGGCGCGGGTTTTGATTCCGTTGATGGTCACGCGCTTGTTCGATGTGCGGATGCCGAATTGTTCGTTGGCGACGAGGGATGCTTTGTGACGGAACTCGTCTTGGAAGCGGGAGCAGAAGACTCCGTTGGAGTCGTCCATCAGCATGCTGATAAGCCAACTGGTTTCATCATCGATGTTGCGGTGTGGGGTGAAAGTGACTTTCTTTCCCACGCACGGGTGGCTGGTGCGCCAGTATTCGCAGGAGAGGTAGTAGAAGGCAGCAACGAAACTGGGCTCGTGGAGACTCAGTTCGAGGTTGTGGTATGCGTCCGGGTTTCTCCCCTTGTTGGAGTGCATTTGGATGAGGACGAAGCGGCGCATGTCTGCTGGCCTGTCGAACACGGGGATGGGGTTGTTTGTGCAGGCGACAATGGTGGCTGTAGGAGTGACTTGTTCGTAGGCGCGTCCTACTGCTCGCCCTTGTACTGTTCCTCCACTGGAGAGGATGCGCAGGAAGGGCAGGTGTGCTTCTTCGAGGACTCCCATTTCATCGTCGATGGCGAATGCTTTTCCGTTCATCCCATGGACGGCACTGACGCGGGCGAGGTCGTAGGAGGAGGGTGCACACACAGTGGTAATGGATAAGCTCGGGTATACGCGGGTGTGGCCGAGAGGGTTTTCTATCAGCCATTTGCACAGGAGGCTTTTACCGTCACCACCGTCTCCGGAGAGAATGTAGGTGCTCATTTTTTGTTGTTCGAGCCATGGGGTGGCGAACATGCGGATGAGATTGTCGCACGAGTTGTTGTCGGCGGTAAGCCAATGGCAGACGGAGTATGCGTAGGCGAGTTGCGCGTAGGTTGGCTCGTAGTCGAAGTTTTGGGTGACTGCAATTTCTGTACTCGTGGTGGTGATTTTGCTAATTCCACTCGCGGTGCGCATCCACAGGCTGTTGCCGATTCTTACTCCAACGTGGATGGGTGGGAAGATGCTGGTGCGTTGCAGTTCGAAGAGGATCGTGCGTGCGAGTGCGGGACGGTCATCGTTGCTGTTGTATTTGATGTTGTATTCGGCTTGGAGATTGCTGATTTGGTGCCATGAGTTGAGCAGGAGGCGACCGTTGTTGAGCGGGTGGAGGGCGAGGTCAGTTTCGCTGTGTTCTACGCTGGTGTCACTGTCGCGCACGTAGTAGTGCTGGTCTTCTGGGCAGTAGCGCAGGTCTCCTGTTTTCATGTCGCTGATGGCCAGTTGCCATCCTGCGGGTGCGAGCATGGTGTTTTCTTTGGAGTGGAATGGTTGGTCGGGGATGTCGTTCCATTCGAGCAGGCGGATGATGTTTCCTGCTCGGCTCATGCGCAGGCGACTATCAGAAACGAGGTCGACCATGCTGTTGTCGTAGGTGGCAAGGTTGCGGAAGAGAGCCATGTAGGTGGCTGCGCAGGCGGAGTAGTCTGTGGTTGGTAACGGTTGATAGTTATTCCAGTCTGTATGTAGGAGTGTCATTGTGTCACCGTTCTTTCTGAGAAGTTCAGCGAATGGAATGCTTGGTGGCATAGGTGAGGAGATCCGGTAGGCTGATGCGGTAGCGCGGTCTTTGCCGGTGATAGAGATGGCAGTCGTGGGCAGTTCACCACCACTGCTGACTCCAAGGCTCCATCACTCACCCTCTTGCTTTTGCTTGTCCCACCATTCGTTGAATTCCTTGACTGGGTAGATGATTTTTTTGCCCTCGACTTGCATGTATTTCGGGCCTCGACCCTCGTACCGCCACGTGTTAAACGTGTTTTTGCTAATGCCCGTCATGTATTCGAGGTCAGCTGCCGTGTAACCGATAATCTTCAGATCACGATTCGGAGCCAAACTCCAGCGAGTAGCAGTCCTCACGTCACTCATTTGTGGTTTCCTTCTTTTGACGCCCACCAAGGGGGTCGATTTCTGCCTCATTGCCCTCTGTGCCAGCAGAGGGCTTTTTGTTGTCTGAAGTCGCAGTTAATGCGACGGATCCCGATGGGAATGAGTTGGAGATCAATGTTGCGGCATTGACACCAAAGTGCTGTGCGATTTTCTCGACCTCATCGAGCGTGAACGGGCTTGCATTGCCCAATCGCCGTTTGAAGGTCGTGATCGGAATCCCGATCTTTGCCGAAGCGTGGTTAATGCTTTCGCGTCTAATGCCCAGCCCGGCACGCACATTAGCGATGACAAGTTTGTTGAGACTATTTCTGTTCACGGGAACTATTTATAGTTCCGTGGAACTACCTGTGTCAAATTCTGTACTATTCGGCGTGTCGCTGGCATAATTGAGTTCATGGAGACAGTTTCAACATTTGGGAAAGCGGTAGCCCGAGTCATGAAAGGGAGAATGGCTTTTCATGGCGTCACTCAAGCTCAGGCTGCTGCCGCGATGGGGATCAGTCAATCGCAACTATCAAAAATCCTCTTGGGGAAGCGAACCATTGACCTCAATGCGTTTGAAGCATTTTGCGAGGCACTCGATGAAAATCCATCAGACATCATCTCTGAAGGAGAGAGAATCGCTAAAAAAGAACAGGAACAGATGCCTGCCTCATCGACAGTCGCTGCACACCTAATCTATGTCAAAGATGGTCAGCGCCTGATAAAGCCGATCAATCCAGCCGAACAGAAGAAAGAAGAACTAGAGTTCGTCCATAAGCTCTCCCATCCTCGTCCTGATCCTGAGTTTCCGGCTGACTGGGCAGAGCTTGCTGCTAACCATGATCCAAACAAGCGAGCGGAAAGTGAGACGCCGGAAGAGTGAGCGCCCTCAATCCGACACTCCAAGACCTCTACGATGAGGCTGACGCGCGAGGTCTCCGTGTCCTCGATCACCCTTTGCCTGACAGCCTGTGTGGTATTTGGGACTGGCATAATGACACTATCTGGCTTGACCCAGGGCTCTCTGACACGCAACGGCGCTGCACGCTCTGTCATGAGCTCACCCACGCCTACTACGGGGATACCACATGCCTCGGCGTAAACGGTGGTCTCAACGAAACGCGATGCCGCAGGAGAACAGCACTATTACTTATCGACCCGATCGAGTACGCGCTCTCCGAGCAAATTTACGGAACCGATGTGTGGCATATTGCCTGTGACTTAGGTGTCACACCATCACTTATTAACGACTGGAAGAAACTCTGTTCGCACTCTGTGAGTGGGGACGACGCAAAAACAATCGATAAGGGCACATTATGTCTCGCGTGATGATTGATGACTTGTGGCTTCGTAAGGATGCGCCTAGCCGGGTGAGGCGAGCGCTTTCCCAGTCTCATGATCCGTTGAAGGCTCGTGTGCCTGAAGAATACAGACTCGCACGATATGGGCGAGGAAAACGATGGCGGTGCAGATGGTACCAGCCCACTGCGGACGGCGGGAAGCGTCAGGCGGTCAAAGCATTCGAGTCTCGTGCGGATGCGGACGCTTTTGCAGCCGCGATGGAGGATGATGTGAGGCGCGGACGATACCATGATCCAGCTCAGGGGCAGCGATTGTTCGCGGACGTGGCGAGGGAGTGGATGCGCTCGAAGCTGGACGTCCGGCAAAGTACGATCGCACACTATGAGCTGGAGCTCAAACTTTACGTGCTACCAACGTGGGCGGGTGAGCCGTTAAACGCGATTACCGTGCAGAAAGCTCAACAGTGGGTTAACACTCTTGCTGCTGGCACATACGAGAGTGCCCCAGGCAGAAAGAAGAAAATCAAGACTCTTTCACCACGCTCAATCAGGAGCATTGTGAAAGTCGTATTTTCCGGAGTACTTACGTATGCGGTTAAGAACGGGTGGATTACAGAGAATCCTGCGAGCAAGGTTACTGTCCCGAAGCCAGAGCAACCGCAGATGACAGTGTTGAATCCCGAGCAAATCAAAGTAATAGCAGAGGCGGCAAGTAAGGTCGGCACGTCGTCCGATGGTTTGCTCGTGTTGTTCCAAGCGTATACGGGTGCGCGTATTGATGAGACTTTAGCACTCCGGATCAGTGACCTGAGCAAGGACTTGAGTAGTGCTGTGATTCGTCGCACGTGGTCTCACGTAGAGAATAAGAGGGCTGTGCTCGCGCCACCGAAAAACGGTAAAACGCGAGTGATCGCGATCCCCCGATTTCTCGCACCATCGTTGCGCGAGCAGATAGCAGGTCGTGATGGCAGTGAATTCCTGTTTCTCTCGCATAAGGGTAAACCGGTTGATCTCATGAATTGGCGTAACCGAGTGTGGTATCCGTCGCTCGAACTGGCTCACCTTGATGGGCAGGGTTTTACGATCCATAGTCTCCGGCACTCATACGCGAGCATTGCTATCGCTGCTGGCGCGGACGTCAAAACACTCCAGCAGCAGCTCGGGCACTCGTCGGCGAGTATCACGCTTGATATCTACGCCAGTTTTTGGCCTAATCGCTTACAGGATGTTGCGCGGTTAGTAGATCAGATTGTTGGCTCTGCATACAATTCGCATACGATTGACGCACAATAATGAGCGAAAACTATGACCGTGAGCTAAAACGCTAAATCGTCTCAATCCGTGTGATTCCAACGTTCCACAGACGTTAACTAAGCATATGATTGTAAGCTAAAACGGTCTTTTCTCATCATCTTCTTGAGAAGTCGCTTCATCATCGGAACGTCCTTCTCCGTCAAGGACGAGCAGTAGACGTAATTCGTCGGAGAAGAGATACGCGAAGTGGTAATCTCATGCTCCTCTTCCTTCAAAGAGCAACCCAAAGAGAAGTTGATGCTGCCGTTTTGAATGGCCGAGGGGTCAGCGATGGCGATGACAGCGTAATGGTTGTTGCCGTCGTCAGCGAAATGGCGGGTCCACTTGCCTTTTTCCCGCATGGTGTACGAGCCGACGTTCTCGCCATCCGTCCAAAAGATCATGGCCGGATGTGTGGTTTTCACCTCAGCGCTGATGCTCTTAGTCGTATCCAAGAAGCTGTAAGGCGAGGTGAAGCGAGTGTCTGCGCCGGACATGCCTGCGGCGACCATAATGAGGACCATCACGTCGACACATGCGGCGAAGAAGATCGAGTAGGCGCCCAAAGCGACGGAAGTTCCTGCCATCTCACGGCCACGTGGGAATGGTGGCCTGCTGGTCTCTTGCATCGCCTGCTTGCCCAGAACGATTGCGACAATCGCGCAGACGATGGAGATGATGTTGAAGAGTGGCAGCCAGCAAATGAGCAGGGAGATAATCATCAGCACCAGCGCCGCAATGGCCTTGCTGGAGTGAGGAAGCGGCTGATAGGGCTGCTGGTATGGCTGTTGATTACCAGTGTACGGCTGTTGGTAAGTATTCTGGTACGGCTGTTGGTAGCCCGCATACTGCTGCTGGTACTGCTGCTGGTACTGAGCCTGATAGGGCTGCTGGTATTGACCCTGATCAGTCTGTTGGTTTTGACCCTGATATGGGCCTTGATACTGACCTTGGTATTGCGCGCCGTATTGCTGCTGGTACGCTTGTTGCTGCTCATAGGCTTGAGGCTGCTCGCCCAAGTTCTGCTGCTCGTCAGGGTTCGGCTGCTCGCTTGGCTTTGGCTGCGGATTAGGAGTGCTCATGGTAGCTCCTCTCAGAGCTTGTTCAGTATTTTCCTTCAGTTTAATCACTTCTCTATGCTGATGCACAAGATCGGCCATACAATTGAAGAAATTCGCTCAGAGGACGAAGGACGATTATGAGTACTCCAAACCCAACACCTCAAATGCCAGGGCCAAACGACCAGACTCCAGGCCCGCAGAACCCAACGCCTGCTCCCGCAGAGCAACAGGCATACACTCAGCAGACTAACGCTGAGGCAAATACTCAGCAGCAGCCTGCAGCTGACGCTACCCAGCCGAACTCCACGAACCCTACTGGCACATATGCCACTGCAAATGGGTACACGAACGGCACGTATTTCAATGCGAGCTACACCAATACCAACGGTTATGCGAATGCGAGCTTCCAATCTGGCCCTGCCTATCAGCAAGGCACCAGCTATCAGCAAGGTACGAGCTATCAACAAGGCACGGGCTATCAACAAGGTAACGCCTATCAAAACGGCCAGCCCTACCAAACTGGCGCAGGCTACCAGAACTACCAGCAAGGTGCAGGCTTCCAAGCAGCACCACCCTACTCGAATAACGGTGGCCAAATTCGCCGCTTCTTCAAGCAAGACCGCAGCTTCGTCGCCTGGTTCTTCTTGAACTTCATTACCGGTGGAATCTATGGCCTCGTCGTCATGTACTTCATCGTCTCCGACGTCAACGAAATCTGCAGCCCGCGCGACGGCAAGAAAACCCACAGCTACCTGCTCATGGTATTCCTCTTCAGCTGGCTGACCTTGGGCATCTACCCTCTGGTGTGGTGGCATGGCTTCAGCGATCGTGTCGGTGATGCGCTGCAAAGCCGCGGCTACCCTCGCATGCTTTCCGCAGGCACTTTCTGGGGCTGGAAAGTTTTGGGAAGCCTCATTCTCGTTGGCCCATGGATCTTCGACTACAAGATGCTTCAAGCCGTCAACACACTGGCAGCCGATGCGAATAACAGAGGAATCTGAACAGTGGTAATCTCAAGAATTTCTTAAGATTACCAGCCAGCATTAGGACTTCAAAATGGGGCGATCGGGCGCTGACACATCGATGATAGTGTTGGCACCCATCGCCCCTTCGTTTCCCAGAAGGTGCTTCACTTCATCGATTTTCAGTGGCATTTGCGAAGCGTCACCCCACACAATGGTGAAGTTATCCTTCGTTTTCGTGCTGATCGAATCGCGCGTAGCCGCACTCACTTCGCTCATATTGGCACGAAGTTCAGGGTTCATGGCCGACAGCACTTTCAACGTTTGCTGAATAGCATCCGTGCGCAAAGCTTGGTTCACTTCGTTGACGCTGATCACCGGAGCATTGCTCATCGGCTGCTTGACCTCGCCCATAATTACCGAGTTCTTGTCGACAACGGTGAACTTGCCAGAAGCATCCTTCAGTACGGCTTGTGGAGTGCGGGTCACCACATGAATGGTGATGTGGTGAGGCAAAGTGCGCTCAATTTTCACTTCATCAACCGTGCGAATCTGTTCAATTGGCTCTTTCAATTCCTTGCTCGGAATAAGAATAAGCGAGCGGTCAAGACGGCCCTTAATGGCTGTGCGAATCTGCTGTTCGCTCACCCACTGGTTCGTGCCTTTCACAGTAACATCTTTCATGCTCACCTGAAGTGCGGGGGAAAAGGCAAGAGCCCAAGCAATGAAAAGCAGGAGAACTGCTCCAGCAACCACGAAAGCTGCGCGTTTGAAGGACGTCTTGCGCCTGTCGATGGCCAACTGTTCGGCTTCGCTAAGCTCCTCATGGTGTGCGGACGGGGTAAAAATCCCCGTTTTGCCCTGAGCTTGCTCGGCCAGGGTTTGCATAATGCCGTTGGAATGGGCGAGCTTGCGCGGGTCACCAAAGCCGGTGAGCGATCGGGAATGGCGCGAAGCAGCGAATGTAGGAGCCGAAGGCTCATCATCGGAGTGCGAAGCCGCGCTCAGCTTGCGTGCAGAGGTGCTGAGGCGGCCTGCAGACTGAATGGAGTGCTCAGTGGTCTGATCCTCTTCGGTGATTGCAGAGCGTGCAGCAAGTGAAGACGTAATCCGTCTCTTCGCTCCTGCATGACCTGTAATTTCCCGCGCCATGGGCACTCCTTCTCTTCAGCTGCTTTCGAGTCTATCGATCCAGTGTGTGCAAAGCGTCAAGAATGGTCGGATTCACCAAATTGATATCTCCTCCACCCACTGTGGAGAGAATATCGCCCGGATGGCTGGCATGAGCCATGGCAATACCCGCTTCATACATGTCGTCAATGTAGTGGAACTTCGCATCAATACCGCGCTTCTTGGCTTCATCAATGAGCGTTTGCGTGCTAATCCCTGGGTAGTCGCTGGCCAGCTCGCGCGCTGCAAACAGATGCGAAAGGTACACGTCATCAGCAATATCGAGAGCATCCACCAACTCCTTGGTGAAAGTCTGCGTACGCGAATAGGTGTGCGGCTGGAAGAGCACGCGCAAAGTGGAGTGCGGGAAGCGACGGCGCGCAGCCTGCAAGAAGGTGGCAACTTCAGTAGGGTGATGGCCGTAATCGTTGTACAAGCTCACACCGTTGACCTCGCCTTGGAAGTCGAAGCGGCGGGCAGCACCCAAGAAGCTCTCCAAACCATGCACCACACCAGGCAGGCTCACTCCCGCCAGCAAAGCCGCGGTGAGAGCTGCAGTGGCGTTACGCGCGTTATGAATGCCAGGCACGTGCAGGCCAATGCTTACCTGCGCTCCCCCATCGACCAAAGAGCTCGGGATACGAACCGTGAGCGTTTCCTCGACTCCGCCATGCTCGGTTGGCTTGTCGGCAACCATTTCCTGCGAAGTGACAATCTGAACAAAATTTTTCTCACTCAAACCAGGCAAGCCGAGTTTCTCGAGATTATCAGTGGAATACACCCACACCTGCTGTTGAATGCGAGGCTCGAGCGAGTTATACACTTCGCGCGCGCCTTCGTCGTCGCCGCACAGCACGACGGCACGCTGAATGTGACCAATGTAGGCTGCGAATGCGGAACGATAGTGGGCCACCGTGCCGTAGTGGTCAAGGTGGTCACCCTCGGCATTCGTCACCACGCCGATGAGCGGACGATACTTTTCAAACGAGCCATCGGACTCGTCTGCTTCAGCAACCATCCACGAGCCGGTACCGACATGGCCGCCAGGAATGGTGCCATGCGCGGTTTTCACCGAGCCGCCGATAGCGAAGCTTGGGTCAGCGAAAGCAGCATCGCCAGCCGCGGAAGCCTCGCCAGCCGCTGCAGCATCGCCAGCTGCGGAAGCCTCGCCAGCCGCTGCAGCATCCTCAGTCGCTGCCACTTCACCAGCAGCATGCGCGTTAGCAAAAATCGTGGCGAGCATGGAGCTCGTCGTGGTCTTACCATGCGTACCAGCTACAGCGATCGAATTGCGCGTGCGCAGGAAGAGCGCCAAAATGTCGGAACGATGAGCGAGCAACAAGCCTTGACGACGCGCCTCGAGCATCTCCGGAGCATCCGCGCTGATAGCCGAGCTCCACACCACGGTATCGACATCGTGAATATTCTGAGGCTTTTGACCGATGGTAACAGGAATACCAATGCTCTCCAAATGCTCAGTATAGTGGGAAGCTGTACGGTCAGAACCAGAAACCGGAACGCCAGCTTCGTGCAACATTTGGGCGAGAACGGACATTCCCGAACCGCCGATACCGATGAACCAGACGCGGCCCAAATCAGCAAAACTTTTCACCTGTGCCAAAGAATCATCCGCAGGAAGAGGACGTGCTTCAACCTCATCAACCATAAATACCGTTCCTTGCTCGAAAACCGCTTGAAAACCGCTTATAAACCCGTCGATTCCACTCACTTCGCTGCATTTGCTGAAGCATGCAGCCGAGCGTAATGCTCATCGGCAATTGCCAAAATGGTCGACGCCATCACCTGAGCCGCATTGCGCACACCCCAGCTGGCAGCGGCCTGACGCATGCGCTGCAAACGCGCGGAATCAGCCAACAGTTCCATCAAATTCTTCGACACCCACTGCGAGGTGAAATCTTTATCGTCAACGAGCATGCCACCGCCCGCCTCAACAACAGGCTCGGCGTTGAACTTCTGCTCACCGTTGCCAATCGGCAGCGGCACGTAGACGGCTGGGATTCCCAGTGCTGCAATCTCCGACACCGTGCCCGCACCCGAACGGCACACCACAAGATCAGCGCACAGGAACGCCAATTCAATATGCTCGAGGTATTCGGCAGCGTGGTAATCTCCCTGGCCAGCTTGGTCCTGCCCAAGCCCAGCCAGATGCTGACGGCCGACGATGCGCGTGACCGTTTCGCGAACCTGGGCGAGCTTGCCCTTACCGGTCAGGTGGATCACCTGGGCGTGCTCGAGCAAAGCGTCGCAAGCTCCGGCGATGGCCTCGTTGAGCGACAGCGCTCCCAGCGAGCCGCCAGTCACCAGAACGATCGGGCGGTGTGGATCAAGGCCGAGCGCGCGAGCAGACTCTTCGCGGGCAGATTGTGGGTCGTTCTCGATTTTCTCGCAGGCCTGGGCGATTGCTTGGCGCAGAGGAAGGCCGACACGGTGAACGCCGTGTACAGAGGCGGGAGAAGCCGGGGAAGTTTGAGTGCCCTGGGAAGCTTCAGTCGACTGGCCAGCTTGCGCAGCCGAGGAAGCTTGAGCATCCGAAGATTCAGGCTGCTGTGGTAATCCTGTGTCGTCATAGACCGTACCGACAAACTGAGCCCAGCGAGCGCCCAACTTGTTCGCCATACCAGCGCGGGCGTTCTGCTCGTGAATGACCAGCGGCAGACCGGCACGATGAGCAGCAACATAAGCAGGAGCCGCCGCGTAACCACCGACTCCGACCACCACATCGGCATGGCTCGAGCTGAGCAGGTGGGAGACGGCCTTGCGCTCCTTAATCCAGCGGTATGGGAATTTCAGTGCATCAAGATTAACACTGCGCGGGAAAGGTACCTTTTCAATAGTTGTGAGCTCAAAACCGGCCGCCGGAACCAAGCGAGCTTCCAAACCCACAGACGTGCCCAAAATGGAGATATGTGCTTGAGGACGCTGGGCGCGGATGGCTTGAGCGATCGACAGCAGAGGGTTGACGTGGCCTGCAGTGCCGCCACCAGCTAAGACGAGTGAAACAGGATAATCATTGCCAGCGTGAGCCTGAGAGGCCGTGCTATTCGTGCTATTGTCCTTTTCCTGAGTTTTCATGCGTCCTCCTTCTGCTTTGATAGTAGGCAGACGCAAGTGCAAACGCGATGCTATCGTTGGCAATTTAACAGAATCGCCAAATACGAAGGTCTCTATGCCTCAAGATTATCAGCGCTGGTGATTCGCCCGCTCTTGCGTGCTCGAGCTGCTCACCACTCTCCTCGTCTGTTTGCGCTCAGAGCTTCCTTCGCCGTTTGACTTCGCAGAGCGCTCTGACGTGCGGCGCGAAGAGGCCATGCGCGCGGAAGCTGTGCGAGCCGAACGCTTGTCAGCCGAAGTCGCGCGCCACGAGAATTTACGCTGAGCTGGGCGGTTTGCGCGTTCAACACGCTGAAGTGAGCGAGCCTGACGAGCGGCGTCCTTACGCGAAGCCGGCTTGCTGAGAGAAGACTTGCCGTCAGAAGACTTACGAGCTCGCAGCACCTGCGCATGAACGAAAATGCCTTCGCCCTCCGGGTTGTCGTCTAGCGACGACATCATCATGCGCGAGCACGCACCAATCGCCGTCAAGCACACCACCATGGACGTTCCACCCGAGGAAACAAACGGCAGAGGCACACCCATTACTGGGAAGAGCTTGAGCACCACGAGAATATTCACCAAAGCCTGCACGCTGATCCAACTGACCACGCACAAGAGCATCAAGCGTTGATAATCTAAGCGCTCAAGAAGTAAAGACGAGCGGATCATCGAGGCGATCAGCACGGCGAAAAGCAGCAGCACCGAGATGGCGCCTAAGAAGCCAGCTTCCTCACCAATAATGGCGAAAATAAAGTCGTTCGTGGCCTCCGGCAGGTAGCTCCACTTCTCACGAGAGTTACCCAAACCCAAGCCGAACAGGCCGCCCGAGGAAATAGCGAAGAGGCCATGGTTCGTTTGGTAGCACACGGCCTTACCCGATTTTGGTGAGCAGGACAGGAAGGAGAACACGCGGTTCATACGGTTGGCTGAGGTGAGAACGCCCGCCGCACCGACAACCAGGGCGAGGCCTCCCATCACGTAGAACACGGACATCGGCATGCCACCGAAGAGCAGTGCTGCCAAGCCAATGATCACCACGACACTAGCCGTACCCATATCGTGGCCCAAAGCAATCGAGCCGACGCTGACCAAAAGCGCAACAGCCGCGATGCCATAGCGCTTCCACAAAGTCTTTTCTTTACGCGAGTTGATAATCGTGACCGGCAGCCACAAGCAGAGCGCCAGCTTGATCAACTCAGCAGGCTGGAAGCTGATTGGACCCAGCGCAATCCAACCGACGTTACCGCCTGCAGCGCGGCCCAGTTTCGTGAGGGTGAGCAGCTGGAAGAAGATGGAGAGGGCAAGAAGCCACGGTGATAATCTTTTGATGGCCTTGACAGTTAAACGCGACGCTAAAACTGCGCCAAAGACGCCGATCACCACGAACATCGACTGGCGAACCACCATCGACCACGGCTTCAAGCCCAGCGCCACGAGGTCCACCGAAGAGGCGGAGAAGACCATCACCAGGCCGAAACCGACCAAGATTATCACGCTGGCGAGCATCATGGCATGCTGAAACTCAATGCTTTGAAAGAGCATGCGCATGGTACGCCGCCCCGCATTGCGTTCCGCTCGGCGTTGGGCGCGTTGGAAAGCGTCATAATGGGGCTCTTGGTTGCCCGTCACACCAATGATGGTGCGATGTTCCTGCTCGCGGCGAGATGCGTGATCTTGGCGTCTCGTCGGCTTTTGAAATGTCGGCATGCCTCACTCCTTCTCGCCGTTATGCCACTTCCCTACTGGCTAGGTGTCAGCTGCTGTTCAGTCACGAAGACCAACCCCACTGACAGGCTTGCGGTAAGCGGCCGACAGCCTGTCAGAAACCTACCAGTACCGAGCCAGTGTAGTGGTAATCAGGAGCGCTGAGCAACCCACGCTTGAGCTGCATGAGCAAACTGATTGCCACGGTCCACGTAATTCAAAAACTCATCCATCGAGGCGGCCGCAGGTGCCAGCAAAACGACATCCCCCGGCTGGGCAAGCTTACCGGCCTCTTCCACAACTCTGGCCATCACCTCAGCACCACCCTGGCTGCGGTCAGGGTTAGCAGAAGGATCAACCTCCTCATACGGAATATGCGAATGCTGCAAAGCCTCAGTAAACGGAGCCTTATCGCGGCCCAGCACCAAAGCCTTCTTCATCTTGGGCGCGAACTGAGCCACCAACTGCTCGAAGGTAGCACCCTTCGCCAAACCACCGCACACCCAAATCACTGACTTATCAGGGAAGGCAGCGAGTGAAGCTTGAGCCGCGAGAATATCGGTGGCCTTCGAGTCGTCAATAAAACGAATCGCACGCTGAGCCTCCACACCTTCAGGAACGTAACTGGCCACGAGCTCAATGCGGTGAGGGTCGAGGGTGAAGCTTGCCAAAGCGTGGCGAATAGCTTCCAGCGACACATGCTGAGCGAGAGCGGCACCAATAGCTGCCAAAGCATCTTCCAAAAGGTGGGTGTACACGCTTCCATCCGCGCGCTTCAACTGGTCAGCGAAGCTCGACAAGCGGATAATACGGCCATCTTCCGCGCCTTCAATGCCCTCGTGCAGCGAGGAGCGGTCAACAACCCAACCGCCTTCCACGCCGATCTGGTTGGCACCTGGAGCCTTGGTGGTGAAACCAACCCTCACGCAACCGGCGGCCACTTCGGCCTTTGAAGCGTAGGCGGAAACAACTGGGTCTTCGGCGTTAAAGATGATGGCGTGACGAGCGCGCTGGAAAACAGTGGACTTATCGTGTGCGTAGTTTTCGAAGCCACCATGCCAATCGAGGTGGTCTTGCGACACATTCGTCCACACGGCGACGTCCAGCTGCAAGCTCTTCGTGTAATGTAGGGCGAAACTCGACAGCTCGACAACAAAGTGGTCGGCGCTGGCATCCTGGACCGACTGGGAAACCGGCACGCCGATGTTGCCAACTGCTGGAGCGTTGAAGCCATTGGCCTGCAAGATGGCGTGGATCATTTCGGTGGTGGTCGTCTTGCCATCCGTACCAGTGATGCCGATCCAGGGGGCTGGGGCGGAAAGCTGAGTGCTTTCTGTACGGGTATTCCATGCAAACTCGACTTCCGACCAGATTGGCAGGCTGCGATGAGCCGCTTCTTGCAAGAAATCGGAGGATGGTGGGAATGCAGGAGAGGTGACGACGAGGGTGATCTTCTCCCATGGGATTTCGGCGGCGCTGCTCACATCGGCAGTTGGCTTCTTTTGATCGTAGGTTGTGACAGCCACCTGCGCTTGGCGCAACAGCTGAGCAACAGATTCACCCGACTTACCAAGGCCAGCAACCAGCACGTGCTGACCGGAGAAATCGTAACCACCAATCATCTGCTCCATAATTCCTTCTTTCCTGCAGAATCGGAGATTACCACTACAAGCTTAACCACAGGAGCGGGCCTCTGCGCGCGTCCGGCTCGCGAGCTGCGCGCTCGAACCGGCCGCGGGCCACTACTCCCCTCGCGCTTAGCCCAGCTGGCCCGAGCGCACCAGCCAATCGAGGTAGAACAGGATCACGCCAGCGAGCATGAACACAGCTTCCACCATCCAGAAGCGGATCACCACAGTGACTTCCGACCAGCCAGATAGCTCGAAATGATGATGCAGAGGAGCCATCTTGAACACGCGACGATGCCATCCGTGGAAGGCAGCGATCTGAATGACGTCCGAGAGGGTTTCCAACACGAACAGGCCACCGACGACGACAGCGAGAATCTCAATATGCATATTCACGCTCATCGCAGCGAACAAGCCACCGAGAGCCAGAGAACCCGTGTCGCCCATGAAAATCTTAGCCGGGTTAGCGTTGTACCACAGGAAGCCGAAACAAGATGCGCACACGCACACCGCGATAATAGCCAGATCCTGAGGGTCGGAAACCGAATACGTCAAGCCAACATCTTGCAATCCAGTGACGTGATAGCTCTGCCAGAAGGCCATCAAGCCCAGGCCGATGAAAGCGATCATCGTCGAGCCGGCAGCCAAACCATCCAAGCCATCGGTCAAGTTAATCGCATTCGTCCATGCGGCGAAGAGGAAGTTCATCCACACCACGAAGAGAATCACACCGAGCACTCGACCGGCGAAATCCAAATGCAGCAGCGGATGCTCAATCCAAGCGATCGCCATATTGGCCGTAGGGAAACGTGAATTCGTCGGCAGCAAAATGGCGGCAACAGCATAAGCAGTGGCAATCACAATTTGGAAGATGAGCTTGGCATGAATAGTCAAACCCAAGTTCCTCTTCTTGGCCACCTTCAAGAAGTCATCGACGAAGCCAATCAAGCCAAAGCCCACCATGCAGCCCAACGTCAACAATGCCGAGGTGGACGGCAGAGAGTTGAAGCTCAGATAGCGGAAGATCGCGCTCGCACCCCAACCGATGATGATGGAGAGGATGATTGCCACTCCGCCGAAGGTGGGAGTTCCGCGCTTTTCCAAATGCGACTTTGGTCCATCCTGACGAATGTACTGGCCCAGATGGTGGCCTGCGACGAACTCAATGGTGAGCTTCGTTAAGACGAAGGAACAGAGAGTCGATACAGCAAGGGCGATGATCAGAGCTTTCATCCTGTTCCTTTCAGGCTTGGTTCACACCAGCAGCTGGTGTGGCAGAAGAATCAGTAGAAGTGACAGCATGGCGAAGGAGGCGATCAGCGAGTGCTGATAATCCTGCGGCATGCGAACCTTTCAGCAAAAACAGCGCGTGAGGATGCTTCTCCAACACATACATCATCTGCGCGTACGCTTCGTCGGCATCCTTGACGCGAGTTAGCGAGAACGGGCCATGACGGCGAGCCTTCGTCGGGTTCACTGGGATGTCAGTAGCGTGAGCAGCCTGGTGGACGCCTTCCACATAGGCGTCGGCCAAATGGTCAGCTTCAGGCAAGCTTGGCGTACCGACCGCAATGAGATTATCAATGCCATCGAAGTACACGCGAGAAGCAACCTCATGGTGCAGCTCATCGCTCTCCTCACCCAGCTCGAGCATCGGGCCCAGCACGGCAACACGGTATGAATTCTCGTCGCCCAAGGAAGCCAAACCTTCAATACCGCCCCTCATCGAATCAGGGTTCGCGTTGAAAGTATCATCCAAAACGGTGAAACGCTGCGAGTTCACCTCGACCTCGCGCACACACATGCGATGTGGAGACAGCGGAATATGCGAGTTGAGAACGCGCACGATCTGCTCATCTGGCAAGCCCAGGCAGTGAGCGATACTCACGGCGGCCAGCGCATTCATCACATGATGCTTGCCCGAAAGTTGCAGGTGCACGTCTCCGGCGAGCTTTCCCTCGATGAGCAGCTGGAAGCTCGGACGGTCAAGATTATCAACGCTGATGTTGCGCGCAGTGACATCCAGTTGAGCCTGGTGCGTGGCATTCGTGATACCAAACCACAGCACGTGAGCCGCCTGCGTCTTATCCTGCATGCGAGCGACGTTCTCATCGTCAGCGTTCAAAATGGCAATGCCGCTTTCTTGTGGCAACGCTTCCACAAGCTCACTCTTGGCGAGGAAAATATTCTCCACTGAGCCGAACTCACCCACATGAGCAGTGCCGACGCGCAGTTCTGCGCCAACATCCGGACGTGCAATAGCGGTCAAGCGAGCGATGTCGCCAATACCCGAAGCACCCATCTCGGCCACGAAGTAACGAGTGCGCTCATCCACCGTAGTTGCGGTCAGGGGCAGGCCAATATCGTTGTTAAACGAGCCTTGAGGAGCCACTGTGTTGTCGCGGCTTGCCAGAAGGGCACGAGTGAGGTCCTTCGTGGTGGTCTTGCCCACTGAACCGGTGATGCCGATGATGGTGAATGGTGAGCGCAGGGCACGGCGATGCTCCAGGTTCAGGTGAGCCACCTGGCCCAAAGCTTTCACCGTGTCAGGAACGAGAATCTGCAAAATCTGTGGGTTATCCTCGCGCTGCAGCCCCTGATCCATTTCGTGCTGAGAATCTGAAGGTGTGTCGTGAGCCTCCGGCAGCTTGACCTCATGGTCAACGAGAGCCGCCACATAGCCGTGACGGGCGGCTGACTGCAAGAAGTCGTGACCATCGACGTGCTCACCCTTGATTGCTACAAAAAGGCCATGGTCGCTCGTCACACGAGAATCGGTCGAAACGGATGTCACATACATTTGGGAGATGTCAACTGGTTCGCGGCCGGTAACAAAGGTGCCGTCCAGCGCCTGTGCGATCTCCTCAATGTCAAGAGCGAGCATATGTCCTCCTTGTTCCAGCCTGAGGCTGGTTCACACTGGTGTGCGAAAGTCTGGTTTTTAGCCTTTACGATTTTAGTTCAGCTCATGAGAAACCCACGCCGCTTGGGAGATGGAATCGGGCGTAATTCCAGCTGCGAGAGCCATCGACACGGCTTGACGCGCCGCCTCATCCCTCACCTTCGCGCCGTCGGATTGTACGAGAACCTGCGTGATCTGCCTCTCCGAAGCAGCGGCAACATGCGTTTCTTCGGAGAAAGTAGCACCGTAGAGCTGCGTGACACTATCCTGACCAGACACCACGTCGATAGCAGTACCGACGAGCCCCCACGGAGCCAAAGTAGCCTCATCGGCGGCGATCACAGCTGCTGTAGCGCCGTCCTCTACCATGATCTGCATCTGCTGTTGCAGATGGACAGCGTTGAGCGGGTACGGAACTTCCAGCTCACGCGAAAGCGAGAGAGACGAGCCTTCCACCACGGTTCCCACCGGGTTTCCGAGCATATGCAAAATATCGCTGAGCTTGCGCGCAACAGAGTGGCAGCGCATACCGTAGACCACAAAGATGGCGAGCTGCTGAGACGGCTCTCCGTACAAATGGGCGGCAATCAGCCCCAGCTTCTTGTCAATCTCATCGCTAAAGAGAACCGGGATGCCGAGGTCGTCGGTACTGGCCCTCCCCCGCCACACTTGCGGCAGAAGGATGGCGTAGCAGCCGCTCGTCACCGCGTCGCGAAGGTGGTCGTCGTCGCGCTCAGCTGCTGGTGGAATGTAGAGGCAGCCTGGCTTGATTTCGTTACTCGTGCAGGCAAGGTCTGTGATTGTCACTGCGCGAGCATCTTCAGCACATTCGATGGAGAAAAGAGTTTGCAGATCCCCCACAGTCATCCTGCGCATCAACATATCAGCAACACTCATTGTTCTCCCTTCGTCCCAGTCTATTTCACCATGTCGTGGGGATCGACGACGTGCGAGCTGGAGAGTTCGGCGTCTGGTTCTTCTGCATCAAGAACTGGCCAATCTGCGACATTACTGGGCCGGCAACCCAACCACCAGAAGCATAGGACGGATCCATGTAGATCACCATGATGGTGTACTGCGGCTTCTCAGCAGGGATGATACCAATCCAGTCGGCGATGATGTGGCTGAGCTTGTGCGTCTCAGGGTCAGCGACTTCTGCAGTACCGGACTTACCTGCGATGCGGTAACCGGCGAGCTTCACCTTCGTAGCCTCAAGGCCATCGGTGACGCTCTCCATCATGTCCATCAACTGCGAGGACGTCTTCTCAGAAAGCACCCTCGTGCCGTTCTTCTTGATGTTCGACACAGTGGTTCCCTGCGGGCTTGTGGATGATTCCACCAAGCTCTGCTGCATGCGCACACCACCATTGGCGATAGTGGAATAAGCGTTAACCATCTGCAATGCGGTGGTCGCGTAGCCCTGGCCGAACACCACCGTGTTCTCCTGGCGGCCATCCCACTGCTTCCAGTTAGACAACAGGCCAGAAGACTCACCCGGGAAGCCGATACCGGAGTAGGTTCCGATACCCATCTTCCTCAAGAACTCGTAACGCTCCTGAGCACTCGTGTTCGCGCTCGCCTCGAGAGTGCCGACGTTCGAGGAAATTTGCAGAATGCCGGCGATGGTGAGCTGGCGAGTGCTGTGCTGCGTCGCATCGTGGTACTGCTGGCCGTTGATATCGATAGCGTTCGGCACGACGAAGTGCTGGTCTGGCTGGATCTTGTTGTTTTCCAGCAGGCCTGCCACGGTGAGCACCTTTCCGGTAGAGCCCGGCTCGAAGGTGGAGGTCATCACGCGAGAAGTTTGCAGCGCGGCCTTATGGTCGCTCGGGTCGACAACATCCGTGTCGGCGACGGCAACGAGCTTGCCGGTCTTAACTTCCTGGACGACGGCGATACCCCACTTGGCATTCCACTGCTTTTGACCATCGCGCAACGCCTTTTCGACGTACCATTGCGTATCCGCGTCGATGGTGAGCTTGACCTTGCCGCCGTTGATGGCCGGGCGGGCGACCGTCTGCGTACCCGGAATCATCTCTCCCGAGCCGCCGCGCTGGTAGGTTTGAGCGCCGTTCGTGCCGGAAAGCAGCGAGTTTTCCATGCTTTCCACGCCGGACACACCTTCGTCAGCGTCGTTGACCGAGCCGATAACCGAGCCCAATAGCGTGCCGTACGGGTACGAGCGCGTGGTGGTCAGTTCCGTACCAATGACAGAGGAAATGTTCAGATTATCAATGTTGCGCTTAATGCGTGGCACCACATTCTTCTTGAGCACTTGGTAGCGGTTCGTGCCTTTGAGTTCGCCTTCAAGGCTCTTCTCATCCATGCCGAGCACGGGCGCGAGCATCTCGGCGACAGCTTGCGCGCCCTTTCCTGGCACTGGCTTGCCGTTGATCTGATGGCACACACCCTCGTTGTTGCCGGTGCACTTGACTGGCTTGAAGGAGGCGATAGCAACCTGGTCGGCGAATACCGTATATCGCTGTACGGATTGGGCGAGAATCTTGCCGTTCGCATCGACGATGGTCCCTCGCTGGGCTGGCAACACCTTGGAAATAGTGCGCTGGCTCGTTGCAGCTTGCGCGTAGCCGCCGTTAGAGAATAGCTGAAGATTAACAAGCTGCGCGACGCACATGCCGAACACTGCGGCGACGATGACAGCAGTCCACCTCACCCTGCGTGCGAAGTTGTAGCCTTGCTTGTTGTTATTCTGTGCGTTTCTCATCACTGCGCCTCCGTGCCAAAGGTCGGCTTGCTGTTGAGATCGATAGTTGTGGATGTGTCTGCTGGCTTCATTCCGAGCTTCTGCGCGCGGTCGGGCAGCTGGGCGTTGAGCTGGTCAAGCCTGGTTTGCCTTTCCTGAACGTCTTGAGTCAGAGTGCCAATCTTGTTGTTTAACGAGCTAATTTCGAAGGAATCCTGCACCATTTGTGTGCGCATGGTGAGGTTGGCGGTGATCAGTACAAAGGCAAGAAGGATGCAGGAGATGAGCAGGATGAGAGGATGGCCCTTCTGTGCGAGGGCGGTCTGTGCTTCAACCGGGCGCTTGCTCATCTTCTCCTCCTTTGCTTGTTCGTTTTTTGTGCTGATGTGTTTTCTCGTCTGTGACCTGTGGTGTTCCTGTGCTGGCCACCAGATGCACGACTTACTGACTTTCGGGCTGACGAATTTAGTACCGATGACTTGCGAGGTGCTGTGGACTTGAGGCCTAGACCTTTTCCTTCCAACCACTGCTCGAAATCGGTATGCGCATGCTCGGGGATTTCGCGAATAAGCTCAGTGGCGCGCAGTCGAACCGAGGCGGAACGCGGATTAGTGGTAATCTCGCGCTCATCGGCCAGCTGTGCACCATGGGTGAGATCAGTGAAATACGGCTGATACTCCTCAGGCACGATCGGCAAGCCAGCTGGCGCATCGATGCTCTGGCCCATGCGGAAGAAGGACTTGGTAATGCGGTCCTCCAAGGAGTGGTAGCTTTCCACGACGATTGCTCCGCCGATGTTCAGTCGGCGAGCGATCTGAGGAAGGGTGGACGCCAGCTGCTTCAGCTCGCCGTTTACTTCGATACGCAAGGCTTGGAATACGCGCTTGGCCGGATTTCCCGCAGGTCGGTTGCGACGAGGTACGACGTGATCCACCAATTCGACCAATTGCGATGTGCGCTCAATAGGCTCGCTCTCGCGCTGCTCGACGATTGCTCGGGCGATGCGGTAGGCGAACTTTTCCTGGCCGTAAGTAGTGAAGATTTGTGCGAGCTGGTCGACACTGTAGTTGGCCACTATGTCGGCTGCGGTGAGCTTTTGCTCCACATCCATGCGCATATCCAGCGGTGCGTCTGCCGAATAAGTGAAGCCGCGGTCACGCTCGTCAATTTGCAAGCTGGACAGGCCAAGGTCGAGGAATGCGGCATCCACCTTGTCGATTCCTAATTCGTCGAGCACTTCTTCAAAGTGCATGAACGAATTGTGCACGAGGGTGAAGCGACCCGCGAAAGGCTCGAGGCGACGGGCAGCGAGGCGCAATGCTTCTTCATCGCGGTCGATTCCTACGAGGTGAAAATCTGGGTTCGCCCTCAAGAAGGCTTCTGCGTGACCTGCCAAGCCGAGTGTGCAATCGACGATAACCTTGCCAGGGCCCATGTGAGGGGTGAGCAAGTCGATGCATTCGTTGAGCAGGACGGGAGCGTGAATGCTGTCAGCGACCTTTTCTGCTTGTTGCGCATGCTCGAGTGCTGCAGGGGCGAGGGTTTGTTGGGCGCGAATCGCTGCCATGCTCTTTTTCACTGCCATTACCAACTCACCTGCGTCAAAACATCATCTGCCAGCTCGGAGTAACCCTCCTCTTGGCCAGCCAAGTACTCGTTCCAGGTTTGCAAATCCCAAATTTCTGCGCGCGTGCCCACACCAATGACCGCCACTTGCTTGTCGAGCTTGGCGTAGGTGCGCAGCATCGGAGGGATGACGACGCGGCCCTGGTTGTCGGTGGTCTCTTCGACGGCGCCGGAGAGGAAGACGCGCAGGTAATCGCGAGCAGCTTTGTTGCCGAGGGGCGCTTGTTGGATTTTCAGCGCCATGCGGCGGAACTCGTCAGCAGGAAGCAAGTAAATGCAGCGTTCTTGGCCACGGGAGAGAACGAAGGTGCCATTGAGAATTTGGCGGAAGCGTGCGGGGAGAGCGACGCGGCCTTTGGCATCCATCTTGGGAGTAAAAGTGCCGAGCAAAAGTGCCGGAAGTGGAGCTGGCGCTTGCTCGGTGGCCGAAGCTTGCTGTGCTGGCTGTTGCAGGCCTTGTTGAGCGGACTGCGGGTACGACGAAGAGGGTTGTGGCGTGATTGGCTCAGCCATATTTTCCCCCTCTCCTCAGCTGCTTCCACCACTTTACCCCACTCTCCCCCATTTTTCACCCCTTAGGCCTGAAAAATCGCGGGTCTTTTCGGCTCAATTAACGAGCAGGTAACGCTTGACCTGCGCCTCGATAGCTTGCAATTTCTTGTGTTTACGAATCCCGTGCTGCGGTGGTGATGAAGTGGGGAATGGTGACTGCTCGGTGGAGGCCTTGATGGAAGCCTTGGTGGAGGCTCAGTGGCGAATCGGGCAGTACTCCCCCCGCTGTGTGGGTTGTGACACTCACAACATGCCCACAGCTCAACCCATTTCCAGCACGATGAGCTAAAATAAGATGCTTTGAAATACGACCACAACTCGTTGGCACCTCGCGTGCGCAGGCGAGCTTTAAGGGAGGATGCATGAGCGATTACGCTTCGCAGATCGAAGAAGAACAAGCTCACGTTGATGCTATCTACAACAGGCTTGACGATCTGGCTGCGCAGACAAAAAGTCGTCTTCATGGTGTTCGCGCTCAAGGTGGCAAGGGCTCACCTACTCATATGGCCGAGCGTGACTCTTTCAACGCCATGTATGAGGATCGCCTCACTCAGCTTCGTGCGGTGCAGGACCGCCTCGTTTTTGGCAAGCTCGACACTGACGAGGGTGATTCACGCTATATCGGGCGTATTGGTATTTCCACCGAAGAGCACGAACCGATGCTGACCGATTGGCGCGCTGAAGCTGCTCGCCCCTTCTATGAGGCAACCGCTCAGGAGCGTATGGGAATTATCCAGCGTCGCCATATCGCATTGAAGTTCCGCGATGTGGTAGGCATTGAAGATGAGGTTCTCAACGTGCATTCCGAGCGTGCAACTCAGGCTTCTCGTGAGGGCACGCTGACAGGTGAAGGCGCTCTTCTCACTTCCCTGGCCAGCCGCCGTACTGGTTTCATGACGGATATCGTGGCCACTATTCAGGCTGAGCAGGATCGCATTATTCGTCAGCCTCTCAACCAAGTGGTGGTGGTGCAAGGTGGCCCTGGTACGGGTAAGACTGCTGTTGCCCTGCATCGCGCCGCCTACCTTCTTTACACTCATCGCGAGCGTCTGGCGCATTCTGGCGTGCTTATTGTTGGTCCATCATCAAACTTCCTGCATTATATTGGTCAAGTTCTGCCGTCTTTGGGCGAAACTGGTGTGCTTTCTCGCACGATGGCCACTCTTCTGCCTGGGGTAACAGTCAGCGCTGAGGAAGAGCCTCATGTTGCTCAGCTCAAGGGTGATGCTCGCATGGCCCGCATGATTGACAATGCGGTGAAGGCATGCGTACGCGTTCCTTCTCAGCTGCCGACCATCTCGGTGCGCGGTACGCGCATTGCTGTGACTGCTGAGGATATTATTTCGGCGCAGAATGCAGCTCGTCATTCTCACGCTCCGCACAATAAGGCTCGTGTGACTTTTATTGAGCGCATGATGGAGCTTCTTGTTGCTCGTTATCAGCGTGCTGTGGAGTATCAGCCGAGTGCTACCGAGTTGGATCAGGTTCGTGAATCTTTGCGAATGGATCAGGCGGTGCAGCGCACGCTGAATTTGGCATGGCTTCCTCTTACTGCTCAGTGGTTGTTGGAGACTTTGTGGGCGCGTCCTCAGCGTTTGAAGCGTGCTGCTCCGTGGCTTTCTGATGAGCAGTTGCGTTTGCTTTACCGTGAGAAGGGCAGCGGTTGGACTGTTTCTGATATTCCTCTATTGGATGAAGCGATGGAGCTGATTGGCCCTGACCCGAATAAGGCTGCTGCGCTCAACCAGAAGAAGGGCCCGAGCGCTGAGGAGCGTTATGCTCAGGAGACTTTGGAGTCGATGGGCTTGGCGAAGTCGGGTTTGGTGAATGCTGCCGACCTTGCTGCTCAGATGAATGGGACTGCAGATGGTGAGTCGTTGATTTCTCATGCTGCTCGTGACCGTGAGTGGACTTTCGGCCATATTGTGGTCGATGAGGCTCAAGAGTTGAGTGCCATGGATTGGCGTATGTTGCTTCGTCGTTGCCCGTCTCGTTCTTTCACCATTGTGGGTGATGTGGCTCAGACTTCTGCTTTGGGTGGTACTCGCCATTGGCAGGATACGATGAACCCGCTGTTTGGTGAGGATCGGTGGAATTTGTGCGAGTTGACTATCGATTATCGTAACCCTCAGGAAGTGGCGACTTTGGCTGATGAGTATGCCCGTTCTCGTGGTTTGTATATTTCGACGGTGCATTCGGTGCGTCAGATTCCTGATTCGGTTCGCCGTGTGACGGTGGAGAATTCGAATGACTTGGTGCCTTCTGCTTTGACGCAGATTATCGAGATGGTGAAGCGTTATGTTTCTGACGATGGTACCGGCCGTGTTGCGGTGATTGCTGACACTTCGATTCTCACTTTGTTGCGTCAACCGTTGTGGAAGGCGATTCGTGAGCAGTTGGGTGAGCAGGAGGAGCAGCGTCTGCGTAACCAGGATGATTGGGATGATCAGATTGATCTGATTGATCCTCATGGTTCTAAGGGTTTGGAGTATGACGCTGTTGTGGTGATCGAGCCTGGCTTGATTGAGGAGAACGGTGCGTCGCGCTTGTCGGCTGCTGCTGATTTGTATGTGGCGATGACTCGTCCTACTCAACAGTTGGTGATTGTTCGTACTCGCTCGGATGCTGAGCAGGTGAACCTCTGAGATGCGCTGAGCATTCAAATAACTTCAATACGACAGAAGGGCTTCCTAGAGGGAAGCCCTTCTTAGTATGTGCGACATTCAGGCTGAGAAGCTACGCTGCTTCTTTTCCTGGTTCTTTTCCTGGCTCTTTTCCTGGTTCTTTACCTGCTGCTGCAGGGTCGGATGCATCTGCTGTCGCAGTGTCAGCGCCAGCAGTTAGCGTCGTGTTCTTATCCTTCTCGTACTGACGCAGCTCTTCGATTGCTGCTTCGAAGTCGGAGAGGTCTTTAAAGTCACGGTACACGGAAGCAAAGCGCATGTAGGCAACGAGGTCGAGGTCACGCAAAGGCTTGAGGATTGCCTTTCCGACTTCAGCACTCGGGATTTGCGCTTGTCCGCTGGCACGCAGCTCTTCTTCAACCTTACGACCGAGCTCTTTGAGTTGGTCTTGGGTGATAGGACGAGATTGGCAAGCTTTGCCAACTCCCACAATCACCTTGTTGCGATCGAAGCGTTCGGTGTGTCCATCACGTTTCACTACGGTGAGTTCGCATGATTCCATGGTAGTGAAACGACGATGGCATTTCATGCACTCGCGACGGCGACGAATGGCAACTCCGTCTTCGTCGGCACGAGAATCGAGGACCTTAGTGTCCGCATTATGACAAAATGGGCAATGCATATATTCGAGAGTACACGACATCGGCACAGTCAGTCCCCTTGACACTTCACTAGGAGAGAAAATTGACACGAATTCTCAATATTCCAGCCTCCTAGTGATATAGGAATTCATTATTCTTGAGGAATTCTGAGTGTTTGGCCTGCAATCAATGTGCTGTTGTGCATGTTGTTGAGCAGCATAATGCGCTGTGTACGCTCGGTGATTGACGGGATGGACTGCATGTAGTGTTGCGCAATGCTGCTGAGAGTATCCCCTTGCTGAACAGTAATCGTCACCGTAGGTTCTTGTTGCAGTTGAGCGACAAAGTCGGGCTGGCTGGCTTGTACTGAAGGAGTGACGAAAGCCAGCACACTGACGAGAAAAACAGCGGCAAAAACTGCCCAATAACTGCCCTGCAGATGATGACGGAAATCGTTTTCATCTGCGATGTTCTGAACTCGATCCATCATTTGCTCCTTACTAGCGCACAGCTTGCTTGTACACTTACGTTCGAACATTTGTTCTTTCGAACGTATGTTCTATTTTCCTCGCGTTTTGATTTTTGTCAAGTCGAACATCTGTTTGATTTACGAACACTTGTGCGATATCATATCGGTAAGGAGGCGAGTATGAATACACCACAGAGGAATACAAATACGACAAGCAACCGTCAGAAGCAGACACCAACTTCTGCTACCACGGGTGCAGGTTCTACTCGCCGCAAGCAACTCAGCGACTTGACTGCTCGCCAACAGCAGATTTATAAGTCGATCACCACGCGCATGCAGCGCAATGGTTTCCCACCCTCTATTCGGGAGATCGCCAGTGATGCAGGGCTGAAGTCAACATCATCGGTGAAGCATCAGCTCGATCAACTTGCTAAGGATGGTTTCATTCGTCTCCACCCGAATATGGGACGAGCAATTGAAGTTCTGGATCTCACTAATAACCAGAG
>CASERW010000007.1 GCA_949290445.1 Aeriscardovia aeriphila | reverse complement strand
AACGCGAGGGTCGTCATCCCTGCAGATGGGGAAGTACGACACGAGGCGCTTCCTCACCTCATCCAAAGCCTCACGGTGGCTGGCAGCAAAGTCGAGCAGGCGCGAGAAGGCGTCGTCAACAAAACCGCCGATCAGGTCAACATCCGCAACGGCCAACTGCGCATCCACGTCATCTGGGTTGGCTGCAGCAGCTTCGCGCACCTTGTTCACGTTGGCGGTAGCAGAGCGGGCCAGCAAGAGTGCCTTCGCATGCTCGCGGGCAGCGATGCGGTCACTCGGGTCAGCTTCCAAAACCTTGCCGTATTCGAGGGCTGCGCCGGAGAAATCACCTTGAGCCGCGAGATCATGCGCTTTTTGGTGGGTTGGTGGCACATTGGCGTTGGTGGTTGCGCCGGCAGCACCCGCCGAAGCCCCGGCACCGGCCGGTGCAGCATCCGCTTGCGCGTCCATCCGGGCGGTACCGTAGCCGTCCGAACCGTCAGCAGCGGAAGATTCAGAGTCCTGAGAATCTTGGTCGGAACTTTCCATGTGAGGTGCCGTACCAGAAATGCCTTGCTTATGGGCAAGCTCTACCAAGCGCGCCACCACGCGGTCCATTTGCTCCAGTTCAGCAGCGTCAGGAACACCCTGAGTGATCGGGATTGGCCTGCCACCCAGCAGCAGCACGAGAGCCGGAACACCTTGCAATTGCAAGGCTTGAGCGATGGCCGGGTACTTCTTGGCGTCGATGCGAGCCAGCTGAATGCCACCCTTCTGCGCGTCAACGGCCTTGTGCAGCACCTCGGTGAGCTTGAAAAGCCTGTCGTCGTCGGCAATCCAGACGTACAGGAGCACCGGATAGGTTTGCGAACTGCGCACTACCGACTCGAAGCTTTCGGTGGTCACGTCGATGGTGTAGCCGCCAGCTTTCGGTGCGCCGCCCTCCTCGCCTGGCTTGGCGTCAACATGGTGGGCGACGGTGCTCAAGTCAACGGCACCTGCCAGCGAAATTCCCACATTCATTTTTTCCTGTTTATCTGCCATTTTGCCTTCTTTTTTGGGAGTTTCTTAAGATTATCAGCGCTGTTTCACGTGATGCGCGGCGCAAGGGCGCTCACTTCACCGCTTCAGCGGAAATCGGCTGGCGCTCAGCGCCCACAGCCTGAATCGTCGCCTTCGAACCAGCTGGTGGAATGTAGAGCGCAACCACATTGGTGTAGTTCACGCGGATCGTCGCCGTCGCTTGCTGGCTACCAAACAGCGCCTTTTCCGCGTCAGAAGCAGGGCCAGAAGTGCGGCCCTCCCCTGCTGAGCGCGTCCATTCGGAGTTAATTGCCGCGATGACGAGGTCACCACCATCAGCAGAACGGACAACGGCCAGAGAGTTGTAATCCGGAGTGAAAATCTGGTGTTGTTCGCCCTTATTGGCCTTCACGCCTTCATCGACTGAGGAGACGAGGTCCGCCAAGCTCTTGCGGAACTGGTCGTCGCTAAACTTCTTCGGCATGTCACCTGTCGGGTTTTCCAAGCTCGAGGCGTAGGCTGCGACAGCTTCGCGAGGAGTCATGAGCAGGCCAGAATCCTCCATCGTGCCCTGACGAGTGCCGATCGACGGGATTTCAAACTTCGGCAGCTTCACGCCGGAGAACAGGCGCACCAAACCCCACAGCGAGTAGTTCTGCTGGCCATTGGGCTGGCGCATCACGAGCAAACGTTCCGACTGCTGGTCGTCGGTGGTGGTGGTGATGGTCACGATCGCGCGCGGCCAGCCGGTGGCGATGGGTAGAACGCGCTGGCGAATGGTGTGAGGAATGACCATTTTGGCGTCATTCGTGTTGGTCTGCTTTTCGATGTTGAGCTGGCTGGTGCGAATGGCAAGCTCGGGGCCGGTGACGCGCGGGCTGAGCAGCGTTGGATCTTTCTTTTCGTCGGCGGCGGCGATCGCGTCGAAAATGGCCTTTTCGATTTGCTTGGCCTTGCTCAGCGATACTGCCGGCTTGCTCACCACGTCGGTGCTGACCTGAGTCGTCGTGGTGGAGGGGCTCATTTGCCCGCATCCGGCGAGGCTCATCATGCTGGCAAGGGCAATGACGCTGGTAAGGCCGGTTTTCCAAGCTTTACTCATTGTTTGCCTCCTGGTCAGTTTTGTGTTGCTCAAGATTATCAGCGCTCTTCATCTCGTCCGAGCCACCCTCGGTTGCGGTTTCTCCGGTTGCGGAAGCGTCGGCTGCGTCCGCCGCGGAATCGTCGGCTGCAACGGTCACCTCGTCGGTGGCGGCATCGGTAGCGGCGTCATTAGCGTCACTGTTAGCCGCGTCATCCTTCGGCAGGAACACGTGCAGCTCGGAGTCCAAACCAGACTCTTCCAAGCCCTGAGTGCCGAGCTTTTCTTCCGAAAGCCTGCGCAGGTAATCTTGGATGTCTGCGTCGCTCGGGCGCTGGTAGGTTCCGCCTGTGATAGGCGCGCTTGCATCCGAACCCGCGGCGAAGCCCTCGCCCATACCTGTGCCCATATCCGTACCATCAGCGCCAGCGATAGCCGAAGCATTAATCGGCTTCATCACCTGCGTGGTAGCAGCATCAGCAGCAGTGAATGAAGCACCTACCCCACTGTGACCGCCAGCAGCACTGCTCGAAGCACCAGCAGCACCCGAAGCACCCAGCACAGCAGCCGAAGCAGAACCCATCGAGACTGGCTGAATCACACCCGTCTGCTCTTGCATACGCTGAACGAAGTTAGCGCCGCGAACATCCACCACGTTCGGGCCAGTTGCCGCACCCGAAGCTTGAGATGAGCCCGCTGCAGAGGATGGCTTGCGCGTAATCGACTTGAAGAATCCTGATAATCCTGTGTCGGACTGAGCGCGATGAGAAGAGACGTGACGGCGAGCGCGCTTGCGTTCCTTCACCACGTGGTCATTCGCCCAGCGAGGAGCGTCGTCACCAGCGACCTTAATCTCCTCCGTGCCTTCCATCTTGGCCGGCATGCGTTCAGCGTCAACCAGGCGCTTCGGCTTGCGGCGCAGACGAGGCGCGAGGGCGAAAATCGTCGCCACAATGCCCGCCAGCAGCGCGACCAGAGCGGCCAGCAGCCACAAAAGCCGTGCAGTGGAGTTGAGGTCGGTGCGAATCCAGCTCATCTGCAGGCTCACCGGCGAGGCAGACTGCGAACCGGTCAGGCTGGAGTTGGGGTTGGCGTCGATGATGAGCACGTCGGCGCTCGTCTTGTCACCCTTCCAGTTGAGCGTGACCTGTTTGCCGCAGGAGACGCGCTGCCAAGAGTCGAAATCCTTGAAAAGCGGCACTTGCTGCTCGTCAACCTTGGTGTTACGCGCTTTTGGTGCGGTGGCTTGTTGGGTGGCCAGCTGCGTCCAGGAGTTGGTACCGGTGATGCGCGTGTACTTTTGCCCGGCAATCCAGCCTTCGGCGTCGGTAGAGCTGGTGAGGGCAACGCAGATGTCGTTGCTGCTCGTCGCCTTAATTTGCACGGCATTGTTGATCAGCGGCAGCACACCGGTGTCGGTGACCGAGTAGCGAGTGGTGAGGCTCGCTTCGGGGCGCGCCCAGGGGTCGTTGTTCCACCTTAATTGGGTAATAAGGCCCAAGATTGCCAGGACGACTGCAACACCTGCAATCACTGGAGCGACGATCTTGCGGGCTCGTGCACTCGCCTTCTTTGCTTCCTGGTTAGTGTGGTGTGATTGCCGCTGTGTGCTACCTTCCCCGCGCTTGGCTTCCTGGCGTTCTTGGCGGGCGCGTTTGAAGTCGGCCCAGAAGTTTTTCTGTGTTTGGCTTTCATCGCCATCGCGGTGAAGGCCCAGACTGCGCTTTTTGCGCTTCTTCTCTTCAAGTTCGCGATATTCTTCAACAGTTTCGGGCTTGTGCTCGGGTTCTGCGTCGCCCTCCTCAGCGCCCTCTTCAGAAGCCTTTTCAGAATCTTCGCCAGAGCTCTCGTCAGCGCTCTCTCGAGAGTCAGTCTCGGAGCTCTCGTCAGCGCTCTCGTCAGATGTGCTCTCAGCGGACGCGCCCTCAGCAGCTACTTCCTCGCCAGATGCACCCTCACGAGATTCGCTCTCGTGAGATGTACTCTTGGGGGAAGGGTCAGCCTCACTGACAGGGCGCAGCACCTGCGTCTCAGCCTCACTAGCACTCATCTGATCATTCTTCATACCTTCTATCCTACCGAGAAGCGAGTAAAGGCGTTGATAATCTGAGAAAAAGCTGCTGCGCTACACCTACGAGTAGGCTTAAAAACATGAAATCACGTAATGTCATCACTCGTATCGCCGCCGGCGTACTCGCCTTGGGCATGAGCATCGCCATGATCGGCTGCGGCAACGATAACCCAGCCGCTGCTGCTGCCAAGGCTTCCGGCATTCCGCTGCTCGAAGGCGTGAAGCTGAAGGGCTACGACAAGAAGGGCGTGCCACAGCTGGAGTTTAAGAAGCCACTGAAAATCTCGCAAAATTCCATCGCAACCCTCGAGCAGGGTAAGGGTGCCGCCGTCAAGGATGGCCAGCGCCTCTGCTTCTACTCCGACGTGGTGAACGCGCGTACCGGCAAGGCCGTTTCTGAGACTTTCTCCACCAAGAAGCTCGACTGCACGGTTAAAGTTTCCAAGCAGATTAGCAGTGAGTACCGCAAGCTGTTCCTCAGCGCCAAGCTCGGCGACATGTGGGCCATGGGAATCCCAGGCTCCTCCTCCGGCTCGCAGACCAGCTCGGCCAACTCTGATGACGCTTACATTTCCGTCATGAAGCTGATTTCCGCCGAGAAGGACCTCACTCGCGCCGAGGGCGACAAGGTGAGCGACATTCCAGCCGACCTGCCAAAGGTGACGCTCGCCAAGGACGGCATGCCAAGCATCGATATGAACGGCTACAAGGGTTCCGACAAGCTCGTCGTTCAGCCGCTCATCAAGGGCAAGGGCGCGAAGGTTTCTCAGCATGCTGTAGTCTCCGTCAACTACACCGGCTGGCTGCTCAACGGTAAGGTATTCGATTCGTCCTGGACTCGCGGCCAAAGCGCTGAGTTCTCCCTCGACCAGGTGGTGAAGGGGTGGTCTCAGGGCTTGGCTGGCCAGACTGTCGGCTCGCAGGTTTTGCTCGTCGTTCCACCGTCTTTGGGCTACGGCGACCAGGCTTCCGGCAAGATCCCGGCCAACTCGACGCTCGTCTTCGTCGTCGACATTCTCTCGGCGAACTGACAGCTGCGCGCAGTAGCGGCAAAGTTCAAGCCTTCGGCATCGCTTGAGATTATCACCGCGCTTCATCGCAACTGAAAATTGTGGCGGCTCCTTCGGGGGCCGCTTTTTTATGCGCACAAGTGTGGCTTTAGCCAGCGCCTCACCTCAGAACAGCGTAAGAGCGGAATCTGGCTGCTCCTTCATCTCGTCATACGGCAAAATCAAGGTCGCAAACCCGCGAGATTGCGCCAAAGTCTGCGCCTGCGGGGTGATCGTCTGCGCCGCGAACATGCCATGCACCGGCGCTAGCAGCGGATCCTTGTTCAGCATCGTCACATAGCGCGTCAGTTGCTCGACACCATCAATGCCGCCGTGGCGCTTAATTTCAATAGCCACATTCTCGCCTTGCGCATTTTTCGCCATAATATCGACCGGCCCAATCGGCGTCGGGTATTCGCGCCTCACCAGAGTCGCGCCTTCACCAATGCGCTCAATCTGCTCGGCCAAAAGCTTTTGCAGATGCGCTTCCACACCGTCCTTGACGAGGCCAGGGTCCTGACCGAGGTCGAAAGTCTGGTCGCTTTCCTTGCTAAAGAGGCGAATCACCAGCTGGTCGTCGCTTTTGGCTGCCTGTACGCGCAAAGTCACGATCGGTTCGGCACTCTCCGAGTTATTGTCGTCACGAGTCACCGAGTCCTCGTCGTCATTGTTGTCGGCTGTCACTTCGTGGATCGTGCACGGAGCTGCCATCCAGTTCAGCGGTTTATACGAGCCCAGCTCGGAAAAGATCAGCACTGATTGGTCGGCTTTGATCATCAGCACTCGCTTCGCCCTCGGCAGGGTTGCGTTGAGGCGGCCCGTGTATTCAGCTTCGCAAACTCCAACAATGATGCGCATGCACTCTAGGCTAGCGAGGCCAGCGAATATGCACACGCCAAAAGGAGCCGATGAACTGCACTGATAATCTTGAGCACTAAAAAGCCTCTCCCCGAAGAGAGAGGCTAAAAACTGGCTCAAGTGCCACAAACTCAGGCCAAACGGCCCGCACGAGAAGCTAAACGGCCCGCGAGGCCGCCCAGCGAGAGGTACCGGTAGCGGCCTCTACTCAAGCTTGCTCGCCAGCAGAAGTGTGAGCGGCATGCAGCTCCTCAGAGCAATGCGGAACGGCAACAGTCAGCTTGTTCTCGTCGAAAGAAGCAAAACCACCATCGACGTCGAAGAAGTGACGGTTACCCTCAGCATCGACAATCCGCACGCGGCCCTTTCTCAAAATGGTCAGCACAGGCTCATGCCCTGGCAAAAAGCCCATCGAACCAGCGACATCAGGAATGACAACGAACTTCGCCGGGCTCGTGAACACCGGGTGATCACTAGCCACGAGGTTCAAGTCAAACTGCTTGCGCGAGGCCTTCACGGAATCGTCTGCCATCACTCACCGTATTCCTTCTGCATGTCGTGCCACTTGCGCTCGAGGTCCTCGATGCCGCCGATCTGGGAGAAGGCCTGAACTGGGACCTTATCGTACACACCGTCGCAAATACGAGTGAAGGCTTCGATCGTCTCATCTGCTGGGACGTAAGAGCCCTCGAGGCCAGTGAACTGCTTTGCCACGTAGAAGTTCTGACCGAGGAACTGCTGGATCTTACGAGCGCGGTTCACAGTGGTCTTATCTTCTTCGGACAGCTCGTCGATACCGATCAGGGCGATGATGTCCTGCAGCTCGCGGTTGCGCTGCAAAATAGCCTTCACGCGGTTAGCGCACTCGTAGTGAGTCTTGCCCACATAACGAGGGTCGAGAATTCGCGAGGTGGAAGCCAGAGGGTCTACTGCCGGGTAAATACCCTGAGAGGCGATATCACGCGAAAGAACGGTCGTTGCATCCAAGTGAGCGAAGGTCGTTGCTGGAGCTGGATCGGTGTAATCATCTGCTGGGACGTACACAGCCTGCAGAGAGGTGATGGAGTGGCCCTTGGTGGAGGTAATACGCTCCTGCAAGGCACCCATCTCATCTGCCAAGTTTGGCTGGTAACCCACTGCGGAAGGCATACGGCCCAGAAGGGTCGACACCTCAGAACCTGCCTGGGTGAAGCGGAAGATGTTATCGATGAAGAGCAGCACATCCTGGTTCTGCACGTCGCGGAAGTACTCTGCCATAGTCAGAGCGGTCAGCGGCACGCGCAGACGAGTACCTGGGGTCTCATCCATCTGGCCGAACACCAGAGCGGTCTTATTGATAACGCCTGCAGCAGTCATTTCGCCGATCAAGTCGTTACCCTCACGGGTACGCTCGCCGACGCCTGCGAACACAGACACACCACCGTGGTTCTGAGCAACGCGCTGAATCATCTCCTGAATCAGCACCGTCTTACCCACGCCTGCACCACCGAACAGGCCGATCTTGCCGCCCTGAACGTATGGAGTGAGAAGGTCGATCACCTTGATGCCGGTTTCGAACATCTGGGTGCGAGGCTCGAGCTGGTCGAAGGCTGGGGCATCGCGGTGGATGTTCCAGCGCTCGGTCACCTTGATCTGCTCGCCTTCCTTCTTGTTGAGGATGTCGCCAGTAGCGTCGAAAACGTGGCCCAGGGTCACATCACCAACTGGAACGCTGATCTGGCTGCCGGTATCCTCCACAACAGAGCCGCGGACCAGGCCATCGGTTGGCTTCAAAGCGATGCAACGCACCACAGAGTCGCCGATGTGCTCCTCGACCTCAAGGGTGATGGTCTGAAGCTGCTCGCCCTCTTCCTTGGAGGAAGGATTGAGCTTCACCTTCAGAGCATTGTAAATATCCGGGATGTGGCCCACCGGGAACTCAACGTCGACCACAGAACCCTGTACAGCGACGATGCGGCCCTTAGAAGCGTTCTTGTTCTCCTCCGAAGCTTCCTGCTTCGTGGCCTCGGTGGCATCCTGCTTAACAGCTGTTTGAGCCATGATGCTCCACTTCCTTATTTGTTCTTCTTCAGCGCGTCGGCGCCGCTAACGATCTCGGTCAGCTCCTGCGTGATCTGCGCCTGGCGAGTCTGGTTCTCTTCCAAGGTGAGCTGATCAATGAGCTTGTTCGCATTATCCGTGGCGGAATGCATAGCGTTCTGGCGGCTTGCCGTCTCGGAGGCGGCAGCGGTCAGCAAGCATTCGTGGATACGAGACTGCACATACAACGGCAGCACGGAATCCAACACCGTCTTGGCATCCGGCTCGAAAGTGTAGAGCGGGACTGGGCGGTGTTCGATCTTCTTACCGTTGATCTGGTCTCTGATCTCGCCACCTTCATCGTCCACCAGTGCGATCGGCAGCATGCGCAGCACGCGCACCTTCTGGACGACGAGGTTCACGAACTCGGTGTAGACGATGTACAGCTCCGAAACACCACCTTCCACTGCTGGGCGCATGTAGGCTTCCAGCAGCTTGGAGGAGATTTCACTGGCGAGCTTGACAGAAGGATGGTCGGATTCACCTTCCCAGGTGCCTTCCAAGTCGCGGTTGCGGTACTTGTAGTAGCTCACACCGCGCCGGCCTGCCACATACAGTTGTGGAACTTTACCCTGCTTATCCAAAGAGGCGAGCAGGCCTTCTGTTTCGCGCAGAATATTCGGAGTGTAAGCGCCGGCCATGCCGCGGTCAGAGGTGATTGCCAAAACCGCTACATGGTTGTTATCCGGCTCTTGCCTAAAAATCGGGTGATCGATATCCGTGTGGGCGACCAAGCTCAGCATCGCGTCGTTGAGCGCATCCGTATACGGCTTTGCATCCAGGGCGACCTTACGAGCCTTGGCGATGTGCGAAGAAGCGATCATCTCCTGAGCTTTGAAGATCTTTCCCAGAGATTCTGTGGATGCAATGCGCTTTTTCAGTGCGAGTTGAGATGGCATGGATCAGTTCTCCTTTGCAGCAGAACGATCAGCAGAGGCGTTGGAATCGTCAGCCTTTGGGCGAACGATCTGCTCCTGGCGAACCTCAGTTGGCTCTTGAACCTGCTGCTTGGCGTCGACCAGTGGGCGGCCGTCATGGCAGATGAAGGTTGCGCGGAAGTCATCCACAGCCTGAGCCAGCTGCTTCTCGGTTTCAGCCGAGAGATCACCGGTTTCGCGAATGGTGTCCATCACCTTGGTGTTGGAAGCCACATAAGCGTGCAGCTGGGATTCGAAGTTGGCCACATCGACCAAGTCGACGTCATCGAGCTTGCCGTGAGTGCCAGCCCAAATGCTCACCACCTGCTCTTCCATGCTGAAGGGATGGAACTGAGGCTGCTTGAGCATTTCCATCAGGCGAGCGCCACGAGTCAGCTGTGCCTTCGAAGCGGCATCCAAATCAGAAGCGAACATGGCGAAGGACTGCAGGGAGCGGTACTGGGACAGAGAGATTTTCAGGGTTCCAGAAACCTTCTTCAAAGCCTTTGCCTGAGCTGCGCCACCAACTCGGGAAACGGAGATGCCGACGTCGATTGCTGGACGCTGGTTGGAGTTGAACAGATCAGTCTGCAAGAAGATCTGACCATCGGTGATGGAAATCACGTTGGTTGGAATGTATGCAGACACGTCGTTTGCCTTAGTTTCGATGATCGGCAGGCCAGTCATCGAGCCGCCACCCAAGTCGTCAGAGAGCTTGGCGCAGCGTTCGAGCAGACGAGAGTGCAGGTAGAACACGTCGCCCGGGTATGCCTCACGGCCTGGGGAACGACGCAGCAGCAGGGAAATAGAGCGGTAAGCTTCTGCCTGCTTGGACAGATCATCGAAGACGATGAGAACGTGCTTGCCGTTGTACATCCAGTGCTGGCCGATTGCAGAACCGGTGTATGGCGCGATGTACTTGAAGCCTGCTGGGTCGGATGCTGGGGAAGCCACGATGGTGGTGTACTCCATAGCACCGGAATCCTCGAGAGCAGAACGCACCGAGGCGATAGTGGAACCCTTCTGGCCGATAGCCACGTAAATGCAGCGCACCTGCTTCTTCGGGTCACCAGATTCCCAGTTAGCCTTCTGGTTGATGATGGTGTCGAGAGCCAGAGCAGTCTTACCGGTCTGACGGTCACCAATGATGAGCTGGCGCTGGCCGCGGCCCACCGGCGTAATAGCGTCAATGGCCTTGATGCCGGTCTGCAAAGGCTCAGTCACGGACTTACGGTGCATAACGTCTGGAGCCTGAGCTTCCAGAACGCGGCGACCTTCTGCCTTAATCTCACCCAAGCCGTCGATTGGCTGACCCAGAGGGTTCACCACGCGGCCCAAGAAGGCGTCGCCCACTGGCACGGACAGAACGTCGCCGGTGCGGCGCACTTCCATGCCTTCTTCGATTTCAGAGAACTCGCCGAGAACGATCACGCCGATCTCGCGTTCCTCCAGGTTGAAGGCCAGACCCTGCACGCCGTTAGCGAAGGTCAACAGCTCGTTGGCCATGCAGCCCGGCAAACCGGTCACATGGGCGATACCGTCGCCTGCAGTCTTGACGTGGCCGACCTCCTGGGTCGGTGCATCCGAGGGCTTGTAGGAGTCGACGAAGTCGTTCAGGGCCTTCCTGATGTCGGCTGGATTGATGGTCAGTTCAGCCATGTATCACTCCTTTTCGCGTTAGTTTCACCGTTTGAGCTCATCCATTTCTCAGGATTATCAGTCAGGCTCATCAAGCCTTGACTCCAAAGCTCGCGCGCAGGTTATTCAACTGACCTGCCACGGTGGTATCCGTCACTTCACGGCCGGAACGAATTCTCAAGCCGCCAATGACTTTCGGATCAACGATGACGTTCACATGGACCTTGTGGTTCAACTTCGCCGCATAGATCCTCTTAATCCTGGCAATCTGCTCTTCACTCAAAGCCACAGCAGAAGTAACCGAGACCACACGCTCACGCAAATGATGACCCAATTTCACGATCATCCAGGAGAGAGTATCCGCATAACGGCGGTTGCGCAGGTCTTGGGTGGCGTGCCTGGCGAGCATGTCAGAGATTTCATGCAGACCAGAGTTGCCAAAGATCGTGTCGTAGAACTTCACACGCACGCTCGAATCCACCGTCTGGTCGGACAAATTGGCTCTGACCTGAGGAAGGTTCAAAATCGAGCTGCGCAACCAAGCCAGCTCAAGAGCAATGATCTTGGTTGTTCCACGAGCGTCAGCGGCATACATCATGGCGTCAACTCCAAAGTCTTCTACTGCGTTAGCAATATCAGAGAATCGACTCCATGGTCTTCTGACGAGGTCATCGACGATCTCGCAGGTCAGCGGGTGGGCATGGGCTTCGTTCAAAATGCGACGAGCCAAACCCGCGCGCTCATCATCCGAGCGAGAGGGGTCGGTGAGCTTATCTTCCAGTGCTGGATTGTTGTCCAGAAGCGAGCAGAGTTCAAACAGTTCAGTGCCCACCTTCAGTGAGCCGTCACCGAGCTGTTCCAGGGAAGCTGCAAAGTGATCCCTTGCCAGGCGATCGGACAATTGCGAGGTTTCACCGCGCATGTCTGCTCCTTTCCTTGAAGCTCGTTAACGTCACTGGTTATTCTTCGTGCTGGTTTGCGCCGAATCCTGGTCCTTTTCCATCGAATCCAAGAGGGAATCGATCATGTCGGACTGGGCCTGATCATTTTCCAAATGCTGAGCAACGATCTTGGAAGCAAGGTCGGTTGCCATCTGGCCAAGCTCATCACGCAAAGCGTTCATAGCCTGAAGCTTTTGAGCTTCCACAGCCTTCTGAGCATTGGCAGCCATCTGCTTTGCAGCAGAGTCAGCCTTGGAACGAGCATCTTCACGAATGTGGGATGCCTCAGCGCGAGCGTCTTCACGAATATGAGAAGCTTCGCTCTTGGCGTTGGCCAAGCGCTGCTCGTATTCGCTCTTGAGCTCTTCAGCTTCCTTCTGCACCTGTTCTGCCTGGTCCATACGACCCTGGATGCGCTGGGCCCTCTCGTCGAGAACCTTGTTCATCTTCGGCATGAAGAACTTGGCGAAGAAGAAGATCAGGATGGCGAGGATGACCAGCGACCAGACAATGTCATATGTTTCCGGAAGGAACAAGTCAATTCCGGACGCAGCTTGTGTCAGCACAGCATCCTCCTTTAGCGTTCGTTATTGTTCGTCGTTTTCGTAATAAACCCTGAGGGCAAATCACTTGACGAAGCACAGAACGAATGCCAGAAGGGCGAGAACCTCGACGAATGCGATGCCCAGAAGCATGAGCGTACGCAGCTGGCCAGCAACCTCTGGCTGACGAGCGGTGGACTCCAGTGCCTTAGCAGTCATCAAGCCCATGGCGATTGCTGGGCCGAGAGCAGCGAGGCCGTAACCAAGAATGTCGACGTTACCAGAGACAGCAGCGAGAGTAGCGATACCCATTGTTTCCCTTTCTCACAAAAGAGGAGCTTTGCTCCTCGCCCGGCACAGTGCCGGAAAATTTTTTCGGTGCCGGTGAAACCGGCCTTTCCGGCCATGCCGGAAAAAGTTGTACTGATAATCTCAAGCGCTAACAGCTGCCAGTTGAGCAGCAGGCTGAGCGGCCTGAGAAACTTTCTTATCCTCTTCTTCCTCTTCCTCACCCAAGCTCATCGAAATGTAGCTTGCCGTGAGAATGGAGAAGATGTACGCCTGCAGGCCGGCAACGAAGATTTCGAAGCAGGTCATGAACATACCGCCTGCCAGGGTCAGCACACCGAATGGTGCAAAGATCTTGGTATTGGTCTCGATGAAGAAGAACTGAGTCGCCGCCAAGCACATGCCGACCAGCAAGTGGCCAGAGAGCATGTTGGCGAAGAGTCGAACTGTCAGGGAGAACGGGCGAATCAGCGTGATCTCGATCAAATTGATCGGAGCCAGCAGGATGTAGATTGGCCAGGGGATTCCGGCAGGGAAGAGTTCCTCGCGCAAGAAGCCACCCAATCCATGAGCCCTAATTCCAGCTGCCCAGTAGTTATATACAGACCACAAGGCAAAAACAAGAGGTGCGCAGATCGTCGCGGTTGCAGCCATATTCGCAAACGGGATGACGGCGCCCAAGTTGAAGATGAAGATGGAGAAGAAGATGGTGGTAATCGTCGAAACGTAACGCTTACCCTTCTCCTTGCCGATCACGTCGTAAACAATGCTTTCGCGGACGAAATCGAGACCATATTCAACAACGGACTGCCATCTGCTAGGAATGAGCTTCGCATGGCTTGCCGTAAGGCCCAGAACCACCAGAATAACGACGGTGAGGATGATACGGATCAAGATGATGCGGTTAATCGCGAACGGTGTGCCAGCGAATAGGGCTGGCTTGGGGAGGAAGTCCTCGATCGTCGGGTAATCTGGCTGCTTTGCCGATGCAAGGTGCATCAGGCCGCTAGCCGTCGTCAAGCCAACGAATGAAACCATTTCGCCTCCTGTAGATGTTGAGCACGGAGGCTCTTGCACTCGGTACACTCAGGGCACCTAGCGCAGGCCACCTCGCGTGATCGCTCCGCCTTACTTTACCCCCACGTGTTCCCCGCTGATGCCTCTATTAGGCGTGTCGACCTGAGATTATCAGGAAACAACGGGCTGGCAGTGAGCAAGAACTCACCTGCACTGTGAGCGCGCAGGCGCTGGCCGGTATTTTGAACACTTTCGCCAGTGGTTATTTGCCAGACTGATAACCGGTTCGATACGTTATTTTTCGTGCATGTAACATCTTCCTGAAAATCTGAAAGTGAAAATGTTGCAATGATGCGCGTTCGCCTTATTTATACGCAAAGCTGAACCCCAAACCGGGCAAATTCTTAGCGAATTCTCTCTAAACTCTCAAACAATTCACTGAAGCGAGCGATTACTCACTGCGGCTCACGCGCCGCTTGAGCTCTGCACTATCGCACCGGCTTCAGCGGAGAGTTGAAATATTGAGGAGAGAAGTATGAGTCAACGACCACACTCGCGGCCAGTAACAGCAACTATTGCGCTGCTCGCTGCCGCATCCATGTTCGCTGCTCTTCCAGGAACTGCTACAGCTGCCGAATCTGCATCCAAGGCCAACTCCAGCAGTCAGCTCAGTTCTCAGGAAGCGCTCAGGAAACTCGTCGCTCAAAAGGGCTACGTTTCCTCCAAGATTCGCAATGCGCAAGGCCCGACCCTCGCCTTCGTGCAAGTTGCCAAGAAGTCTGGTGTTGAGCAAAAGGTAGAGAAACTCAACGGCAACCAGAACCCATCGGCCGCACAGGAAAAGAGCGCCAACCAGGCAGCAAAGAGCCAGGCCGCACAAGCCAGCCGCACTGCTGACCAGGTTGCTGCAGCTTTGAAGAAGCTCGACCCGAACGCACAAGTGCAGTACACCACGAGCTACGCCATTTCCGGCCTCGCGGTTCAAGCAGATGCGCTGGCATTGACCAAGCTCGCCAGCAGCAACCCTCAGGTTGTTCGCGTCGTTCCGCTGCCACAGCACACTGCCTCGGTGGTGGGCGACCCTGATGCTCAAGGCCTGAGCGTGGCCGGCGGCCCAGAGAGCCCAACGAATAAGAATTCTGATAATCTCACGCGCGCCGTCAAGGCCTGGGCACAAACCGGCAAGACGGGCAAGGGCGTGAATGTGGCCATCGTCGACACCGGCTTCGACTTCACTCATGCTGACTTCGGCGGCGCAGGCACTGCTACTGCTTACGAAACGGCCTACCAGGCACAGGATCAGGACCCTCTGACCAACCCAGCCCTCAAGGGCCTCCTCGACCCTACCAAGTACAAGGGCGGTTATGACTTCGCAGGTGCGGCTTACGGTTCTGCCGGCGCTGACGGCAAGCCAGTGACCAAGGCAGCCCCTGACCCGAACCCGATCGACGGCCCTGGCGGCCACCATGGCACTCACGTTGCCGGCACCGCATTGGGCTTCGGCGTCAACGGCAATGGCACCACCTTCCGTGGCGACTACACCAAGCTGACCAACGGCGAGGTTTCGAGCATGCGCATCGGCCCAGGTTCCGCACCTGAGGCTGGTGTTTACGCGCTCAAGGTGTTCGGCGACAACGGCGGCTCCACTGGTCTGACTTTGCAGGCTCTTGACTGGGTTGCTAAGCACAACACCGAGGCAAGCGACGCCGACAAGATCTCCTTGGTTTCCATGTCCCTGGGCGGAACTTTCGGCACCATTGACGACCCTGAAAATGAGGCCGTTGATAATCTTGCTGCTTCCGGCGTGCTCTCGGTGATCGCCGCTGGTAACGAAGGTGACGTTACCGACATGCTGGGCGACCCGGGTGGCGCTCCTTCTTCCCTGACTGTTGCCGCTTCCTCCTCCGGCAAGACTGTTCAGGATGCTCTGCGCGTTGAGGACGGTGCAGACTCCCTCAAGGGCCAGCTGCTCGCCGGTCAGTACTCCATTAATTTGCGTTCTGATTTCGACGTCACTGCTGAGGTTGCTCGCGTTACTGACCCTGCTAACCTCGATGGCTGCTCGCCATACTCTGATGAGGATAAGGCCCGCGTTACTGGCAAGATCGCTTACGTTGACTGGAACGATAAGGATGTGAAGTGCGGCTCTGGTAAGCGCTTCAACAACGCTGAAGCTGCTGGTGCTGTTGGTATTCTCTTCGCTTCTCAAAGTGACATTCCTGAGGCCGGTATCGGTGGTAACGCAACTTTGCCAGGCTTGCAGCTGGTGAAGTCCGCCGCTGAGAACCCAGATTTCCAGAAAGCTTTGGACGCTGGCACTCTGAAGGTAACTTTGGCTACCTCGCTCAAGCATGCCAAGGATGCTGATTACTCGGCTCAATTTGAGGACACTGTCGCATCCTTCACTTCTCGTGGTTTGCACGGCTCATATGACGGCACGGTCAAGCCTGATGTTGCTGCTCCTGGTGTGGGCATTGTGTCTGCTTCCGCGGGCTCTGGCAATCAGTTCGAGCTCATGTCGGGTACCTCGATGGCAACTCCTCTGACCTCTGGTATTGCTGCTTTGGTGCGTGAGGCTCATCCTGATTTCACTGCTGAGCAGGTCAAGGCCCAGATTGTCAACACGGCGGATCACAACGTGTTGAGTGAGGACCGCAGCAAGGTTGAGGCTCCAATCCGCGTGGGTACTGGCCGCGTCGACGCTCTCGCCGCTGTGAACAACCAGGTTCAGCTCACCTCTGCTGATCAGGGTGCTGTTTCCGTTCAGTTCGGTGTGGTTCAGGTTCCTCAGGGTGGTACCACGCTGAGCAAGAAGGTTGTTGTCACCAACAACTCCGATGTTGACCGCTCGTACCGTGCTGAATACCTGGCTCGTACCGAAACCCCAGGTGTTTCCTACACTCTCTCGGCCAACCAGGTGAGCGTTCCTGCTCATGGTTCTGCTTCGCTGACCGTCACCTTCAAGGCTGACCAGGCTGCTATGCGTCACACCAAGGATTCGACGATGGCTGACCAGTGGTTGGGTGTTGACCGTGAGTACGTCACCGACGCTTCTGGTGTGGTGAAGCTCACCCCTCTGAGCCCAGCTGTTGGCGCTGACCCAGCTGCTGTTGGCTTGCGCGTGGCTGTCACCTCTGCTCCTCGCCCAGTTTCTGAGACTCACGCTGACCTGCTCGGCTTGAATGGTGGCGACGCCAAGCTCAAGCTCTCTGGCCACGGTGTCAAGCAGGGTGAAGGCAAGGAAGCTTATGATTCCCAGGCCTACCCAATGGTGCTGAGCAAGCAGGATGCTGCCAACGGCCATGCTGATAATCCGTATGTTCAGGGCCACCGTTCTCTGGCTTCTGGCGACCTGCGCGCTATCGGCTACTCCTCCACCGCTGCCCAGCTCGAGGATCCATCACAAGGCCTGTTCTCCGTCGGCTTCGTCACCGACAAGGCATGGCAGAACCTCTACGGCGGTGCCTTCATCTCCAGCGTCTGGCTTGACGTCAACTCCGATGGCAACCCAGATTACGAGATGGATGTGAAGACGCAGAATGATGACCCTCAGCCAAAGGATCTCGATTCTGCTGAGGTTGTCACCACTAAGTTCGGCACCTCTGAGGTGGTGGATACCGAGAAGCTCGATCCTCGCTTCATGTTCGATTCCAACCAGATGGTGATGTCCACCAAGCTCTCTGCTTTGGGCTTCACCAAGGATTCGAAGAACCCAGAGATCAACTTCATGGTGGTCACCTACTCGCTGTACTCCTCGCCAATCTTGGGTTACCTCAACGACCTGCTTGGCTTCGATAAGGACACGACCGTCAACCCATATGCTCCAGCAATGAGCTTCGGCCCACTCTCCGAGCAAGGCAAGAAGGCCATGGAGGACGCTAAGGCTGCTGCCAAGGATGCTGATAAGCCAGCTCCAGCACCTTCCGAGAGCTCCTCCAAGGTGGCTTCGAAGAAGGCTTTGAAGCAGCGCGAAGCAAAGCGTGCTGCCATCAAGGCTGCTGCTGAAGCTGATGAGCCTGCTGATGCTCCTGCAGCAAATGCTGGCCAGGTGAGCTTCGATGATCAGGACGGCCAGACCGTTCCTGTTCACATGGGCCCACAGGGTTCGAGCAAGCAGACCCTGACTCTGCACAACCTCGCTCAGGCTCCTGTCCGCGCTGAGGATGTGACCACCCTGGATGTTGATTCCGTCCAGCCAGTTGACCCTCAGAAGCTGCAGGATGCTGTTGACCAGTACAGTCAGCTGAACAAGGATGAGTGGACTTCCACCACCTACGCTGAGCTGCAAAAGCAGCTGGATGCTGCAAAGGCAGTGCTCGCTGATCCAAATGCTGACCAGCAGGCCATCGATGACGCCTACCAGGCTCTCGTCAACGCCTACAACGGCTTGGTCGCTCGCGCAACCGGCGTCTCTCGTGACCGCCTGCGCGCAGCCGTGGGTGCTGGTAACAAGCTCAACCCTGGTGATTACACCTCACAGACTGCTGATCCATTCGTCGCAGCTTTGAAGTCAGCTCAGGATGTGCTCAACAACCCTGATTCCACTCAGGAAGAGGTTGATGGTGCTCTTGAAGCTCTGCTCAATGCTATGGATGCTCTGGAGAAGAAGCCGGCCGAGAAGCCAGGTAAGGACCAGAAGCCGGGCCAGCCTTCCGAGCCAGGTAAGCCGGGCCAGCCTTCCGAGCCAGGTAAGGGCTCTCAGCCTTCCGAACCGGGCAAGGGTAGCAAGCAAGCTGCTAAGCCACAGGTTGTTGCTCAGGCATCCCGCTCCCGCTTGGGTGAGACCGGCGCAAGCGCAAACCTCGTCGCCCTCGGCGCACTGGTTCTGCTCGCTACCGGCTCTGCTCTCACCCTCCTTCGTCGCAAGAACCACACCAGTTTGGAGAGCGAAGAAGAGTGAGTGAGCATCCCTAAGGCACAGCTCATTCGCCTATAACTGAAAACGAAGAAACTGCTAGTGAGGTTCGCTTCACTAGCAGTTTTTTATATGCCCATCCCTCACCGCCGTGCACGTTCAGTTGCGCATAGTTACACAGCTGCGCGAGCTGTTATCAGCCTGACTAATTACCTGTGCCTCCTCATTTGTGTTACGAATGTTACGAATTTCTGGAGAAGCTCTGGGAAAACACTGCAATTTCGCCCATTTTGAACCAGTTATCAGGTTCGCCAAAGTAACAAATGCTGATAATCCTGCGCTCAAAACGTAAGCTGGCTACCAATTCGCGCAGCCGCCCACCTCCACATTGTTCTGTTATTGGGTGCGGTCGATGCTCGCGAACCAACTGATTGAGGAGAAAATATGAGTCAACGACCACACTCGCGGTCAGCAACAGCTGCAGTAGCAGTTCTCGCCGCCGCCTCTATGTTCGCTACTCTTCCTGGTACCGCTTTAGCAGCCGAGTCGACTACCCAGTCGCCAGCAGCTGCACAGCGTAGCTCCAAGGAAGCGTTGGCAAAGCTTGCGGACAAGAGAGGCTATGTTTCCAAGAAGATTGCCCAAGCTCAAGGCAGCACTCTCGCCTTCGTTCAGCTTGTTGAACAGTCTGGCTTGGAAAAGAAGGCGGAGAAGCTCAACGGCAGGCTGAGCCTTCAGGGTAACCAAGAAAAGAGCGCAAATAAGGAAGCTCAAGCAACTGCAAGCAAGGCTTCCCGCGCAGCAGATAGTGTCGAAGCACAGCTCAAGAAGCTCGACCCACAAGCGAAGGTTCAGTTCACCACTAGCTACGCCATTTCCGGCCTGGCAGTTGAAGCTGATTCCGATGCTTTGGTGAAGCTTGCTCAGAACTCGCCTCAGGTTTTGCGTGTGGTTCCTCTGCCTCAGCACACGGCAACAACCGTGGGCGACCCTGATATGAAGGGTGCAAGTGTTTCGGGCGGTCCGGAAAGTCCATCGAATAAGAATTCTGATAATCTTGTGCGCGCCGTCAATGCTTGGACTCAAACCGGCAAGACGGGTAAGGGTGTGAACGTGGCCATCGTCGATACCGGCCTCGACTTCACCCATGCGGATTTCGGTGGCGCAGGTACTGCTGACGCTTATAAGACTGCTTACGCTGCTCAAGACCAGGACCCACTGACCAACCCAGCTTTGGCAAACTTGCTCGACAAGACCAAGTTCAAGGGTGGTTACGACTTCGCAGGCCGCGCATATAACGGCAAGAACGTCAAGGATCCAACTCCTGACCCGAACCCAATCGACGGCCCTGGTGGCCACCACGGCACTCACGTTGCTGGCACTTCGCTGGGCTTCGGCGTCAACAGCGACGGTAAGACTTTCCGCGGCAATTACACCAAGCTGACTAACGGTGATGTTTCTGGCATGCGCATCGGCCCGGGTGCTGCTCCTCAGGCTGGCGTTTACGCACTGAAGGTGTTCGGCGACTTGGGCGGCTCCACTGGTCTGACTCTGCAGGCTCTCGACTGGGTTGCTAAGCACAACCTCACCGCTTCTGAGGAAGACAAGATCTCCCTGGTTTCGATGTCGCTGGGCGGTTCCTTCGGTACTGCTGACGACCCAGAGAACGACGCTGTTGACAACTTGGCTGCTAACGGTGTTCTCTCCGTCATCGCTGCTGGTAACGACGGCGATATCACCGATATGCTGGGTGACCCGGGTGGTGCTCGTTCCGCTCTGACCGTTGCTGCTTCCTCCTCTGGTAAGACCGTTCAGGATGCTCTGCGCGTTGACGAAGGCCCAGCTTCCTTGAAGGGACAGCTGCTCGCCGGTCAGTACTCTGCAAACCTTTCTGGCGACTTTGATGTGGAATCCACCGAGGTTGTTCGTGTGAAGGATTCTGCTAACCTCGATGGTTGCGCGGCTTACTCCGAAGAGGATAAGGCTCGCGTTGCTGGCAAGATCGCTTACGTCGAGTGGGATGATACGGACGTCAAGTGCGGCTCTGGTAAGCGTTTCAACAATGCTGAAGCTGCTGGCGCTGTCGGTATTCTCTTCGGCTCCCAGCATGACATCCCTGAGGCTGGCATTGCTGGTAACGCCACTTTGCCTGGTATGCAGCTGGTGAAGTCTGTCGACCAGAATGCTGAGCTGCAGAAGGCTATCGATGATGGCACTCTGAAGGTCACTCTCTCTTCGTCCCTCAAGCACGCTAAGGATGCTGATTACTCCGCCGAGTTCGAGGATACGGTCGCATCCTTCACTTCTCGTGGTTTGCACGGCTCTCACGACGGTACCGTCAAGCCTGATGTTGCCGCTCCTGGTGTGGGCATCATCTCCGCTTCGGCTGAGTCTGGTAACCAGTTTGAAGTGATGTCGGGTACCTCGATGGCTACCCCACTCACTTCTGGTGTTGCTGCTCTGGTTCGTGAGGCTCACCCTCAGTTCAGCGCCCTTCAGGTCAAGGCCCAGATTGTCAATACGGCAGATCATGACGTTTTGAATGCTGACCGTAGCGCTGCTGAGGCCCCAATCCGCGTGGGCACTGGCCGCGTGGACGCTCTTGCCGCTGTGAACAACCAAGTTCAGGTCACCTCCACCGACGCTGACACTGTTTCCGTTCAGTTCGGTGTTCTCCAGGTTCCTGAAGCTGGCTTGACCCAGAGCAAGGACCTCGTCGTCACGAACAACTCCGACCAGGAGCGTTCGTACCGCGCTGAGTACTTGGCTCGAACCGAAACCCCAGGTGTTTCCTACACTCTCTCGGCTAACGAAGTCACCGTTCCTGCTCACGGCAGCGCAAAGCTCACCGTCACTCTCAAGGCCGACCAGGCTGCAATGCGTCACACTCTCGATAAGAACATGGATCCACAGGTTCTCGGTGGTGACCGCGCTTACGTGACCGACGCTTCGGGCATCGTCAAGCTCACCCCACTGAGCCCAGCTGCTGGTTCTGACCCATCTGCTCTCGGCCTGCGCGTGGCTGTGGTGTCTGCTCCTCGTCCAGAATCTGAGACTCACGCTGAGCTCAAGGGCCTCAACGCTGGTGGCAAACTCACCCTCTCTGGCCATGGTGTTAACCAGGGCGAAGGTAGGGAAGCTTACCGCTCGACGCTCTACCCACTGGTCCTCTCTGTTGAAGATTCTGTGAACGCTTACAGTGGCGATCTGAACAAGAACGGCCAGATTTCCAAGGCTTCGGGCGACTTGCGCGCTGTCGGCTACTCCTCCACCGCTCCACAGCTGGATGACCCATCTCAGGGCCTGTTCTCCGTCGGCTTCGTCACCGACAAGGCATGGTCGAACCTCTACTCTGGCGCTATGTGGCCATCCGTGTGGTTGGATACCACCGGTGACGGCGACCCGGACTACGAGGTTGACGTGGTTACCACCAATGACAACGGTGATAATCTTGACCGCGCTGAGGCTGTGACCTCCGACTGGAAGACCGGCGCAGTGGTGGACACCCAGCCAATCGACAAGGAATTCCTGTTCGATTCCAACCAGATCGTGCTCTCCACCAAGCTCTCTGCTCTGGGCTTCACCAAGGACACCCAGAACCCAGTGATTGACTACGCTGTCGTGACTCGTTCCGTCTACGTTCCAGCTAAGCCAGACCACTACCTGATCGACGCTATTGGCCTGCAGCCAGAGACCACGGTCAACCCTTACGCTCCAGCTTTGAGCTTCGGCCCACTCTCCGAGCAGGGCAAGAAGGCTCTGGAAGCTGCTAAGGAAGCTGAGAAGGCTGACAAGAACGCTGAGCAGCCAGCTCCATCTGATCCATCCGATCCAGGTACCGGCTCTTCCCAGGCTTCTGCTTCGAAGGCTTTGAAGAAGGCCGCCGCTAAGGCCGCAAAGAAGGCTGCTGCCAAGGCATCCTCCGCCCGTACTGCTGACACTAAGGAAGGCTCTGCTTCTGTCGAGCCAGTTTCTGACCCAGCAGCACAAGCTCCAGGCCAGGTTTCCTTCGACGACCAGGACGGCACCACCGTCAAGGTGAGCACCGGTTCGAGCGCTGATAATCTCAAGGTTCTCTCCGTTCACAACTTGGGCAAGACCCCTCTGCGTGCCGAAGACCCAGCCGAGCCAGAGGTTGACTCCCTCACGCCAGTTGACCCAGCCAAGGTTCAGGCTGCTCTCGACCAGTACTCTCAGCTCAACGAGGACGAGTGGACTTCCACCACCTGGGCCGAGCTGCAGAAGCAGATCGAAGCTGCCAAGGCTGTGCTTGCCGATCCAAATGCTGACCAGCAGGCTGTGAACGATGCCTACCAGGCACTCGTCAACGCTTACAACGGCTTGGTCGCTCGCGCAACCGGCGTCTCTCGTGACCGCCTGCGCGCAGCCGTGGGTGCCGCCGGTAAGCTCACCCCAGGTGACTACACCGACGAAACCGCGAAGGCTTTGGAGGCTGCTTTGAAGGCAGCTCAGGATGTTCTGGCCAACCCAGATGCCACTCAGGATGACGTCGACAGCGCTCTTGACGCTCTGTTGAAGGCTATGGATGCTCTGGAGAAGAAGCCGGCCGAGAAGCCAGGTAAGGACCAGAAGCCGGGCCAGCCATCTGAGCCAGGCAAGCCGGGCCAGCCATCTGAACCTGGTAAGCCAAGCAAGGGTTCCCAGCCTTCCGAGCCGGGCAAGGGTGGCAAGCCAGCAGCCAAGGTTGTTGCTCAGGCATCTCGCTCCCGCCTTGGTGAGACCGGTGCAAGTGCAAACCTCGTCGCCCTCGGCGCACTGGTTCTGCTCGCTACCGGCTCTGCTCTCACCCTCCTTCGTCGCAAGAACCACACCACGGTGGCTGACGAAGAAGAGTGAATAACTCCATAAACCGGTCGAACGACTCTCCTTCATCGACCGGCGGCCACATCCCCTACAACCGCGGGATGTGAATGGTAGAAAGAAAACTCCACTGTCCGTGATTCGGCAGTGGAGTTTTCTTTTGCCCAAAAGCGGGGTGATAATCTTGAGTTATTTTTCCTGAGCTTCAGCCAAACAGTGCCTAACCGAGAACCCAGCTCAAGCAACGTACAGCAAAACAAGACCGGTTGCCACGCATAGAATGCAGATACCGGCCAGAATTCTCACCGTCATGACTTGCTTATGCACAACACGAGATCTCCTTTCCTGCCCTTCAGCACTGGCAGTACCAGCACCAGAAGCAGTGCCGAACGTCATGCTGAATAACGCTGCAAGCAGGAGGACAACGAGAAGAGAAATCACCGACGCAACAAACACCAGCGATTTCGTGGTAAAAGCATAAATGTCAAATCCCAAAGTCAATGCAGAAGCGGTAGCAAGAGTGATAGCTTCCCATCGAGCCTGCACAACCTGTTTAGTCTGATCTTGCTGATGCGACGAGCTGTACTCCACACAAAAAACGCAGACCAGACCTCCCATAATTGCTGTCAACAGCGAAGGTGATGTTGCAAAGGAGGCGATTTCTCCGTAATACAGCCTGTATTCAGCAAGAACAGCAAGCACAAGCAGAGCAACTATCGCAACGTCGCGAATGATGCGCTTCATGGTGAATCACCCGTCTTCCTCGCCTTATCCCTAGAGACCAATGGGCTAAGAAAATTGAAGCTACTGCCAGAGAAGCAACAACTTTCTTTAATACGAGTATTAGCACCAATTCAATTCCTACACGTATGAAATCAGGGTGATAATCTCAAGAAATTTGGCTGACCTCAACCTTAACAAAGTACGCAAAACGCGCGTACAGTTGAGGGGAAGAAGGGATGTGAGGTCAATGACGACCACGAATAATCGCCACCTGCACCAGGAAGCTGTAGCTACCGAGAGATACGCCCAGCAGCAGCCGCACAATATGTACGTCAGTCGCGACGTCAAGGCGTACTATCAGCGCGTCATCACGATGAATATGAAGGTTGCCATGATCGTGCGAGGAATCCGGCAGAGTGACTTTGCGCGCGCCTTGGGCATGTCGTATAGCTATGTGTCGCTCAAGCTCAACGGAAACCAGAATTGGACGGAGAGGGACGTGGCGCATGCAGCTCGGCTTTTGAACATTCCTGTTGATAGATTAACAAGCCCGACGGGGATAATCTCCCCTGCTATTGCCGTCGACTTCACCGCCGGCTTGAACCCCGCGCATTTCAACCATGGTGAGCCGAATAGAGACCCCAGCCGAGTAACTTTCGATAAGCGGCAGACTGAGAAATAAGAGCTGTGCTCTATACCGCCTCGAGCGTCGCGCCACCTCTAGCGGCTTCTACGGTGAAAACAAAATGTCAGCAAGGGCGCTAAACGCGCCCTGCGCTGGCACGGTTTGACAAGTAAAGAGAGGCGCCTCTTTATACGGAAAACGGCCGGAATCCTTCGACTGAATCCGGCCGCATTAGTAGCGGGGCATGGATTTGAACCATGGACCTCTGGGTTATGAGCCCAGCGAGCTACCGAGCTGCTCCACCCCGCGATACGCGATGTTGCTTGTGCAACGTCTCTCTAGTTTACACAGTCTGAAAAACTTGTCAAGTGCCTCACGAATTATCGATAAAACTTACCACGCGAGCGCAGGCAAGAAGCGTGCCATCCTCATTGAAACCATGCGGCTGGCCAGGCAGCAACACAAGCTGCGACTCCGGGATCTCCCCCACCGCACGGTAGCTGACATCAGGCGGCACAACAGAATCATCCATGCCCTGAACAATGAGCGTAGGCACAGGAATCTGAGCCAGCCAACGGTTCGCATCAACATCCCAAATATCCGTCGCATACTGACGGCTCAAGGTCACACCAAACTGCGTCACCTGCTCAGGAATCAGAGCTTTATCCTGGAAAACATAGCGCACGAGGTGAGGCAGCATAAACGCCGGATATTCGAAAACTGCGCGCGCATACCACTTCGGCTGCTCGTGCAGTGCGATCAGCGCAGCAAGCCCTCCTTGCGATTGCCCCAGAAGCGTAATCTGCTGGCTGTTCACGTCACTTTGGTTGCGCAACCACTGGGTAACGGTCAGGGCATCTTGCGCCTCTGTTTTCGCTGACATCGTGGTGGTCGAGCCGGAGGAGGCCGCACCTGGCGCAATTCCTCGCGGGTCGAAGAGCACGACGTCGTAGCCCGCGCGAGCCAGCTGTTGGCCGACACTCGCACGGCAGGCGCTCTGCGTAACTGCTAATCCTGAGACGCATATAACAACAGGGCGGGGCTTGAGATTATCACTGCTCAACTGCCCAGCTGCTCGCAACCTCGTCACCGAGAGGAATTGATCGGGCGAGCCAGGTACGGGAACTTTCACCGTCTCCGTAGCAGGGGTCTGCCCCGCAAAGCGCGACTGCTGATTTCTCTCCACCAGCCACGACAACGCCTCTTGTGGTTCGTGGGTTTCACGGCACGTGCGAGCTCGCGAGCGAAGGGTTGGACTCAAGGCGGATTCAGCCTGAGTGGAAATCTTGCGCCCTGCGATAGGCTGCTCACCAAAAGTGGCGCACTCATCAACGTCGTGAGGCACAGTAAGGCCGCCAAAAGCGCGTGGATCCCGCTTGAGAGCTTGCTGGATTCTCACCGGCAAAGTTGCGCCGTTCACCACCGTCTGACGGGCGGCTCGACCTTGCGAAAAGGTGCGGAAAGCGAAGAAGGCGCTGGCTGCCACGAAGGCGAGTGCGAGCAGTAAAACCAAAAAATGGCGCGCCCCAGCATGGTGGGAACGCGCCTTTTTGTCACGAGAACCGTTTTCGTCACGGTAAACATCGTGGTCACCGTAATCATCCGCCTCAGTGGTTGAGTCGGCGAATGTTTCCGTGTAATCGTGAGAAGCCATACGCCCATTGTAGGGCGAGAAGTTGAGCCTACGCTAACTCAGCCTTCAATGGCAACAGTAGTCTCGGCTTCATCCTTAGCAGGAGCCTTCTTCGGCAAGGTCAGAGTGAGGATGCCGTTGGAGAAGGTGGCGTGGATGTCACGAGGCTGGAAGCCTTCACCCACGTAGAAGCTACGAGAACGGGTGCCAGAGAAGCGCTCACGACGGAGCAGCTTGCCCTGAGAATCCTTATCCTCGCTCTCCTTCTTCGCAGTTGCAGTGACGACGAGGTTGCCATCCTTGAGCTGCACGTTTACATCCGACTTGTCAAAGCCAGGAAGCTCCATGGACAGCTCGTAGTTGTCGCCCTTATCACGAACATCAGTGCTCATGATGTTGGCTGGCATGGAATTGCGAACCATGCGATCAGGGAAGAAGCTGTCAAAAGCGTCATCAAAATCAGAACCGAAAACTGTTGGAAGGAATGCCATAAATCCTCAGATCCTTTCGTTAACGCTGTTCGCGATGGCGGGCAAAGCTCGTTTGAGCTTGCTGGCGAGCTTGAGCAGCTGGCTGTTGGAGTAGCCGCGAGCTCGTGCTCGCCTGACCATCGTGGTCATTTGTTCCACTTGGCTCAACCCGAAACCGGGCTGCACATTCCCCGATTTCACTCTGAGTTAAAAACTTGATAGCAGTAGGCTCAAGTTTTGAAAGTCTGAGAAAGTGTCGAACTTAACGAGGTGTACCGGTAAACTAAAAGAGTCGTCAACCGCGATAGCAACCATTACAGCCATGAGCAAGGAGGCGCTTTTATGGCTCACATGGAAAACGTCCCACGTTTCGGCCAGCTGGGAATTTTGAACGTAACCCCAGCTCCTTCACCAGAAGGGTTCCCACCACGAGTGGAATTGGGTGAGCAATTCCCTCTCACCGCACAAGTTTTCGGCGCAGGCCGCGAACCCGTGCGCGCAGAGGTCACTCTCACTAATCCAGCAGGAAAGCACTTTACTTATGCCATGCCAGTGAAAGAAGAAGGCCTTGACCTCTTTGAACTGCAGGCACAAGCAGGCAAACCCAGCACGCTGATGCCATGGCAAAGCGGTTATAAGGCCCGCGTTGCCCCACAGCTTGGCCGCTGGACCTTCGTCATCACCGGTTGGGAAGATCGTTTCTCCCTGTGGCTGCACGATATCGCTATTCGCGTGTCCGTTCACGACGACGACCTCGAAAACGCATTCGCCGAAGGTGCCAATCTGCTCAAAGAATGGGCAGATAAGCGTTCTGCTCACGTTCCAGCAGCTTCCAAGAAGCTGCTTCGCGACACCGCGGAAAAGCTCGTGGACACCAGCCTGAGCGCTGAGGAGCGCCTGAGCCTGGCTCAGAGCAACGAACTGCGCCAGCTCAACGAGGTTCACCCACTGCGCACGAACCAAACAAAGTCGTCCACCTTCCACCTCGAAGTGGAGCGCCCACATGCAAGCTTCACCTCGTGGTATCAGTTCTTCCCCCGCTCGGAGGGCGCTCACTACGCAGCAGACGGAAGCATCGTCCCCGGCACTCTCAAAACTGCAGTCGCCGGATTGGAGCGAGCCAAAGAAGAAGGCTTCAACACCGTTTACATTCCACCGATCTTCCCTATCGGCGTCACTCACCGCAAGGGTAAGGACGGCTCTCTGATCGCCAGCCCCACCGACCCAGGCTCTCCATGGGCTATCGGCTCGGAGCAGGGCGGCCACGACACCGTCGACCCAGCACTGGGCAGCATGAAGGACTTCGCAGACTTCTGCCACCGCGCCCACGAGCTCGACCTCGAAGTCGCCCTCGACTTCGCCCTGCAGTGCTCGCCAGACCACCCCTGGGTCAAGCAGCATCCCAACTGGTTCAAACACAAGGCTGACGGTTCCATCGCCTTCGCCGAGAACCCGCCAATGAAGTATGAGGACATCTACCCTCTCAACTTCGACGAGGACATGGACGGCATCATCGAAGAAACCGTTCGCTGCATGAAGGTGTGGATCAAGGCCGGCGTGACAGCATTCCGCGTTGATAATCCTCATACCAAGCCCACCACCTTCTGGCAGCAGGTGATCGCCGAAGTTCACGAGGACCACCCTGAAGTGCTCTTCCTCGCCGAATCCTTCACCCGCCCAGCACCTCGCCGCGCCCTGGCATATGCTGGCTTCACCCAGTCGCACTGCTACTTCCTGTGGCGCAACACGGGTGAAGAGCTTGAGGAGTTCCTGCCTGAAGTCAACGGTAGCGACGGCTTCTATACTCACGACACTTTGTGGCCATCGACGCCTGATAATCTGACGGCATTCCTGCGTGACGGTGGCATCGCTGCTCACGCTATCCGCGCAGTTTTGGCCGCTTTGGGATCGCCAACCTGGGGTATTTACTCGGGCTATGAGCTGGTGGAGAACAAGCAGCTGGAAGGTACCGAAGAGCCTGCCGATAACGAGAAGTTTGAGATCAAGGTGCGCGACTGGAATGCCACCGACCAGTACGGCATCAAGCTATTGCTCACCGTTCTCAACAAGATTCGCTCCGAGCATCCGGCAACGCACTCCTTCCACAACCTCACGGTTCATGAGAGTGATAACCCGAATGTCATCGCCTTCTCGCGCTATACCCCGGCTGAGGTGAGCCCGACGGGTAAGGCCGACCGTTTGGTGTGCGTGGTCAACCTGGACCCTCACAACACGCAGGCCGCCAATATTGAGCTTGACCTGGGCGCTCTGGGCTTGGATGCGAACGCCGGCTTTGACGTTGAGGACCTTCTCACTGGAGCCGTTTTCCACTGGGGCTCGCACAACTGGGTGTGCTTGTCTCCTAACCAGGAGGTCGCTCACATCCTGTCGGTACGCGCCTGAATTTCGAATTTCTCAAGATTATCAGGCTGCGGCTGATGAGTGCGCATTGATAATCTTGAGAGACTTCATGAGGGCAATGTAACTGAGGTAAAGGCATATGCGCGGTAGAATTCCTGCCGCGCATTACCATAGTGAAGGTAATGGTGACTCGTAAAGGAGAGCATATGGCAAACGAGACTTTCGACGTGTTGGTCGAGATTCCGCAGGGTTCGAAGAACAAGTATGAAGTGGACCAGCACACTGGCCGCATCACTCTGGACCGCACCCTGTTCACTGCTATGGGCTACCCACAGTGCTACGGCTACATTGAGGGTACTTTGGGCGAAGATGGCGATCCACTGGACGCTTTGGTTATGCTTCCTGTTCCTGTGTTCCCAGGCTGCGTCGTGAAGTGCCGCGCCATCGCTGAGTTCGACATGGCCGACGAAGAGGGCGTGGACTCCAAGATCCTGTGCGTGCCAGCAGACGTTCGTTTCGACGGCTATCAGGATGTTGACGACGTGAACAAGTTCACTCTCGACGAGATCCAGAACTTCTTCGAGAACTACAAGGTTCTCGAGCCAGGCAAGGACGTCAAGCCAGGTTCTCACTGGCTGAACAAGGAAGCCGCTCAGAAGGCTATTGATGCAGCATTCGCTCGCGTCAACGACCCTAACGCTAAGCGCAACTGAGCTGTGGTGGGAAAACCGCTTCAGTTATAAAAAGGCCCTGCATCTTCACGGGTGCAGGGCTTTTTCTTGCGCTAAGAGGGGCGCAAGCTTATTGCTCAAGATTATCAGCGCTTGAAGGTGTTCAGCGGACAGCAGTTGTACGGGACGAAGCTAGGCGGGCTGCAGTTGTGCGCACTGATAATCTTGAGAAATTCATACCAAGAGGAAGAGCGGGATCAGCGTGCCGCACAAGCCCAACGTGAGCAACGGCAAGCCAACGCCTACGCGAGCGGCATCGAGGCTGGCCGACTTTTCGCCAGGCTGGAGCATGTAGGCTGAGCGGATGAAGCCGATCATCATCACAATGTCAATGAAGATGACGATAAAGAGCAAGCCCCAGGCCATCGCCGGCATTTGCGCGGTGAGCAGGAGCGGGACGAAAAGCCAACCGCCCATCAGGAAGCTGGAAGCGCCAACGAGGAGCAGCTCACCAGCGGAAGCGATCATATGCGTGCGGTCGCGGCGAAGCATTTGCGTCACGAAAATCACGGTAATCAGAGCGACCAGAGCCCAGAGCATGGCGCGCATCCACCAGAAAACGGCTTCGACCAGCGCGTAAGAAATACGGCCGGACACGCTCATCGTCACAATAGCAAAAAGCGAGGCGGCGACACCGCACACGCCCCATATGCCGGCGACGATGCTCGGTGCAGTCTGCGGGGTTTCCGGCTCCATATACGGCATGCGCCAGGCCATGGCGGCGATGGTGATGACCACAAAAACGGCGGCAACGATTGGCGCGCCCATATGCCAGGTTTCTGGCAGCAGCGAGGTAAGCAGGGCCGGGATGATTGCCACAGCGATGATGGCCAGAACGCTGACGAGCAGAGCCGGGCGGAAGGTGCGCTGGGAGCGTTCTGCTGCTCGCGATGCAACTTTAATGCGTTCGATACGCTCTTGGTCAGCGGCAGAAGCGTGCTGTGCGCTGGAGTGCTGAGGAGCGGCGCTGGTAGTTTCCGCGGTATCAGTGGCCTCAGCAGCTGTTGCCTCTGAAGGAGCAGGCGCAGCAGAAACGGCGTCTTCTTGAGCTTCATGAGCAGCATTCACCTCAGCTGCAGCGAACACTTCAGTGCTGTCGTTACCGCTTACGCCTTCCGTGTTCCTGCTCTCGTTGTCGCTGTACGCCATGCTCGTCCTCCTTGATGTGCACATCTTTCCCTCCAGCTTAGCAATAGTGCGCAATCGCAGCTTGATAATCGTGAGAAATAGTGCCGAAACGAGGTAACAAGAGCCTATTGTTGGGCTTTATGCTCCCACTCGTATGGCTGCGCCGGTTCAAGGGTCGAATGAGGGAAGCCGAGCTCTACCTCCTGAGCCCAACGCGCAATATCCTCGTCAGTGAATTCAGTTCCGTCTGAAGCTTTGTACTTTTTCACGAGCACTCCCTCCCTCCTTTGAAATTATCAATACGCGCAAAACGGTGCAATTGCAAGAGCAAACGCAAGCAGCCAGCACCTGAAATTTTTTATGTTTTTGCTGATAATCTCCTGCCTTTCCGCCAGTGTGCTTAAGATAAAGAAGTACTTTCGTACATCTCACGGAGAGGAGCCGACGTGACTGACCTCACGCTTATGACAGCCGCTCATGATCCAGCAACAGTGTTGCCTTCATTAGCGCTTCTCTCTCATCGCGTCCGCGTTCTGCCCCTGGAGCCGAGCGCTCTGCCTAAAATGCCGGAATACACCATTCTGTTCATGGATGCTCGCGAGAATTTGGGCATGGCGAAGTCAATCTGCCGCCTGATCCACACCACGAATCTGTCTATTCCGATCATCCTGATTCTCACTGACGGCGGCTTTACCGTCATTAATTCCGAGTGGGGCGTTTCTGATCTGATTCTTTCCCAGGCAAGCCCGGCTGAGGTTGAGGCGCGCTTGAGGCTGATTAATGAGCGAGCTGTGCGCGGCATGGTTTCCACTGGCCGCGGTCGCATTCGCCATGAAGTTGAGGAACCTCGCCGCCAGGACGATTCTGACACTATTCGCTCAGGCGACCTCGTGATTAACACCGCCGGATATTCAGCAACTTTGAATGGCAAGCCTCTGAACTTGGCTTACAAGGAGTTCGAGTTGTTGCGCTACTTGGTGGAACACCCGGGTCGCGTTTTCACGCGTGCCCAGCTGCTGCAAGAGGTGTGGGGTTACGACTACTACGGCGGCACTCGCACTGTCGACGTGCATGTCCGCCGTTTGCGCGCCAAACTCGGCACTGAATATGAGAATCTCATCGGCACGGTTCGCAACGTCGGCTACCGTTACGACCTGCCGAAAAAGCGTTAGTCTGCCTTCACGTCCCTCTCGAGTTGCGTGAGATTACCACCGCGCTGAGCCTTCAGCGTAGGCTCTCGAGCAGACCCTCGCGCGGACCCTCGGGCAGACCCTCGCGCTGGCCCTTCAGCGCTGGCCCTTCAGCGCTTTTCTCTGTGCTGCATACTTCTTCCGTGCCTCTTTTTCTGCTTTCTGTGCTAAGAACTGTGGAGCAGCAGGGCACGTTGAAGCCAGCGGGCACACTTCACATTCTGGATTCCTGGCATGGCAGATATTGCGGCCCAAAAAGATTAAACGATGCGATATATCAGCCCACCATTCCGGTGGAAATTCAGCAGTAACTTGCTTCTCAATCTCCACAGGGTCAGGGTTAGTTTTACGCCACTGCGTATGCCAGCGTAATCTACTCGTCACCCGCTTGACGTGAGTGTCCACAGGGAAACCAGGAAGGTGGAAAGCATCGCCCAACACGACATTGGCAGTTTTGCGCCCTACTCCAGGTAGAGTGGTGAGCTCGTCCATTGTGTGAGGGACAACACCATCGAAACGCTCCACAAGAGCTTGAGAAAGCTCAATAATATGGAGAGCTTTCATGTGGTAAAACCCAACAGGGCGAATAATGTTTTCCACATCCCACAGTTGTGCTTGAGCCAGCGCTTGAGCATCAGGGTAACGATCAAAAAGCTCGGGAGTTACGCTATTCACCCGCTCATCAGTTGTCTGCGCGCTCATCACGGTGGCGACGAGCAGTTCCCACTCATTGCGATGGTTCAGAGAGCATTGTGCCACAGGGTAGAGTTCGATGAGGCGAATATACTGCTCTCGCATCCTTTCATGACGTTGAGCTTTGCTTTCTCTCGCCATCTTGTCCCCTCTCTCGGCTTCTTGCGGTCTCTCTCGGCCGCGGCTCTCTCAGCCTCATTTTTCCACAGCACGGAATTTTCACTGTGCACTTCTGCCTTTAGTTTAAGCTAGTGCCTATGAGCAAGAAGAGCACATTACCAGATTTTCAGTCTGACAATTCGCAGGCTGATAAACAGTGGACATCTGCACCACGCTCGCAGGCCAGCTCTCGCGTCCTCGACGAGTTTCGACACAAGCGCGGGCCTCTGCGCGCGCTGATGTTCCTCGTCCTACTGGTAATCTTTGGCCTTATTGCTACCCTCGCCGTCAGAAATGTCAACAAAGAAGAGGTTTTTGGCGGAATTCTGCCCGGTGTGGAAACCAACGGCCAAACGCTCAGCATCGGTATGCTCACCAAGCCGGAGCACCTCGACCCTCGTACTGACCCTCAGGCTGCTCGCCTCTTGCTTTCTACCGTCTACCAGGGTTTGACTGCTCGCGATCAGAAGAACCGCGTGACGAATACTGGCCTGGCGAAAAGTTGGAAGGTCAGTGCTGACGGCTTGCACTACACCTTCCGTTTGAGAACTGCTTATTTCGCAACGGGTACGCAGGTGACGAGCCAGCATGTGGTGCAATCTTTCCAGGCGTTGAGTGAGCAAAAGCTCGGCGGTGATCTCCTTGCTCACGTCTCTGCTATCACGAATACTGATGCGAAAACGGTGAAACTGGATCTGAACCAGCCCGATCCTCTCTTGCTGACTAAGCTCGCAGGGCCTTTGGGTATTGTGTATGAAACAAGTGCTGGTTCTTCGTTTGAGTCCCAGCATCTTCCTGCAGGTTCCGGGCCTTACTCGCTTTCCACGAGCAACGGCGATACGTGGCGTTTGTCATCAAACCCGCAGTATAAAGCTGCTCGCTCGAATGCTCGTCCTGCTTTTGACGCCATTTCTGTGAAATATTTCCCTTCTTCTCACGAGCTTTTCGAAAGCTTTAAGAAGGGCTCCCTCGATGGGGCTATTGGCTTAGACGCTTCAGATTATCAGGCTGCGAAAGCAGATAAGAAGCTTTCTTCCCAGCTTGTTACTGGCCCGAGCACGCAGCGCGCAGTGGTTGCGTTCAATGCTGCAGATTCTTCGCTCACCTCTGACCTTCGCTATCGTCTGATCTACCGCATGGTGTTCAACCGTGAAGAGTTGCTTCAGGCGAGTGGCGCTTCTGGTTTTGTGAATGCAAGCCCGTTGAATTCTTTGGAGTTGGGTTATACAGATGCTCTCAAAGGCCAGGAGAATGATTTGGAGAAGGCGAAGCAGGATGTTCGTTACTTCGTCATGTATTACGGGTGGACTACTTTCACCATGGCTTTGAGCCCTGATTTTCCTCAGGCTGTTGCTGACAAGATGGTTGCACAGACTGAGGCGATGGGCGACCATTTGAAGCTAGTGCGTTTGAATGCTCAGCAGTGGCATGACGAGGTGACGAATACTGCTGACGGGACGATGAAGTATGACATGGCCGCTTTCTTAGATGACGGTTTGTACACTTTCTCCAAGTTCACGCATGATACATGGTGGAAGTTTGATTCTCCTGATGTTGATTCTGCTTATGAGGCTGCTAGCACGGCGAAAACGCAGAAAGAATATGAGGAGAAGATCGGTCAAGCTTCTCAGCACTTGCTCGATAACCAGCCGTGGACGTGGCTCTACCAGCTCAATAGCGTGAGTTTGTGGAAGAAAGGTTTCACAGGAATGCCTTCCTCCATGCTGGACCAGTGGGTCGATTTGAGTAACGTTGCTACCTCTGAGGATCACTCTTCAGCGTCGTCCAGTAAGTAAGCTGTCCACACGTCACAATGCCTTTATAGACTTAAACGCATGGATAAAAACGGTGTGATGCTTGCCAACCTCACCCCACTTCCTGACAAAGTGGGTGTGGAAGGCCTCGAAGATAAGTGGACCGAAAAATGGGCCGCTGAAAAAACATATGCTTTTGATGGAAACCATCCTCGTGGCGAGGTGTACTCCATCGATACCCCACCGCCAACTGCTTCTGGCCATCTGCACGTCGGCCATGTGTTCTCCTACACGCACACCGATGTGATCGCCCGCTATAAGCGCATGCGCGGTTACGACGTGTTCTACCCGATGGGCTTTGACGACAACGGCCTGCCAACCGAGCGTCGTGTTCAAAACTACTTCGGTGTACGCGTCGACACGTCTCTTCCTTACGATCCGAACTTTGAGCCACCTTTCCACGGCACTGAAGGCAAGAAGCTGGAAGCTCGCGATCAGGTTCCCTGCTCTCGCCGTAATTTCATTGAATTGTGCGAGCAGCTTGCCACTTCTGATGAGGAACAGTTCCGCGACTTGTGGACCAAGATCGGCTTGTCTGTGGACTGGGATCAGGTTTATCACACCATTGGTGAACGCCCTCGCAAGGTTGCTCAGAAGGCTTTCCTGCGCAATCTCGCTCGTGGCGAGGTGTACCAGAAGGAAGCTCCAGGCCTGTGGGACGTCACCTTCCAAACAGCTGTTGCTCAGGCTGAGCTCGAAGCTCGCCCTTACCCCGGCAACTACCACAAGCTCGCCTTCCACAAGGCTGATGGTTCTGGTGACGTGTTCATTGAAACTACTCGTCCGGAATTGTTGGCTGCTTGCTGCGCTCTGATTGTCAATCCTGATGATGAGCGTTATAAGGACCTTCCTGGTACGAAGGTTCTCTCCCCTGTTTTCGGCGTGGAAGTGCCAGTTTATGCTCATCCTTCTGCTCAGCCTGATAAGGGCACGGGCGTGGTGATGTGCTGCACCTTTGGTGATACTACTGATGTTCAGTGGTGGCGTGAGCTTCACCTTCCTACCCGCTCCATCATCATGCGTAACGGCCGCATCAACCCAGAAACCCCTGAGTGGATCACTTCCGACAAGGGCCGTGAAGTGTATGCAACTTTGGCTGGAAAAACGACCTTCTCTGCTCGTAAGGCAATGGTGGAGGCTCTCCAGGAAACTGGCGAAATGATTGGCGAACCAGTGCCAACCATGCGCGAGACGAACTTCTATGAGAAGGGCGAAAAGCCTCTCGAGATTATCACTTCTCGTCAGTGGTACCTCTCCAATGGCGGTACGGACCTTGAGCTTCGTGACAAGCTGTTGGCTCGTGGCCGTGAGCTCGTTTTCCATCCTGATTTCATGCGTGCTCGCTATGAGAATTGGGTCAATGGTTTGAATTCTGATTGGCTCATTTCCCGCCAGCGCTTCTTCGGTGTTCCTTTCCCGCTGTGGTACCCAGTCAAGGACAACGGTGAAGTCGATTACGACCATCCGATCACTCCTGAAGAAAGTGAACTTCCTGTTGACCCGACCTCGGATACTCCTGCAGGTTTCACAGAGAGCCAGCGCGGTCAAGCTGGCGGCTTTGTGGGCGAATCTGATGTGATGGATACGTGGGCAACCTCGTCTCTGACTCCTCAGATTGTCACTCACTGGGATGAGAACGATGGCCTGTATGAAAAGACCTTCCCCATGGATTTGCGCCCTCAGGGTCAGGACATTATTCGTACGTGGCTGTTCTCCACCATCGTTCGCGCTCAGCTGGAGAATAACTGCCTGCCATGGGCTGATACTGCTCTTTCTGGTTGGATTCTTGACCCTGACCACAAGAAGATGAGTAAGTCCAAGGGCAACGTCGTCGTTCCAACTGAACCTATTGATGAGTATGGTGCTGATGCAGTGCGCTACTGGGCTGCTTCAGCTCGCCTGGGTATGGATGCCACGTATGATGTCGGCCAAATGAAGATCGGCCGTCGCTTGGCAATCAAGCTGCTCAACGCTTCGAAGTTTGTTTTGGCTATTGGCCGTGAGGATGAGAACTTCCACGTCAGCCAAGAAGCTCACGTCACCTGGGACCCTGCCAACATCACGAAGCCACTTGACCGCGCTGTTATGGCTCGTTTGGGCCGTGTGGTGAAGCAAGCGACGAAGGACCTCGAAAACTACGAGCATTCGAAGGCTCTTGAGACCATCGAGACTGCTTTCTGGAACTTCTGCGACAACTACATCGAGTTGGTGAAGAACCGCGCTTACGGCACGTCTACTTCTGGAAACCAAACCCCGAGTGAAGCAGATATTCTCTCTGCTCGCACCACTTTAGGTTTGACGATGGATTGCTTCGTTCGACTCTTCGCTCCATTCCTGCCCTTTGCAACAGAAGAAGTGTGGCATTGGATGCATGAGGGCGAAGGTTCTGTCCATCGCGCTTCCTGGCCTGAGGCGAGCTTCTACACGGGTGTTGCTCTGGGTGTTGCTCCTGAGGTTTTGGACGAGGCTGGTAAGGCTTTGGCTGCGTTGCGTAAGCTCAAGTCCACCGCTAAGGTGTCGATGAAAACTCCTATTCTCGACGTCACCTTGGGTACCTTGCCTCAAACTGTTGAACAGGTGAAGGCCTCTTTGGATGACATTATGGAGGCTGGTCGCGTCACGGGTAATCTCAAGCTCAAGGCATTGAGCATTGAGGAGATTCGCACGAAGCTGCGCGAGCAAGTGGAACAGGAGCTTGCTGCTAAGCCAAAGAAGGGTAAGAAGGCTGAGCAGGAGGCTCAGCAGGCTCTTGAAGCTGCGGCAAACATTGATGAGAACTCGAATGTTCCTCTGCTGGCTGAGAACTCCACCTTGGGTGAGGCTCCAGCTAAGAAGAAGTAACACTCAAGATTGTCAGGCTGCGTTTTCCGCTGCCTTATCCAAGCAAAAAGCCGGAGGGTTTCCTCCGGCTTTTTCATTGCGCTCATCAGCGTACTTTCATCAGCTGAGTGATGAACCCACAGAGAGCAATCGTCAACCTCTCACATCAGGCATTCATCACAGGGTTGCGACGCCACACGATGATAATTCCAAACACCAGTGAAGCGAGAAGAAGCGTATAGACCGCTGCGACGACGAGCATTTGCCAATCGCCTGTCGCTGGCATCGTTGCAGTGACAGCGCTCTTTTGGTTCACTAAGGTCACCGTTGTTCCATCAACTGAGCAGCCGCCAGATCCGTGAGAGCCTTCAGGGGCAGTATTCACACACGTGATCGTCACCTTGGGGCTCGCCACCATGGTGAGAGCATCTTCGTTATAGCCCACGCTAATATGCGCTTCCCATGTGGTGTTCTTGTAACCAGACTGAGCCTTCGTTTCCTTGAGAACATACTCGCCAGCTGGCATATTCTTCCAGTCATAGTGATCTACATTCGTGTAGGTTTCCGTCTTCGTCACCGAAGAAGACGGAGTAGAAGAATATGTAGATGCATCGCCATTCCAGCCCTTGAGTGATTCAACGAGTTTAACCTCACTGGCAGCAATGGATTTGCCATACTGATCGACCTTCTTGAAGGAGAAAGAGCCAAACAGTGTTTTCAGGCTAGAAGGAACTGTTTGCACTGGCGAACGTCCATCCACAGAGAATGCTGCAGCGTTAACCGATTGAATCGTTGGGTTGGCCTTTGCCAGCAACGCGGGGTCGTCTACACCGATATTCTGAGGAATCTGCGTGGGAAGAATTAAGCGAACACGAGAATAAGCAGGTACATCGCCAAAACTCACACGGAAACCAGTAATGCTATTCCACGGAATAGTTTCATCATCCATGGTGGTATCCACCCAAGTAATGCTGGAGTCAGCGGTCGCCGCATCCCAGGTAATTCCTGTTTCGCGAGGGTCTGTGGTGTAGCGAATGTGCAGTTTCGACAAGTCGTAGTCACTCGTCTTTCCTGTTTGGAAATCGTAGAGAACGGCAGTAACTTTTCCTGTCAATCTCACGGGGAACTGTGTGCCACGGGCTTGACCACTGACAGGCATAGCGTCGCCAACATTGGGAGCGGTGTCGAACATTTGCAGGTCTTTATGAACAACAGCGCTGGCATTGTTGTAAGACAATGCCCAGTAAACCGTCCTGCCAGGAACAATCGTCATACTCGTCTCACCCAAACCTTGAGAAGTATGAGCAGCAGGATAGTTTCCATACAAGCTCTTGACGAAGGAATCGCCTTGTGCAGTCATCGTCGTGTACCCACCCATGGAGAACACAATGTTCTTGTTCGGGCCAAAGTGCATTGTGTCCTCAATCGTGTTGCTGCCTTCCTGAGCAGGGGCGTTATCTGCGGTGAAGAAGGCCGCAACCTTATTTGCACCGTTGCCCGAGAAGGATTGGGAGAAGTTTACCTTACCGTTAACTTCGATCCACATTGTTCCTGAAGGGTAAAGTGAGAAAGCCTCTTTGGCTGCATCTTGGTTGATGTGGAAGATCAAGAAGTCCTGACCAGAGCCCTTGTAGTTTTCCACTTTCTCCCAGCTGCTCACAAAGGTGCTGTTCCATGTAGTTGGCAGGCCATCGGCGTTCTGGTTGTGTGTGCCTGTCATCGTAAAGCCCGTCGGGATTGGTGCGAGAACGCGGAGATCTTTGTAATCCTTTTCTGGGTCGAGGAAGGCTTTCACCGCATAAATCAGCAACGGGTCGGTGCCATCTTTCGTCAAGTTACCGAAGTAAGGCCATGCATTGAGTACCAGCTTTTCTGGAGCAGGTGCGAGAAGATGCGTTTCTGCACTCGTCCAGCCCAGAAGAGTAGAGGTTTTATGCGCCGAAGAATAGTCAGTTGACACATCGGCATTGTTGACAAAAGTGTTATTCGCTGTTGTCACTGAGTCGTAGTTGATGGCAGAAGGGTCTTTCCATTTCGTTTGGAAACCCGCATTAACCTGCTCGCCATAGTTGAGCGCATACGTCTTGGGGAAAACAATTCGCGCAGAAACATACGTTTTGGAGGTATCAAAGGTCAGCGCATTGCTCACCATCTTGTTTGCCGCCCATGTCACTGGGTAAGTATCTTCCTGGCCGTCTTCTGTCGTTGCGATGACGAGAGTTTGCCCAGCATCAGCAAGTGTTGTGAGGTTAGGCCACCAGTACTGCCCGCGCGGGCGAACATAAAGCTGGTTGAGCCCCGTTATTTTGAAGCGCGCATCGTTGGTATATGTTTTACCTTTCCCATCAGTTGTTGAGCGGTCAGAAAGGACGATATTTGTTGCAGGAATATTCGACGAATTCCTCCAGCGCACCATCCACTCCAAAGGCGTGTTTTTATGTGCGAAAGCCTGCGTGAAATCGCCAGGAGCATTCTTTGCCGGTCCGTCTGATCTGACGAAACCAGCGACCACTACTGTTTGCGGGGAGCTGGCGATGTTGGTGCGCTGTACTACCGTATCCGCAGGGTTATTGGCGTAGGCGTCGATATATGCCTTATTGACAATCTTGGTGGAGGGGTATCCATCAGTCGAGCCGTCCAAAGGAAGGTAGGGGAAATTCAAACCAATAGAATACTGCGGCAGAGAACGACCCAAGCTGTGCCAGCCAGCGATTTCGTTGTATTTGTCGTTGCTCTCATCTGCCCTGAAGCACGCTGTTGTTCCGTCTTCAGAAAGTTTCCATCCATCGGCTTGCGATTGGCTGGAAAGCTGAGCGGTATGCTGCTGGCCATCGGCACCCATGTAGGTAGGCAGAATATCGCAAATATCATACTTGCTCACTCGACGAAGGTTTCTGTCATTCGTTATGGAGAAGTTAAAGATCACGGGAGCGAGATCGTCAGGGTCAATGTATTTCACTCCAGCTTGCGTTGTCGCATATGTCGTTGCACCCTGTTGGATTCCTGGGCCATCGAGCCTCAACTGTGGGGTGGGGTACGTATAGGTGACGGCAAGGGCATATTTCCCGGCAGTTTGGGCTTGCTGGTCAGAAGAATACGACACTGAGATTGGCAGGCGGTAGTTGAGGGGAACATCCTCTTTCCAGTCTATAGAAACCGGGATTGCCACGCCAGAAGTGGGATCATAGGTAGGCCAGGTAATGGTGAACGTCCAGTTGCCTTGAGCATCTTTGACAGGCGTGGAAATGCTGTGTGGTCCACCCCATTGGTCCGAGAAACCAGGTATGTTCGGCTTCTGAACGGAGTCACCAGGCATAGTAACTGTGACTTGATAATTCGAGGGGGCCTTCTGACCTTCAGAATTCACACGAATGTAGAACTTAAAACCTGTTTGTACAGTTTGCTCGGAAACCTGGGTATTGGGATCCAGCGACACACCTGAAGCAACGTAATAGTTGGGGTCATCAGTGACGGCATGGGCAAGGCTTGTGCAGGAGAACGCGACCATAGCTGTCATAGCGAGTGCGATCAAAAGTGCAATCATCTTGCGCATCTTGTATTGATCCTTGTTGTGAGCCTGTATCAGCCTTTGTAACATCTGCCCTCACCCTCTTCTCGCTCATTCACCTATTGTAACCGTCTTCTGTTCAGCAGTGTTATGCTCATCTACGTCATGATTTGTCATGCTCGTGATACGTTTACGCATCTTCTCCCTGTGCTGATGCCAGCCTTATTCCGGCGCGCACAATAGTATCATTCCTCTCATTTCCTGAGAAGAGAGCGGCTTACTGCCATTCTTATCAATTGTGTTCAGCCTATCGTGAATCCTACTCATTATGGGCACCGTGTATTTCTTTTTTCACCCTGCGAAAAGCGAGGAATACGATAATTATTTCTGCCACTGTGACAATCGAGACGGCTGTTGCGAGAGATATCAGAAAATATGAAAAGTTTTTGATGAAAGAAGAAAGCACAACTTGCTGTATTTTCCTTTCAAAACGCCAGAATTTATTCTTCTTTCTCCAACAAAAGAAAAGCACATTAGAATGAAAGTGTGCGATGAACGATAGCCATCACACACTGTCTGTTCAATGGGGAGCGGACGCTTCGGGCTCGTGGAAGGTAACCCCTCTTACGAGCCCTTGCTTTTTCAACAAAC
>CASERW010000006.1 GCA_949290445.1 Aeriscardovia aeriphila | reverse complement strand
ACGTATACGGCGATGCTGGCTCTTCGCCAAGAACTTTCCCAGATTGCCACGATCGAGAATGTGGGGGTGCGCGCATGAGTGAGGCTGAGAATCGTATCAACGCTGTTGACGATAGGGTTCGTCCGGCTGTCGATATTGTGTCACTGTATCCGCGCGATATGAATATTTACGGGGATATGGGAAATGTTCTGGTGGTGACGAAGCGTTTGTGGTTGTATGGCTACCAGCCAGTTGTGCACTATGTGAACCAAGGGGATGCCTGGCCTGAGCATGTGGATATCATTCTGGGCGGTGGTGGCCAGGATTCTGGCCAGAAGAAGATTCAGGATGATCTCATGGCTCGCGCTCCTCAGCTGCGTCAGATGGCAGATGAGGGAGTTCCGATGCTGGTAATCTGCGGCCTGTATCAGCTTTTTGGCAACTTTTTCCGCACTATTGATGGCGATGAAATTCCTGGGATTGGCATTTTTGATGCTGAAACGCTGGGGAAAACTGCTCGCTTGATTGGCAACCTTGTAGCAAACTCAGATTACGGAACGTTGGTGGGCTACGAAAACCATTCTGGCCAGACGTTCTTGCATGGGCAGACGAAAGCGTTGGGCCATGTTACCTCAGGCGAGGGGAACAACGCTGAGGATGAGACGGAGGGTGCACAGAAGAACAACGTGATTGGCACGTATATGCATGGTTCCGTGCTGCCCAAGAACCCGAAGCTTGCTGATTTTCTCGTGATGAAAGCGGTGGAGCATCGCTACGGCAGCTTCACTAATCTGGCGGATCAGGCGATGCAGGAGGAGTTGAACAGGCTGGATGAGTGCGCTCTGAAGGCTTCGCAGGTGGCACAGCATCGCCCGAGGTGAGCGTGCTGGGAGCGTGCTCGTGTTTGCCTGTTGGCCTAGGGAAGAGTTTCTCACAAGCTTGTCAGGCTTCTTGAGAAGCGGTAAATGTTCTGGCCTGTAGGCTTGCAGAACGCTGTTTTCAGTTTTCTTTCAGCAAACAGGAAGAGTTTTTGATGCGCATTTGAGGATTGAACCAAGAAACATGAGGTTATATATAACCATCAGCTCAACAGCTGAGACCTTTTAGGAAATCTTAGAGGCCATAATTGAATTTTTCTTCTTCCTCTCCTCATTGAACGGAAGCGCCCTGGAATGCAGACCAGGGCGCTTTTGTTTTTCCGTGTACTCGCCTCACAAGTCCATTGCCTCCGGTTGCAAGAGGAAGTCGTAGATGCTCATAACGAGAATGCCATGCTCGTTATAGTGCGGCTGCGGAGTATTCGACGTGATGATAATCTTTCGGAAATTGTCGTCAATAGTGAGCAGCGAGCGAGACTCCTGCTCCTGCTTTTCCGCCGTTTCCATCAAGTAGGCCGACTGAATGTAGTAGCGAAGAGAACCCTTATTGCACACAAAATCGACTTCCAGCTGCTTCTTTACCTGGCGGTTATCGTTCGAACGCTCAGAAACCGTGAGATTACCCACATCAACCTGATAGCCGCGCTTCTTCAGCTCCGTGTACACCGCATTCTCCATCAAATGCGACACTTCCATCTGGCGGAAGTTAAGCTGAGAATTGCGCAAACCCAAATCAGTGAAGTAATACTTCATCGGTGTGCCAATATAAGCCTTGCCCTTAATGTCATAGCGCTGAGCTTTCTCGATGAGAAAACTGTCCTCAAAGTAGGAAATGTACTTGCTAATCGTTGCGGAAGAAATCGAAGAATGAAGAACCGAAGCAAATGTGTTCTCCAGCTTATGCGGGTTCGTCAAAGCTCCAATAGACGAAGCGAGGAAGTTCAGCAGAGTGTCAATCTCGCTGGAATTGCGAACTTTATTGCGCTCGATGATGTCACGAAGGTACGTCTCCTGCAACAAACTGTGCAATAAAGCGGCCTTCTGCTCGGTACTCGGGGCAAGAACGACCAAAGGAATGCCGCCATAAGTGATGTATTCGTTCCAGCCATCGTAATAATGGCCGTCATACACACTCATAAACTCTGCAAAGCTCAGCGGATACATGTGAATTTCATCCGCGCGCCCGCCAAACTCCGTGACGATATCGCGCGAAAGAAAACGCGCGTTGCTGCCGGTAACGTAAACATCGCAGTTCTTCTTATCTGCCAAAGCATTGAGAACACTAACAAACTCGCCGAGCAGCTGGACCTCGTCGAGAAGAATGTAGTAGGTGTCGCTGGTGGTGCTCGAGTCCTTGTTCGCATCGCCGTTGTTGTCGTCGCCGGTGCTGCTATTGCTGCCCTTGTTGTCATCAGCAGCGCCGATCTGCTCGGTCACCCAGGGGTAGAAGCAGCGAGGGTCGCGATAGTCGATATTTTCGAACAAGTCGAAGGACATTTCAATGATGTGGTCCGCGCGCACGCCGGCATCAAGAAGGTGCTGTTTGAAAAGGGTGCGTAGCAGGAACGATTTGCCGCAACGACGAATACCAGTAATTACCTTGATGAGGCCATTGTTTTTCCTCGCGATGAGCTGGTTGAGGTAGTAGTCTCTCTCGATGATCGCGCTCATGGCAACTCCTAGATAAAATTTCGGTAACAAATTACCCTAATTTATTCTAGATTATCAGAACACTGAGGCCTTTGCTGCGCGATGAGAATAGTGATTTTTCTGATAATCTCGCCCGCGTGACCTCCTGTTAACAATTCACTGCCCCCGTGCGTGTAAGGTATATACCCGGCTTGTGCGCGAGAGGCGTGTGCAGCGGTGAGGCATAAGGAGCCAGCACATATGGCAGGAATTATTGTTGTTGGAGCTCAATGGGGAGACGAAGGCAAGGGTAAAGCAACGGACTTGTTGGGTACCCGCGTCGATTACGTGGCTCGCTACAACGGCGGTGCCAATGCTGGCCATACCGTCGTCGTTGGTGACAAGAGCTACGCCCTGCATTTGCTGCCTAGTGGCGTGGTGAACAAGAACATCACTCCGGTTATTGGCTCTGGTGTCGTCGTTGACCCTCAGGTGCTCGTCGACGAGATGAACACGCTGGAGGGCGAGGGTGTCGATTGCTCCAAGCTTCTGGTCTCCTTGGGCGCTCACATCACCGCTCCTTACGACCGTTACCTGGATAAGCTCAACGAAAGCTCTCGCGGTTCCTCCAAGATTGGCACTACGGGAAGAGGCATCGGCCCAACTTATGCCGACAAGGTGAATCGCATCGGAATCCGAGTGGCCGATCTGTTTAATGAAGAGCATTTGAGGGCGAAGGTTGAGGCAAACCTCGAACTGAAGAACGAGCTGATTGAAAAGATTTACGGCGCTAAGCCGATGAGCTTGGCAGAAAATCTCGATGAGCTGCTGGAAAACGGCGAGAAGATTCGCTCGCACGCCACCGACGTCTCTCTCGTGTTGAACAAGGCTCTCGATGAGGGTAAGAATGTTCTGTTCGAGGGTGGCCAGGCAACCATGCTCGACATCGACCATGGCACTTACCCATTTGTCACCTCTTCGAACCCAACTGCAGGTGGCGCTTGCACGGGCACTGGTGTTGGCCCGACCAAGATCAACCGCGTGCTGGGCGTGACAAAGGCTTACACCACTCGCGTTGGCGCTGGCGCATTCCCAACCGAGCTCACCGATGAGCAGGGTGATTGGCTGCGCGCTCAAGGCCATGAGTATGGTGTGGTCACTGGTCGTCCTCGCCGTTGCGGTTGGTTCGATGCTGTTGTGGTTCGCTATGCGGTGCGCATCAACGGCCTGACTGACCTCGTGCTCACTAAGCTCGACACTTTGACTGGTTTGAAGAGCCTGCCAATCTGCGTGGCTTACGATGTGACCACCTTGCAAGGCGAGCACAAGCGCGTCAGCGAAATGCCAATCGACCAGTTTGAGTTTGCTTCTGCCAAGCCAGTGTATGAGGAAATGCCAGGCTGGAGCGAGAACATCACGGGCGTGAAGAACTTCGATGAGCTGCCAGCTGACGCTCGTAACTATGTGTTGCGTTTGGAGGAGCTCTCTGGCTGCCAGATCTCGCTGATTGGTAACGGCCCTGCTCGCGACCACATCATCGTTCGCCACGAGATTTTGGACTGAGTGGCAATCTGGCAGGTTACTCATCTGACTGATTGCTCATCTAACTGATGGAAACTTACCGGCGAGCTGGTCTTCTGGCTCGCCGGTTTGTTGTCAGAGCTTGTTGGCGAGCAGCCAGCCGCCTTTTGCTCGAGCGTGCGGTTTAGAGTAGTGCCTCGTGAATATGGAACAGAACGAGCGCACTGCAAAGCCGCATGCTGAGGGCAAGCCGTTGTCTCTCGTCGCTCAGATTTTCTGCGTTTTTGCAGGAGGCCTTCTGGGCACTGCCGCCCGAGCAGGCCTGAGCCTTTTGCAGCCAGCTGCGCACACTGCAGTGCAACTTCAAGCTTGGCCGTGGGCAACTTTCACGGTGAACATGCTCGGCGCTCTGTTGCTGGGCTTTATTCTCGAGTTGTGGCAGCACTTGGGCCCCGATACTGGCACGCGCCAAGCGACGCGATTGCTTCTGGGAACGGGCATTATGGGCGCGTTCACCACGTATGGCACGTTCATTTGGGAGACGATCCTTCGCTTTGGCTCTTCCTCTGCTCGTGCTGGCGTGATTGGCGTGTTCTACGCGCTGGCTAGTTTGGTGGGTGGCCTGTTGGTTGCAGGAATTGGCATTGTGATTGCCCGCTTGGTGTCTGGCCTGCCCGTCACTCAAGCTCAACTGCTCGCCGCTCAAGCCTCTGGTTCCCAAGCCGCAGGTTCTCAAGCTTCTTCCGAAACCCAAGCTTCTCGCAATTCGAGCCCGCGCGCTGAAAAGCTGCACGCTCACGGAATTCTCGACCGCGAGGGTTGCTCGGCAAATCTGATTGGTTACGCGCACACGGATGATGATTTCCGCGGTGTGTGTGGCGATGTTGACCCGGAGCTTGAGGCGATTTTGAAGGAGCATGAGAAGGGAGATTCGCAATGACTTTTTCGCTGTTTCTTGTGGTCATGCTCTGCGGTGGCTTGGGTGCGGTTTGCCGTTTCCTGGTCGATTCTGCGGTGAAGAAGGCTGTTTCTCGCAGCAAGCGCTGGTCTGCGCGCTGGGCAAGATTCCCTGCAGGAACGTTTGTGGTGAACCTGACTGCTTGCTTGCTGGTTGGTTTTGTGGCTGGTTTGGCGTCGTCGTCGCTCTTGCCGGCGGCTGTGGCAACCGTGGTGAGCACTGGCTTTTTGGGTGGTTACTCTACTTTTTCCACGGCGAGCGTCGAGGGTTATCGCTTGATCATTTCTGGCAAGGATAATCTCGCGTTCCTCTATTGCGCGGGCATGTTGCTAGCCTCGCAGCTTTTGGCCGCTGCCGGCTACTTCCTCGCCTCACTTTTCTAAGTATTTCTTGAGATTATCAGCGCTGGTAATCTCAAGAAATTTAATTGCAGCCTAGAGAAGCAACATTTTTCGCAAGCTGACGTTGGCATAGAGAAGTGCTGACAGGTAAATGACTACGCTCATGACGAGTACTAGCGAACTGGCTACTGAGTAATACCAATTAATGTGTGCGGTAAGGATTACTGGTATTGCTGCAGGTAGAAGCAGGGTAATTGCGAGGAATGCGGCGAATCGGCACATGAGGAGGGGTAGTGGCGCTCCAAATGCGTGGCGGATTGAGAATTCGCAAATATCAGAGCGCACAATCGAAGAGCTAATTGCCCAGAAGAGCATGAGGACGAGGAATACGAGGGCGAATGCTGCGATAATGTAGATCGACGTTCGCACGAGTAACTGGCGGAAAATGGTGGGTTGACTGGTGGCGAGGTCAACGGGAATGAGGGAGACTCCGTTTTTCTGCGCTGCACTGATGTAAGCGTAGAGGTTTAGCTGTGCGCTCGTATTCTTGCTGTGAGGAAAGAAAATTGAGTTTCCTTCGGCCACCTGAATCATCTGATCATCGATATGGGTAAGAACGTCAGGCGGAAGAACGGCGAGCACGTAATTGTCGAGCTTTTCTCCTGTTCCATGTGGAGAGAAGTAGGCGGCCGCGTAAGGCAGACGCTTGGTAGCGGTGAGCTTGTAGTTGCCAACAGTGAAAGCAAAGGATTGATGAGGGAAACTTGCACCCAAATAGGCGCGAGGAGTGAGGTCAAGTTTTCCAGAAGAGGCGATTCCGGGAACTTCTGAAACCATGAGGCTTGCACGATGCCCAATGAGCACGATGATGTGTGTAGGCTTAGCGTTGAACTCTTGCTCTTCTCCTGTGGGGTGCACCTGCATTTCGATATAGGTGAATGCGCGGTCAGCTTTGATCTCTTTTCTCAAGATTTTCATTGCGGTGAGATCATGTTTTTCAACTCCGGGGTATGCGATCTGGAAGTAGGTTGCCTGCTGGTCGCGCAGCTGTTTTCCGCGCATATAGTTCATGCCTTGTGCGAGAACATCACCAAGGTTTAAGGCAATGATGGTGCTGGTAAGTGCAATAAGAACGAAGATTGTGGCGCTGTGGAAGAAGTTTCGTTTGACGAGGAGGAGACCTGCTGTGATTTCGTGCCAAAGTGTACGCATGGTCATCTTCCTTCTTTATGAGTTTTTATGATGACACAAGCGTGAATATAACTGGTCAGAAGCGAGGCAAGGGTGAGAATACACGTGTTAACTGCCGCGCCGATTAATATCGCAATATTTTCAATGCGAGAGAGAGCGTGCCCGCTTGCTGTGCATAAGAGGAGAGCTGTGAGGCATGTTCCGCACAAGCAGCTGATGAGAAGAGTGGGAAGGTGAATTCGCGTTCTTTCCAGTGAAATGCGCCAAGGTGTCCCACCATATTCGTGGTGAATAAGAAGTTCGTGGGCTTGCGTTTGAAGTTGGCTTCCCCACACGAGAATCGAAGCAATCAAACCGAAAACGTAGAGAGCAACGGTCACTAAAAATGTGGGATTTTGAATGATAGCTTCTGTTAATTTCAAGGGTTTGAAAAGCCTTACACGAAAATGCATCTGATGGAGAAGTTCAGCTAGCTCACCCAGCAGATTTGAGTTTGTTGTAGAAACGACTACATTGCCGAGAGGAAGAGCGTAAGGAGAGAGCTGTTGAACGACCTGGTTAGAACGGTAAGAAATGCTTGGCGGCAGAGTGAATGTTCCGATAATGGAGACTTCACGAGGCAGGTAAGGGTTCTTCTTATGAGTTTTCCACACTTGAGCGGAATAAGTTCCGGTGATGGCAAGAGCTTGCGTATCGCTCAGCTGAGGGAACCACGTTTTGTGGGCGGGGTCAAAGCCGACGATGCTGGGATTGCTCTCTGCATAGGAGATAGCGATTAGAGCAAGAGAGTGTTGGGAAAGGAATTGCTTCAGCTTCTGAGTCTTCTCAGGAGCATCTTTCTCGATCAAACCGCCCGAGGTAACTTGAAGATGAGTGTATGGTTCACTTATCGCAAAGCTAGCTTCTGTTCTATCGAGGTGTACCCATGTGCCACTGACGCTCACGAGAGCGCAAAGGATGGAGAGGAGAAAGAGCGAGATTGTTGTCGATACGCTTCTCCTCATGCCGCGCCTCTTTACTCGGCGGCGGCGATGGTGGTGTGCACGAGCTTGGGCAGTGCGCTTTGAATCGGTTCGTGGATGAGGCGCTGGGCGAGCGAATCATACATCGTGGAGCCCAAGTTCATGATGGTGATCGGAATGCCCGACTGGTGAGCGTACGGCACGAGTAGTGCGGCTGGGGTGACTTCCAGTGTGGAGCCGATAACCCACAGTTCATCGGACTGCAACGTGAGGTTGAGCGCCTTTTCGAAAGCGCCCTGCGGTAGAGCTTCACCAAAGTAGGTGACGTCAGTTTTGATGATGCCATGGCATTGTCGATGGGTAATCTCACCATCGTCGGGCAGTGGCTTATGGCAGCGCGGGTCCGGCTCTTCGTCCAGGCGGGCCATGATGTCTGCAGTCTGATATTCCTTGCCGCAGCGCATGCAATGGCTGGTGGCAATCGTACCGTGCAAGTTGACGACGAGGTCCTCGCTGTTACCCGCTTTCTCATGCAAACCATCAAAATTTTGCGTAGCCAGAACGCTCAGCATTCCCGCCTTTTCCAGCTCCACCAGCGCCTTATGCGCGACGCCCGGCTGGGCATTCCACACGGGAGATTCTTTCTGCCAACGCCAGGAATACTCGCGGTCAGCGGTGGAGGAGAGGAAGGAGTCGATGTCGTACACCTTCATCTGGTCAGGATGTTTCGTCCATACGCCCTGAGGGCCTCGAAAATCAGGGATCCCCGCGCTGGTAGAAATGCCGGCACCGGTCAAAATGGCGATCTTGCGTTTCATAATTTCCTGCCAATCTGATGAAGTGACACTACTGTAACTTTACCTCTCTTGGCGCAGGCTGCAGCATGGCGCAAGATTATCAGCGCGTGACAATCTCACACCATCATTTAGCGCAAGCGGGAGGAAAGCTGAGCGGCCAGGCGTGCGGAAAGGCGAGAGTCGAGCAGCAGAGCGAGCAGGAAACCGGCCATACCCCACGCGAACATGTGCCATACCGGCAAGGTTGCGCCACTCATCAGGCTGGAGAGCAGCGGGATGAGCGAGCCGAGGGCGAAGCTTGCTTGCGGGCCGAGCAGCAGGGCGGCGAAGAGAACGAAGACTCCGGTGAAGCTCATGCCGGAGGAGACAGCGAAAATCTCACTGGCAACGCCAGCGACGAGGAGTGCTGCCATGAGGAAGAGCGAGCGAGGAAGGCTGCGCGGAGGCTCTGCCAGCCACAACACCAGGGCGACAGCGCTTGGAAGAAGGGCGAGAGACAGAACGCTTGCCTGGCCGGCATGGCCTGCTTGAAGGGCGAGAAGGCCGAGACTTGAGATTGCCACCGTGACGAAAAGAAGGATCTCGCTCATGCGATGCACGGAAGAAGCGTTGTGTGCAGACAGCGCGATGCCAGTGGTGCTGGCGTTGCTTGAAGTGACGCTAGCTGGCAGTGTGCTCGCGGTACGTGCGCTAGCTGGCAGTGTGCTGAGGGCATCGATGGTGGTGGCCGCGCTGGTGGTTGCGGTTGCTAGGCGGCTCAGGGAAGAAACGGTCATTTCTTCACTCCTTCCTTTTCCTCTTCGCTCATGAGGGTTCGCCGCCTCGTGAGGAGGTGGGAACCCATACACTTCTCGGAGGAAAGGACCTTCGAGAAGACTCAGGAGTGAGACTCCTGATGTGGTAACTGTTTACAGTGATGACTGTGAATGCCAGTGGTGGGATTACTGGCTGCCTCACAGGAGACACTACATATAGTAGCGAATGAAAGTAACGACACAAGATGTTGTGGTTATTCACCGCGTGTTGTGAGAAATCACGCCATTTTATGGGCGTGTTGCACCACGTTATCCACCGCCCAGATGACACAAATGTGAAGCTTTCCACAGCTTCACGCCTTGTATTTTCCATCTTCTCGTAACGTAAACGCATACTGAAGGAAGCGAGAAAAATTCTTATAAGCTGAGGGTGAAGCGAGGAAGGCGGTCACACATGGCTCACGACGCAGCACACCATGCACTGGAAAACTATGAGGCAAACGAGGCAAGCGAACACAGTGCAGAGCAGGAAGGTGTTCAGCACTTTTCTCGCGACCCGCGAGCAGTGAAAGAAGCCGCTGGTGAAGTCAGCTACGCCAATGAAATTGCAGCGTCGAACGGGCAAGACGGTGGCGAAAAGCGTGGAATGGTGATCTTGGCGGCTACCCCTATCGGCAACGTTGGAGATGCATCCGCTCGCCTGCGCTATAACCTCGCTCACGCCGACATCGTGGCAGCTGAGGACACCAGACGGCTGTATGACCTCGCTAATCGCCTCGGAATTCACGTTTCTGGACGCGTTGTGGCCTACCACGACCACAATGAGGACGCCAAAGCAGACGGCCTGCTCGATGAAGTAGAAAAAGGCGCAACAATCCTCGTCGTCTCCGACGCGGGAATGCCCACCGTTAACGACCCTGGCCATGCCATCGTCGGACGAGCAATCGCACGCAATATCCCCCTCACCTGTGCACCAGGGCCTTCCGCAGTACTCGACGCCATCGCATTAGCAGGCCTACCCACCGATCGCTTCTGCTATGAAGGCTTCATGCCTCGCAAGCACTCCGAAAAACTTACGCGCCTGCGCTCCCTACTCACCGAGCAGCGAACCATCGTCTTCTTCGAAACAGCGCAACGAATTAGCGAAACCATGCACGCTTTCGAAGAGGTGTTCCCAGCTGATAGGCCGATGGCTTTAGCTCGAGAGCTGACTAAAGAGCATGAAGAAATCAGGCGTTCTACCGTCGCAGGAATCGCGCGCGGTGTCGAGCAGGACCCTCCCCGTGGAGAAATCGTTCTCGTCATCCAAGGAGCGAGTAGCGAAGAAGTGCGCGAAAACGCTGCTGCAACCATCATGAGCGTTGAGGATATGGCTCGTGAAGCGCTCAGCCTTTCTCAGCAGCAGAATATTCGCGTCAAGGATGCTATTAGCCAGGTGGTGGAAGCCCATCCTCTTCCTGACGGCAGTTTCGTTCGTCGAAAGCAGGTGTATCAGGCAGTTTTGGAGCTTCAAGAGAACTGAGAAGAGCAGACACTGCCTTATCTACTGGGCGAGAACCCTGTTGCGCAATCCAATCAATCAATACTGGGCTCGCATGGCTATTCGCCACAATCCACGGGCGCAAATGGGGCTTGTTGCGCGCCCATGCCCACAACTGCTCTTCGCTAGCCTGAGGGTTGAGCGCGTCTAAAGGTGTAATTGGCTTTGGCGGAGGAGTATGCCTCAGCGGAGTAGCGGTTGCGCGAGTAGGTGCGCCAACTGGTGTGCGAGTTGGCAGGCAACCGCGTGCACAATCTGGGTCGCGGGCAGCTGTGGTCTCGCGAGGGGGCAGAGAGTTCTGTGCCGACGCAGAGGTGCGCTGAAGGGAATGCAACCACGCCAGATGAGAATTCAGCGGGGGTTCAACTGTGGTTGGTGAGGTGGAATGGGCGTGACGGCCTCGCTGTGGTTTATCGAAGAACATGATCATCCTGACAATCTGAAGGTGTGCAGAAATAAAGGGAAGAAGTAAGGGTAGGCCTTGCGGGCAAGGGGAGAGCAGGAGGCCTGAAACTGCGAAAATGCGAGGCTTCCAGCGCATCGAGGTTATGCCGGCCTCGACGAGTAGCGATCAGGCGAGGGTTCGACTCCAACTCTTCTCTCAGCTGTGGCAGAGAAAGAGTGCGGCACAACGTGACCAACTGCGCCACCGTGCTCATCGAGTGAAGGGCTGGGATGTAATGGTCCGAACGTCCTGAATACCCCGGTTGGGCGAGCTGGTTGGTGAGATAGCGCGAGCAGAGAACATCGCCAGCAGTCCTCAACGGTGAGGTGATGAGAAGCGGTGAACCGGGAATGCTTTGCACTTCCTGGTCGGTGATCGCGCGGCGGCGCGGCAAAACCGGGTGGCCGAAAAGCTGATTGCGCGTGCGCGTAGGGCTGAGCACCTCGGGGTAATCGGGAGGAGTGCCGCCCACCCACACCCATAAGGCTAAAGTGGAGAATGCAACGCAGGGGCGAGCAAGGTGGTGAGCCACATAGTTCGCGCGTTGTTCGACTCTGGTGAGCAGAACAACAACGTCTGCCTCTCGAGTGTGCTCGAGCGTCCACCAGGCTTGCTGAGGGTTTTGGTCGGTCAGCAGGCTCAGTGAGGTGAGCATGCGGGCGGGATCCTGCTCGTGAAGCCGGCGTGTACACAGCCGCCCCGGAAAAACTGAGGTCAGCGAGCTGACAGGCGAGCCTTTGGGCGGCGCGGCACTAGGACTGGCGGCGTGGCTGGTGACATGGCCTTCGTGGCAAGTGACGGCTCGGCTTTCGCAGCGAGTGGTGGGGCGAGCAGTTGAGCTGCCCCGAATGGCATTCATTACTGATGTGTTCTCGTACATAGTGCAAGGCTAGAAGTACGCGCAAGTGAGCGGATGCTCACAGTGCAAACTGTGGAAGTGATAATCTCAAGGGCTTGAATTCGACCCTCAAGCTGTGGATAACGGCAGCGAGCAACACCAACAGCCTTAAAAACTGCGGATAACTAGGGAAACTCGCAACGGCTGAGAAAACGAGAAAAACAGAAAACTCGCAACAACCCACTAAAACTCGAGAAAAACCAGAAAAAGCACCGCCAGCCGCTCGACACGCACTCGACACGCGCTTGCTTGGCGCGTTCGCGAATAGGATAGAGAAACATTAGGCGAAAAAAGAACGGGAACGGTTCGACAATTTGCTCTGAGCTGACAGTGCGAGGTGGAAAAAGAGGTGGAGCCCATCACTCCACTTGTGCACTGACGCACACCTGTTCTCTGACCGAGGAGTGATATATGGCAGAGGCGCAAAATGCTAGCAAGCTGCCACAAGGCAGGTGCATGAGATGATCAAATACATCATCAAACGCATCGTGAACTACATCGTGATGCTCTTTGTTGCGGTCTCGATGACCTACTTCCTCGCGAGCGCGTTCATGAGCCCGCGATCCATGTACATGATGCGACACCCTGTTCCACCGGAGGCGTCCATCGACAGCCAGCTCACGGCCGCTAACATTAACGACAAAACCCCTATCATTCAGCGCTACTTCACCTGGCTGAAGAACATTTTCACCCAGTGGAATTGGGGTTTGGCGCCGGACCAGTCGCCAGTCGGCCCGGCGATCGCCTCTCGCGCCGCCAGCTCCGTCCAGCTGGTCACGCTCGCCACTATTTTGGGCATTCTTCTGGGCGTTTCCATCGGCGTGTACACGGCAATCCGCCAGTATCAGTGGCAGGACCGCGTTCTCAACTCGGTGGCAACCTTCCTTCTCGTCATCCCAGCCGCAGTGATGGCACTTCTCGTCGTGCTCGCGGCCATCCAGATTAACACCGCGTCTGGCTCTCGCATCTTCTACGTGACCGGCCTGCACAGCTACCAGGGCTCGAACCCGTGGTTGTACCTTGTGGACACGTTACAACACTTGATTTTGCCGACGATTTCCATGACGATCCCGGGTGCCGTGGGCTACCATCTGACCCAGCGCACCTACCTGCTCGACACGATCAACGCTGATTACGTGCGTACTGCTCGCGCGAAGGGCTTGACTTTAAACAAGGCCATTCGCCGCCACGCTTTGCGCACCTCCCTCATTCCAACCGCTCAGTCGGTGGCCTTCTCCATCGCATCCGTTTTCACTGGCGCTGTGATTTCTGAATCCATTTACGCGGTGAACGGCTTGGGTAAGTACTTCGTCACTGCCATCACGATGAACGACATCAACGGTTCGGTGGCCATTGCAGCCTTCTCTGGCGTGTGCACGCTGGCCGGCGCTCTCTTGGCTGATCTCTTCTCGGTTTGGCTTGACCCTCGCATCAAGCTCAGCTGAAAGGTGGAATGATGGTTTCTCAAGATTTTCAGGGCACTGATATGACCGACGAAGAACAAGCAACATCTGCTGAACAGGGCGGCGCGCAAGCCGCGCCTGCCGCCGCAGCTGTTGATAGCGCAGCCGCCTCACAAACTCCAGTTGATAGCGCAGCCGCAGCGCACGAAGCTGCTGAGAATGCAGGTATCGAAAACATGGCGACCGAGCAGGATAAGCAGCTCAAGCGCACCGGCCGCATGACTCTTTACGTCCACCGCTACATGCGCAACCCCGGCGCCGTTTTCGGCCTCGTCTTGCTCATCGTGCTCACCTTCTTCTCTATTTTTGGTAAGTACCTGACGCACTGGGGTTACGCCGACCTCGACTACATGGCTTTGGGTGCCCCGCCGAGCGCTCAGCACTTCCTGGGCACCACCCCAGGCGGCTCTGACCTCTACGCCATGATCTGCCGCGGTTTGGGCCGCTCGCTGTCCATCGGCATCATCTCTTCCATCGGCAACACCATCATCGCAGCCATCGTGGGCACGGCAATCGCCTACTTCCGCGGATGGTTTGAAAAGGTGGGCATGTGGCTGCTGGATATGCTGCTCGTCGTCCCAAGCTTCCTGTTGATCGCCATGATGGTTCGTGGCGCTTCCGGCACGTCGTCGTGGCTGTGGCTGGTGTTCGGCCTGACCGTGTTTGGCTGGATTGGTTACGCCCGCGTTCTGCGTACTCTCACCCTCTCTTTGCGTGAGCTCGAGTACGTGCGCGCCGCCCAGTTCATGGGTGTGGGCTCCTTCCGCATCATCATTCGCCACTTGATCCCGAACCTCGGTTCCGTTTTGATTATCAACACGGTTTTGGGTGTCGTCTCCGCAGTCAACTCCGAGACCTCCCTCTCCTTCTTGGGCTTGGGTATTAAGGCTCCTGATACCTCGTTGGGTACGCTGTTGACGGATGGCCAGTCGGTTATTTTGACTCAGCCATGGGTTCTCGTGTTCCCAGCAATCGTGTTGATTTTGTTGACGTTCTCCATGCAGCTCATTGGTGACGGCATGCGTGACGCCATTGATCCATACTCTCGTTCCGGCGGAAAGGCAGAGTGACATGTCTCAATTCCGTAAAACCCTGTTCGACCCACAGATGGCAGCGATGATGGCTGCCGCGGCCGCGCACACTCAACAGCTCATGGCCTCTCGCGTTACTGACAATCTGGGTGGCGAGGGACGTGACGTGCCAGCTCAGGAAGCTTTTCGCGAGAAGGACCCGAGCTTGTCGGCTGCCGAAGCTTCCCAGTTGGCTGAGGAAGAGCCAGTCGTACTGTCCGTGCGCGATCTGACCGTCAACTTCGCCTCGGAGGCCGGTACTGTTCACGCTGTTCGTGGAATGAATTTTGATTTGCACCGCGGCGAAACCATGGGCATTGTCGGCGAATCAGGCTCTGGTAAATCCGTCACCTCGACCACCATCATGGGCCTGCTGGACCGTAATGCGAAGGTCTCCGGCTCTATCAAGTACAAGGGTGACGAGCTTCTGACCAAGACCGACCAGGAAATGGCGGAAATTCGCGGTAAGAATATCGCCATGGTCTTCCAGGACCCGCTTTCTGCTTTGACGCCGGTCTACTCGATTGGCGACCAGCTCAAGGAAGCTCTCGTCATTCACAACCCGAAGATGACTGCTGAGCAGATTCACGACCGTTCGATCGAACTGCTCAACCTGGTGGGTATTCCGAACGCTGAAGAGCGCTTGAAGGCTTACCCTCACCAGTTCTCCGGCGGTATGCGCCAGCGCGTGGTCATCGCTATGGCCATCGCCAACAACCCCGACGTCATCATCGCCGACGAGCCAACCACCGCACTGGATGTGACCATTCAGGCCCAGGTTCTCGACGTGCTGCGTAAGGCGCAGAAGGAGACGGGTGCAGCCCTCATCTTCATTACCCACGATCTGGGTGTGATCGCCGGTATTGCCGACAAGATTCTCGTTATGTACGCCGGCCGCCCGGTGGAAACCGCTCCGGTGGATGACATTTTCTACCACCCAGCCATGCCGTACACCATGGGCTTGCTGGGTGCAGTTCCGCGTTCTGACCAGCGCAAGTCTCGCCGTTTGGTGCCAATCCCGGGCGCACCAATGAACTTGGTAAATATGCCGAAGGGCTGCCCATTCTCCCCACGCTGCCCTATGGCAACGGATATTTGCCGTGAGAAGGAGCCTGAGCTTGCCGACATCCCTGGCCGTCCACACCAGAAGGCCGCTTGCTGGCACACCGATGAGATTGTCAGTAAGAATTTGACCTACATGGACGTGTACCACGTGGGGGAGGGAACGAAGTCCATCTTCGAAGGCATCCCGCGCGAGCAGCGTAAGTCGGTGCTCGAGGTCAAGGGCTTGAAGAAGTACTTCCCGCTGACCAAGGGCGGCTTCCTGCGTCGTAAGGCCGGCTATGTGCGCGCTGTGGATGGCGTGGACTTGGATGTTCGCGAGGGCGAAACCGTTGCACTCGTGGGCGAATCGGGTTCGGGTAAGTCCACCACTTTGCTCGAGATCATGAACCTCGTCAAGCCGCAGGCTGGCACTATTCGCCTGTTTGGCCAGGATGTTGCTGATAAGCTCACCACCGCTCAGAAGCGTGAGTTGCGTAGCCAAATTCAGTACGTGTTCCAGGACCCGATGAGCTCGCTCGACCCGCGCCTGCCAATTTACGATATTTTGGCAGAGCCGATGAAGGCTGTTCATATGAGCAAGCAGGAGATTAACACTCGTATTGCTGAGCTCATGCGTTTGGTCGAGTTGAACCCGGATCAGGTGGATCGCTTCCCAGCGCAGTTCTCTGGCGGCCAGCGTCAGCGTATTGCTATTGCTCGCGCGCTGTCGGTGAATCCGAAGCTGATTTTGCTCGATGAGCCAGTCAGCTCTTTGGATGTGTCCATTCAGGCTGGCGTGCTCAACCTGTTGGAAGATTTGCAAAACAAGCTGGGCGTCGCCTACTTGCTCGTGGCGCATAACCTTTCGGTGATCCGCCATATTTCGAGCCGCGTGGCCGTGATGTACTTGGGCCACATCATGGAGGCAGGTGCTACGGATGAGGTGTTTGATAACCCTGCTCACCCGTACACGCAGGCACTGATTTCTGCCGTGCCTGTTCCTGACCCGGAGTACGAGCGCAAGCACAACCGCATTGTGTTGCAAGGTGAGCTTCCAAGCCCTGCGGAGAAGATTGAAGGCTGCCCGTTTAGGATGCGCTGCCAGCTCTACTCCACGCTGCCGGATGACAAGAAGCTCATCTGCCAGACGCAGGCTCCAGTGCTGCGCCCAGTGGAGGGTGACCATGAGGCTGCCTGCCACTTTGTGGATGAGGCGATTGCGCTCAACAACGCGCAGTGAGCAGCTGCGGCCGCACGCTCCCCGTGGGAACACTGAGTGGTTCATACAGCAGGTGCGCGTGTGGCACGCAAACCGCCCGTAGTTATTGGTTTTTCTGATAACGGGTAATAAGGCCGCGAGAGGTGTGACAATACGCACAGCTCTCGCGGCTTTTTGCATGCTGCGGGCTTCTGCGAATGCGAAAGTTACGAATCAGTGACATTTTTGACAAGAAAATCGCGGGGAAGAAAAGCGCAGCCTGAAAATCTCAAGCAATGCGAAAAGGTTGGAAAATAGCCTAAACAGGCTGTAAGGGGAAGCAAGAACCTCAAGCCCAGCCAAAGTGAAGCGTTTCAGAAGCGGACAACACCAGGCCAGAAAAGAAGAAAAGAGCACGAAAAAGTGCAGGCCAGCGTATAGGGTTACAACAAACTTCTCTCACACGGCGACGCAACAGAATCATTGCGCCTCACCGGCCCAGGAACGGAGAACCGCGTCAGTGAGTGTGCGAGGGGTGCTGATGAAGGAGAGTTCTGAATGAAGAACAGCATGTTGAAGCGTTTTGCTGCCAGCGTGGCAGTAGTCGCCAGCCTTGCCATGGTTGCTGCAGGCTGCGGCAACACGGCAGGTTCGGGCACTGGTTCCGCAGGCCCAGCTCAAACCGAACCAAAGGATGGCTACCCAACTTCGTACACCGGCAAGTATGCCATGCCAAGCAAGGACGGCGTGTACAACAACACCCAGGACCGTGACAACCTCAAGGACGGCGGTACCTACACCTACGATTCCACCTACGCGCCAAACTGGAATTACATGAACGTCGACGGCGGCACCACCTACATGGCTGACCTGTGGTACTGGTACATGCCAACCCTGGCATTGCAGGACACCAAGGGCAACCTCAAGTGGAACCCTGACTTTGTGAAGTCCGTCACCATGAAGAGCAAGAATCCACTGGTTGTGGAAATGACGCTCGCCGACAAGGCTAAGTGGAACGACGGCTCCGACATGAACTGGGAGGACGTCAAGGCCACCTGGACCGTGATGAACGGCAAGAATGAGGCTTACACCCCAGCTTCCACCGACGGCTTCAAGGACATCAAGTCCGTCGAGCGTGGTGACTCCGACAAGCAGGCCATCATCACCTTCGCTAAGCCATTCTTCCCTTGGGAATCCTTGCTGACAGGCCTGTACCCACGTATGGCACTTGACCCGAAGGTCTTCTCCAACGGCTGGGTGGATAACCCTCACAACGAGTGGGCTGCTGGTCCATTCGTCGTCGCCTCTCACGACAAGGATCAGGTCGTCTTCGAGCGCAATCCAAAGTGGTGGGGCAAGCCAGCAAAGCTCGACAAGGTTGTTGTCAAGTTCATGGAAGCTCAGGCAGCACTGAACGCCTTCCAGAATGGCGAGACCGATAAGACGGAGTTCACCTCAGGTCCATCCCTCAAGCAGGTCAAGGGCCGCAAGGATGCTCAGATCCGCTACGGCTACTCCAAGACGACCAACGTCTTCACCCTCAACGGCACCGACAAGTACCTCAAGGACATCAACGTTCGTAAGGCCTTCGTCCAGGCAATGGATACCAAGACCTTGACTAAGATTCACTACCAGGGCACCGACTGGGTTGCAGCAGCCCCAGGTTCTGAGCTCTTCCCAGTGTTCCAGGAAGGCTACGAGGACAACCGTCCAAAGGATGGCCTCTACACTGGCGCTGACAAGCCAAAGAAGACCATGGAAGCCGCTGGCTACAAGATGGGCAAGGACGGCTACTTCAAGGACAAGGAAGGCAAGACCGTTACCTTCTCCTACGTCTACTTCGGCTCTACTGCTCTGGCCAACTCCATGGCTCGCGCAATCCAGCAGATGGGTAAGGCTGCTGGCCTGAAGATCGAACTCGACAACCGCGATAGCTCCAAGTTCGTCGACACCATGAACAAGCACGAGTACGGCGTGATCGGCATGGGCTGGCAGGCATCTTCGCCATACGGCCAGGTCAACGTCAACCAGCTGTACGGCTCTAAGTCCGAGTCCAACTACACCTTCGTGGGTAGCAAGGAAGTCGATAAGCTCGCCGACATCCCAGGCACCATTCCTGACCAGCTCAAGGCAGTCAAGGCTGCTAACAAGGCTGAGAAGGCTGCTCTGGCTCTCTACGGCACCATGCCAACGGATGTTCCACCGTCCTACTTCGCTGTGAAGAAGGGCTTGGCGAACGTTGGCCCTGCTGGCTTCCTGATCGTTCCTCCGGAGAACATCGGCTGGCAGAAGTGAGGTCGCACTGAGCTAACCTGACATCTCATTTCTTGAGATTATCAGTACGATGAACGCCGCCCCTCGGGGCGGCTTTTTCATACCCTTATTCACTTGCGTGAGTTCAGCTGGGTTGAGCGCTAGTGCCATAATCGAACTATGACGAACATCTTGGTATCCGTAGCTTGGCCGTATGCAAACGGCCCCCGCCACGTCGGCCACATCGCTGGCTTTGGCGTGCCATCCGACGTTTTCGCCCGCTATGAGCGCATGGCGGGCAACCGCGTGCTCATGGTCTCCGGCACTGATGAGCACGGAACACCAATCTTGGTGCAAGCCGACAAAGAAGGCATGAGCGCTCAGGAACTGGCGAATAAGTACAACCGCATCATCGCCACCGACCTGACCAACCTCGGCTTGAGCTATGACATTTTCACCCGCACCACCACGAAGAACCATGAGAAAGTGGTGCAGGAACTGTTCACCCAATGCTTGAAGAACGGCTACATTTACAAGGGCACTCAGCAGGTGGCTATCAGCCCTTCCACTGGCCGTACACTGCCGGACCGCTACATCGAAGGCACCTGCCCGATCTGCGGTTATGAAGGTGCTCGCGGCGACCAATGCGATAACTGCGGTAACGAGCTCGACCCGGATGAGCTGAAGAACCCCCGCTCCAAGATCAACGGTGAAACCCCTATTTTCACCACGTCTGAGCACTACTTCCTCGACCTTCCTGCCCTCGCCGAAGCCAACCTGAAGTGGCTGGATAGCCGTGAAGGCTGGAGGACGGGCGTGATGAACTTCTCGAAGGGCCTCTTCGCCGAAGTTCGCCCGCGTGCTATCACCCGCGATATCGACTGGGGTATCCCTGTTCCTGTGGATGGCTGGATTGATAATCCTAATAAGCGCCTTTATGTGTGGTTTGACGCGGTGATCGGCTACTTGAGCGCCTCCATTGAATGGGCTCGCCGCGCAGGAAAGCCAGAAGCCTGGAAGGAATTCTGGACCGGCTCCCAAGCTCAGGATTACTGCTTCCTGGGCAAGGACAACATCACCTTCCACTCTCAGATTTGGCCATCGGAGATCCTCGCCTACGACGGCGAAGGCAATAAGGGCGGCGAACCAGGCAAGCTCGGCCGCCTCGACCTGCCAACTATGGTGGTCGCCTCGGCATATATGACGATGGAAGGCCGCAAGTTCAGCTCTTCTCGCGGAATCGTGATCTACGTTCGTGACATTCTCGAACGCTACTCGGCTGACGCTTTGCGCTACTACATCGCTTTGGCTGGCCCAGAAAACCAGGATGCCGACTTCACGTGGTCGGAATTCGTGCGTCACAACAACGAAGAGCTCGTCGCCGGCTGGGGTAACCTCGTCAATCGCGTGGCAACCCTGCTGCACAAGAGCTTCGGCAAAATCCCAGCCGTGGCAGATGCTGACCTCACTGAGCGTGACCGCGAATTGCTCGCTGAAGTGGAAAAGGGCTTCGACACAGTCGGCGCGGATATCAGCGAACAGCGCCAGCATGCTGCCGTCACCGAGATCATGCGCTTGGTGGGTGAAACCAACAAGTACATCTCCGAAATGGAGCCATGGAAGCTCGAGGACCGCACTCGCCTCGCCGCTGTTTTGCACACAGCAGCTCAGGCTGTGGTCGACATCGACGTGATGTTCGCCCCCTTCATTCCTGCCGGCTCGCAGCGCGTGTGGGAAGCTATGGGTGGTACCGGCACTATTGCTCCACTGCCACAGATGAAGGACGTCACCGACCTCGACGATCCGAACTTCACCTATCCGATTATCACGGGCGACTATGAGCTCGGCCGCACGGTTGCCCCGTGGAAGCACACGCCCGTGGTGGACGACACGCCTATCGCCAAGCCACACCCACTCTTCGCCAAGATTCCTCGCGAAGCAGTCCAAGAAGAGCTGGACCGCTTCAAGCAGGCGATGAAGGCTCGTAAGGAAGCTGATAAGAAACAGCTGGCCGAGGCGAAGAAGGAACTCGCCGCCAAGAAGGCACAACAGTGAGCCAGACTCATCATCATCGTTCTCGGGCGTGGGCACCTTTCAGCTCACGCCCGAGCCATGTTCTCACCGTCGACGACCACACCCACCTGCACTCCACCATCGCCTTTTCGAAGGAAATGGCCGAGCAGGCAAGCGAACTTCACCAGCCCGTGCAGCAAACCTACAGCACCGAGCAGCTGTTGGATTTCGCCCAGTACGCGGGTGTAGGCCAGATTATTGACGTGGGTTGCGAGCTTCCTGATTGGCCAATCGCCCTTGACCTCGCTCGTCGTTTCCCCGATCGTGTTCACGCGGCTCTCGCTATTCACCCGGTGGAGGCCGTGCGTCACGGGCACCGCGCAGTGGCTGGCCCCGATGGCCTCGAGGTCCATTACGACCCTTGGCATGACGTGAGCTATGCCGACGCTTTTGCTCAACTTTCCCAGATTGCCAAGCAAGGTAAAGACGAAGGCCTTGTCGTTGCCATTGGAGAGACGGGCCTGGATTTCTTCCGCGTGGGGCAAGCTGCTCACAGCCTGCAAATCTCAGCATTTCGCGACCATATTGCCTTGGCCAAAGAGTTGAACCTTCCGATGCAAATTCATGACCGCGACGCCGACCAGGAGTGCATGGATACGCTGTTAGCGGACGGTTCCCCCGAGGTGACAATCTTCCACTCCTTTGCGGGAAATGGTGAGATGGCACGAGTTGCGAGGCAAAATGGCTGGTATTTGAGCTTTTCTGGCACGGTGACTTTCCGTACCAACGAGGCGATTCGCGACGGCTTACGAGAGATCGACAGGAGCCATATTCTCGTCGAAACGGATGCGCCTTATTTGACGCCGATGCCCTGGCGAGGCAGGACGAACGCGAGCTACCTCGTGCCCTACACAATGGCGGTGATGGCCGATGTGCTTGATATGAGCGTGGACGAGGTCGCGCAGTTGACGCATGACAACGCTTGCCGAGCTTACGGATTGCCGCAGTAAGCAACCGTAAGCAACCGCAAGCAAGCCATAAGCGGACTGGCCTTCACAGCGGGCAATTGTGAAGGTCATTTCCTACTGGGTAACTAGAATGGTGGCTTCGTGAGTATTACGAGGTGGAGGTAGAGATGACGCAATCACGCGGTTCGGCGAATGCGACGAGTTCGCGTACGTCTGCTCGTGACGATGACGAACAGCCATTGAAACGAGTCGCTGCTCAGCCTATGTCTGACCCTGCGCTGGCAGCAATGGTTCAGTCCAATGCCGACATGGCCCAACAAGAGGAAAGTGCTGAAGCTCGGCGCCGATCTCTCGCCACTGCTGAGGCGACGATGAGGATCGACCGTATTCAGGATACGGGCTCCATCATCGTGCCGAAGGGCGTGGTGAACACAGCTAAAATCAACCGTTCTGCCATTTCCAAGGAAGAGCGTGAGGCCAAGGAGCGTGCCAAGAAGGAAGCCGAACAAGCTGCCCGCCGTGCCGCCCACCAGCCGCGCACCCGCCTGGGCAAGTGGTGGAATAACTTGCAGTCGGGCCCTGACCGCATCAAGCTCGCCATGTGTATTGTGGCTATGGGCGTGGTGTATGGCGATATCGGTACGTCGCCTCTGTATACGGCTCAAAGCTTCATCGCTGGTAACGGTGGCTCCGTCAAGTATGTGGATCGCTTCGCCGTTTTGGGCTTGCTCTCCCTTCTGTTCTGGACCATTACCCTGATTACCACCGTTAAATACGTTCTTATTGCTATGCGCATCGACAACAAGGGTGAGGGTGGCATCTTCGCGCTCTACTCTCTGGTGCGTCGCTATGGCAAGTGGCTGGCCATTCCAGCAATGGTGGGCGGTGCAGCCTTCTTGGCTGATTCCGTGCTTACCCCGGCCGTCTCGATTTCCTCCGCAGTGGAAGGTTTGCGCACTATTCCGCGCCTTCATGACACCTTCTCCGATACGACGGTCACACTGGTGATCACCGCCATCATCATTCTCGTGCTCTTCTCCGTCCAGTCGCGCGGAACGGAGAAAATCGGCATGGTCTTCGGCTCGATCGTGGTCATCTGGTTCCTCTTTATCGCCGTCATCGGTGGCCTGAACCTCGCCAATGACTGGTCGGTGTTCGAAGCTCTGAACCCGATGTGGGGCCTTCGCTACCTGCTCTCGGGGGAGAACAGGGCTGGATTGGCACTGATGGGTACCGTCTTCCTGTCGACGACGGGTGCTGAGGCTCTGTACTCCGATATGGGCCATGTGGGCCGCGGCTCTATTTACGCCACTTGGCCATTCATCAATATCGCTCTGGTTTTCTGCTACTTTGGCCAAGGCGCTTGGATGCTCTCCAACGCTGATAATCCTGAGATTATCAAGCAGGGAGCAGTCAACCCGTTCTTCCAAATGATGCCGAACACCACCATCCGCACCATCGCCGTCGTGCTGTCAGTTACGGCAGGTGTCATCGCCTCTCAGGCTTTGATTACCGGTGCTTTCACGATGGTTTCTGAGGCAACCTCGCTCAACTGGATGCCTCACCTGCAGGTGCGCTACCCAGCTCACACCCGTGGCCAGCTCTATATTCCGTCCATCAACTGGGTGCTGTGCGTGGCAACTTTGGGCGTGCTCTTCCTGTTCAAGGATTCTGAGCATATTTCCGCCGCTTATGGCCTGGCTCTTACCATCACCATGATTACCACTGCCATTCTGCTGGCCGCCTACATGTGGGCCGCGCAGAAGAGGCGTGTGTTTGCTGTGGTGTTCTTGATCGTGTTCCTGATTATTCAGGTTCTCTTCTTGATCGCATCGCTGTCCAAGTTCTTCCACGGCGGTTGGTTCACCACACTGCTCACCCTCGCTATTTTGATGGTGATGTACGTGTGGGATGAGGGTACCCGAGTAGAGCGCAGCCAGCGCAGGCATTTGAACCCTCGCGAGTTCCTGCCAGCACTCGATATGCTGCACCGCGACCCGCGCCAAGCTTTCTACTCTGATAATCTTGTGTACCTCACCTCCGACTCGGAAATGAGGCGACTGGACACCGACATCTTCTACTCCATCTTCAACGGCCACCCCAAGAGGGCCAAGGCTTGGTGGGCGGTGTCGGTGGAAGTGACCGACGACCCGTTCACCCGCGAGTACTCGGTGGAGAACTTCGGTACCGACTTCCTCTTCCGCGTGCGCATTCGTATTGGCTTCAAGGTCAGCCAGAATGTGGCTACGTACCTGCACCAGATCATGCATGATCTCATCGATTCGGGCGAGCTGCCGGAGCAGCGCACTATTTACCCCAAGATCGATGAGGACCAGCAGATTGGCACTATCGATTACGTGCTGATCCATAAGGATTTGGTGCCAGAGTCAAAGATCGACGTGACCGGCGCCTTCGCTTTGCGCATGAAGTACGCTATTCGTCACGTGTGCGGTAACCCAGTGAAGTGGTTCGGCCTGTCGGCATACAACCCAGTGACGGAGTCGCAGCCGCTCTTCGTCGCCGTTCAGCCTGTGGCGCCGCTCAAGCGCACGCAGCTGAGGAAGGTGAAGCATCCTGTTACCTTGCAAGCAGTTCTTGCGAAGCAGGAGAAGGAGCGCGTCCAGCGTGAACGCCAGATCAGCGAGGAGGAGGCTTTGGAAGCCGCTCGCGCTGTGGCACATAAGGTGCATGAAGCGCGTAAGGCTGCTGAAGAGGCGGCCAGCACGGCGAAAGCTGCTGCCGCTAAGCCGGCTGCTGCAAGGCCGGCCGCTGCCGCTAAGGCTCCTTCCAAGCCTGCCGCAGCTAAGCCGATCGCTGTGAAGCCAGCCGCTAAGGCCGCAGCAAAGGCTTCTGGCCAGGAAAGGCTTTCTGATAAGTAACGTCGAGCAGCCGCTCGAGAGCCGCTGATAAGTAGCTTCTGAGCCGCTTGTATCGCTCTCCAGGCGCGTGATGTGTTGCCAAATACGGCAGCAGGTCACGCGCCTTTGTGCTTTGGCTGAGAGCAAAGACGGGCAACTCGCGCCAGGTTACGGACGGGCTCGCAATAGGATTAACAGTGGACGTAAAGTTTACGGAAAGGCTTCGTATGACCGAGGAAAAGGCAAATATTGGTGTTGTCGGCCTTGCTGCTATGGGTGCTGCACTGTCGCGTAACCTGGCCCGCAATGGCAACACTGTCGCCGTTTTCAACCGTTCGAGTTGGCGTACCGACGAACTGATCAAGGAACACGGCGAGGAAGGCAAGTTCATCCCTGCCCACACCTTGGAAGAGTTCGTCAACAGTTTGGAAAAGCCACGCACCGCCATCATCATGGTCAAGGCAGGCGCTCCAACCGAAGCGTTCATCCAAAAGCTCGCTGACCTCTTCGAACCTGGTGACATCATCATCGACGGTGGTAACACCTACTTCAAGGACACCATGCGTCGCGAAAAGGAAATGGCCGAGCGCGGTATTCACTTCGTCGGCTGCGGCATTTCCGGCGGCGAGCAGGGCGCTCTGCTCGGCCCATCCATGATGCCAGGCGGCCCAGAGGAAAGCTGGAAGAAGCTCGGCCCGATCTTCGAATCCATCGCTGCCAAGGCAGAAGATGGCAGCCCGTGCGTCACACACATCGGTGAGAACGGCGCTGGCCACTTCGTCAAGATGGTTCATAACGGCATCGAGTACGCCGACATGCAGCTCATCGCCGAAAGCTACGACCTTCTTCGCCGCGGCCTGGGCTTGAGCCCTGCTGAAATCGCAGACATTTTCGACGAGTGGAATAAGACGGAGCTCAACTCTTACCTCATCGAAATCACCGCTGAAGTTCTCCACCACATGGATGAGAAGACGGGCAAGCCGTTCATCGACATCATCAAGGATCAGGCTCAGATGAAGGGCACCGGCACCTGGACTGTCCAGACCGCTCTCGACCTTCCAGTCCCGGTTTCCGCCATCGCTGAGGCCGTGTTTGCTCGTGGCCTTTCCGAGCGCGTCGAGCAGCGTCAAGAGGCTCAGAAGAACATTCTCGCAGGCCCAACTCCTCATGTGGAGCTTTCCGACGAGGAGAAGAAGGCCTTCATCGAGGACGTTCGTCGTGCTCTCTACGCTTCCAAGATCATCGCCTACGCTCAGGGCTTCGACGAGATCTCCGAGGGTGCTCGCCAGTACAACTGGACCATCGATTTGGGCGCTGTGGCTCGTATTTGGCGTGCTGGCTGCATTATTCGCGCTCAGTTCTTGAACCGCATTTCTGACGCTTACGACTCTGGCGAGATTACCAGCTCTCTGGTGTTCACCCCTTACTTCAAGAAGTCGTTGGAAGAGGCTCAGAATTCCTGGAGGAACGTCGTGGCGAAGGCCGCTTTGGGTGGCATTCCTGTTCCAGCCTTCTCTTCCTGCTTGAGCTACTACGATGCTCTGCGTTCTGACCGTCTGCCGGCTGCTCTGATCCAGGGCCAGCGCGACCTGTTTGGCGCTCATACCTATGGCCGCGTCGATCAGCCTGGCGTCTTCCACACCTTGTGGGCTGAGGATGGCCAGCATGAGGTTGAGGAAACTCGCTAAGCGAATTTCTTAAGATTATCAGCGCGCTACCATCGCCTCCACCTGGTTCGCCCGCTGATACAGCAGTGGGGGATAGAGCGAATGCTCTATCCCCCACAATGCGTTTTCCACACAAAGATGTGACGGACTGACAATCTTAGTATGTCAGAATGCGAGAGCCGAATGGCCAGAAGGCGAGCTTCGCCATTTTCATGACTTGCAAACCGATCGGGATTCCCACGATGGTGCAGCACCACATCACGCCGAGGGCGAGGTAACCTAACGCCATATACCAGCCCACAAAAATCACCCAAATAATGTTGAGCAGCGATGAGGGCGAGGGCGTCCAGTCGACGTGCAGACCAAACGGGGCGAGGGAGAGCTGAGCCATTTTGAAGGCTTGCAGGCCTAGGGGGATGCCGACAATAGTGCAGCACAAAACCAGGCCAATGATTCCCCAAGCGAGGAAAAGCTCAAGGCCTCCGAAAATAATCCAGAAAAAGTTGCCGACAGTTCTCATAACTCAACTCTAGCCGATTTCAGGCTGGACATGAGCTGTTACGCCCGAGGAGCTGCAGCTACATCGACCATCCACATAGTGGACTTACGCCCAGCTGCAAAGGTGATCGGAGCTGCAGGGTCATCAAAGTTGCCTAAAGCCTTGCTCAAAGCCTCACGCTTCTTCTCTCCAGAAGCGATCACCCAAGTTTCCAAGCTGCGCTGGATCATCGGAACAGTCATGGAAATACGCAGAGGAGGCATATTCGGCGAATTGGTGACGCCGCAGGTGAGCTGCGATGGGTCAGCGATGTTAATCTGAGGCAAACCTGGCATCAGAGAGGCGAAGTGGGCATCAGGGCCAACACCCCACCAAGCGATATCCATGCGAGGCTCGCCATTCATGTTACCCAACTCTTGCAACAGCATCTGCTGGAACTTCACAGCAGCTTCGTTGACGGCGCGAGCATCATCTTCAGCGCTGGCCTGGTTACGTTCAGTAGCAGAACGTGGATCGGCTGGAATCTCATGAATATTGGATTCTGGCAAGCCCTTTTGTGCCACCAACATGTCCAGTAAAGCATGGCGAGCTTGCAAAGCATTGCGATCAGGGTCGTTAGCAGGCACAAATCGTTCATCCCCCCACCACATGTGCACGCGCGACCAATCGACGGAATCAACCAGAGGGTTTAAACCTACCAAGCGCAGCATTTCGATGCCGTCGCTTCCACCTGTGATAGCAATGTCAATACGCTGACGGCCTTGGGTTTCGAGCTCGATCAAACGAGTGAGCAGGCGATTGGCTGCCATATGCAGCACACCGTTTTCATCCGCCAAGCGCAATACGATGCGAGGGGCGAGGCCACGCTGCAACTGTTCATTCTGATCTGGCATAAAACTCTTCTTCTCTTTGGTCCTCATCGCTACAGGAAAGCAGCGAGCTCACAACTGAAGTGACAACTGCTGTGAGACTACACTGCACAACCGTGTAACGAAACATAATAGTTCCATCGTACTTACAATGGCCGCAAGGGTGAATACAAATCACTCAAGGCATGAGCAACAATACAAGCTCAGCCGTGAATAACAGTAAAGCTCGAACGCAACACACGCGAGTACAGAGGGTCTGGATACAAGCGTCCCAACTCTTCACTCAAGCAATCAGCAGTGGAGCGATGCGGCAAAGAGATCATCTGCGGAGCCTTCGACGTTGGCGTCGTCACCCATGCACCATCATGAAGAGCAGGAGATTGCCACGACGGATCAACCTCAACTCCAGCATCCAACAAAGCCTTTTTCGCCATGGAAATGCCGCGGGAAAGCGTATACACGCCACCATCATCCATCACGAGCTTCACACCGCGAATAATACCCTGAGGAACAGGGCCGCCCTCACATTCCTCTTCCGCCTTCTGAGGTCGAATGCTCACCTGAGCTCCCGCAACACAGGCCAACCAGGCAGCCATCAAGCGCACAGAGATGTTCTGATCAGAACCTGTCACTTCAGCGCTGACAATCTTCTGCCCCTGAGCTTGATCGAGAACAGAGGCCAAGGAAGCGCGCCACAAAGTCAAGTGCGTCCAGGAGAGGTCAACATCCTCCACAGAAGCCGTACGCATCAACTTTTCCAAAGTCCCCAGCGGATCAGTTGAGCGAGCAGCATCCGTAATACGCGACACAGCCATACGCCCAATAGGGTCCTGAGCTGGGTTGTCGGGAGCCTGAGTCGGCCACCACGCCACCACCGGCGTATCAGCAACCATCAAAGGAATGACGAGCGTATCCAAATGCTGAGCCAGCTCACCGTGAGGGAAGAGCACGATGACGTCCGAAGCGCCGGCATCCGCACCAAAACGAATCTCAGCTTCCAAATCCGTCTCATTACCTTGAAGCACACCTTCGCGCGCCGCATCAGGGTTGACGTCACGAGCATCCTGAGCAAGCACCGCCTTAGGGTTCACCGACGTGCCGCCTGGAACAAGTGCAATCACACGGCAAGGATGTTCGCCAGAAATCTCGTTGGCAATACGCAAGCTATCTTCCAACTCACGCTGAGCGCACGAGATTATCAGCGTCAAAACGCGGCCTTGCGCCGCCTCACCGCGCTGAACATGCAAGGTTTCCAGCTTTTGGGAGATAGCCTTTGTGGTGGTGTTCTTCATCGTAACGATCATGGCAACCTCCAAGCACGCCCATCACGGGCCATCATGTCATCAGCAGAGCGAGGCCCCCACGTGCCCGCAGTATAAGGGTCAGGTCGGCCCTGGCTTGCCCAGAACTTTTCAATAGGGTCAAGAATCTTCCAAGAGAGATTCACTTCTTCCGTGGTAGGGAAGAGCGGTGGCTCACCGAGCAGCACATCTAAAATCAAACGCTCATAGGCTTCTGGGCTCGACTTAGTGAAGGAGGAACCATAGCTGAAGTCCATGTTCACATCGCGTACTTCCATCGTCGAACCAGGCACCTTCGAGCCAAAGCGCAAAGTAATGCCTTCATTAGGCTGAATACGGAAGACGATTTCATTCGCACCTAACTCTTGAGTGGAGCTCGAGTCGAAAGGAAGGTGAGGAGCACGCTTAAACACTACAGCCAGCTCAGTGACGCGCTTTCCTAACCTTTTGCCTGTTCGCAAGTAGAAGGGCACACCAGCCCAGCGCCTCGTGTCAATCCACAGCTTGATTGCGGCGTATGTCTCTGTCGTCGAATCAGGGTTAATTCCCTGCTCTTGCAAATAGCCGCGCACCTTCTCTTCACCCTGCCAACCGGCAGTGTATTGGCCTCGCGATGTCGAGGTAGCGAGATCCTCAGGCAAACGCACTGCGGAGAGGATCTTCGTCTTCTCATAGTGCACATTGCGTGCAGAGAAGTCGACAGGCTCATCCATCGCCGTCAGAGCCATGAGCTGGATCAAATGGTTTTGAATAACATCGCGAGCAGCGCCGATGCCGTCGTAATAGCCTGCACGTGAGCCGATGCCGATATCTTCAGCCATCGTGATTTGAACGTGGTCAACATAATGGTTGTTCCACAGTGGCTCGAAAAGCATGTTGGAAAAGCGCATTGCCATGAGGTTCTGCACGGTTTCCTTGCCCAGGTAATGGTCGATGCGGAAAATCGAATTCTGGTCGAACACGGAAGCGATGGTATTTCCCAGTGCTTCAGCCGACTCGAGGTCGTGGCCAAACGGCTTTTCGATGATGACGCGCCTCCACGCGCCCTCGCGGCTCTGTGACAGGCCCGATTTGGCCAGTTGACGTGCCACAACAGGGAAAGCAGATGGTGGCACAGACAGGTAAAAGGCATGGTTTCCTTCTGTTCCGCGCACACGGTCAAGCTCGTCGACAGTGGCAGAAAGGCGGCGGAAAGCTTCCGGGTCGTCAAAAGTTCCTGTGACGAAGCGAATCCCACCGGCGAGCTGGTTCCATGTGGATTCGCGGAATGGGGTACGGCAGTAGCGTTGCACATGCTCTTTGACCCAGTTGGCGAAGTATTCGTTGCTCCATTCGCGCCTGCCAAAACCGGTCAGGCCAAAGCTCGGCGGCAACAGGCCTCTGTTAGCGAGGTCATAGATGGCTGGCAAAAGCTTTTTGCGCGCTAAATCGCCCGTCACGCCAAAAATCACGACAGAGCACGGCCCTGCAATGCGCGGTAAACGCAGATCCTGCGGGTCTCGAAGTGGGTTGCTCCACTGAGGTTCATTGCTCATATCATTCCTCACGTTGTCTCTCAACTGGTCTCACGCGCGTGGTGAGCCAGCATCTTCCTTTAGTTTAGGAGGTTGGGCTTTGAGTTGCCTGTGGGAGCTGAAACCTCGCTGGTAGCGCAATTCGCGTTTCTTGAGATTATCACCGCGCTTTTGGCTCGAGATTGTCACTGCACAAAATGTAGCCATCACACATTTTTGCGCGTTCATCCCCGCTGATTTGTGCGATAATATGCGTATTAGCGGCATACATAAGAGAGGGTATTACCATGGGCTGGAAAGATTTCTTCCTTCTTCTCTTCATTCAAAACGAAGGCCCAACAGTCTGGAAGTGGCTTGTCAGGATCGTCAACTTTTGCGTCATCAGCACGATTATTGTGCTCACCATCTCCGGCGAAATCGATATTTTCTGGCCTGTGAAGCAGGTGTGGCGTTTCCTGCAATACTGGTTCACGATGAATAGTGGCGTGACCGGCGGCGCGACCATCATGGCTCTGCTCATGGTGGCTGGCGTGTGGTGGGTTATTCGTCGAATCCGCGATTGGTTGGGCTTCTAACTCAGGAAAGCGAGCACGCCGGTTGGTACGCCCGCTGTTTCCTCCTCGTCGTTTCGCCTAAGATTGACACTATGAGTTACGCATCACTACCAGGGGAAACACAGCACGCAAGCGCCGAGGAAACCGCCCAGCTGGTGTATTCCAGCGCGGGCAATGTGAATAAGCAACGAAGCGTGGTGATGCGTCACATTTTTGAAGCCGCTCAACGCTTAGACGCTTCCGCGCAAAAGCCTGTCCATCAAGCCGCTACCGAGCAAGCCGCTGCTGGCAGCCCGGCTCCAACAGCAGAGGGAGAGCAGGAAACTATTGAGATTATCAGCGCTGATAATCTCAAGAAAGGCATTGACTCAAGCCAAGAGGGAGTTTTCGAGAGGGTGCGCGACACCAGGGGAGTGCCCGTCAGTTTTGCCCAACTCGGCGAGCTGCACCACGAGGAGGCGCCCAGCGAGTTTGCCTACGAGAAAATTTGGACTCACTGCCAGATTGTGGCCAGAATTGCCGTGAGCCTCGCCGCCAACTATCGCGAGCGTGCGCGGAAACTCGCCCAAGCAGGCCCGCTGCCTCAGCCATGGAATGGCGCGCTTCCTGACCTCGAAATGTGCGCAGTCGGAGGCCTCGTTCACGATATCGGCGTTCAGCACGTCTTCCTGCGCCACGGTGAGGATGCCGGCCGCCTGTTCGACCGCCATCGCTATATTTTCCACGGGCTTGAAGGTTATTTGATCCTGCTGGAGAACCGCTACGGCCTAGCCATCGCCCAGTTCGCGCGCAACCATACGGGTGTGGGAATCACGCGCTCGGAGGTGGTCGCGCAAGGCTTGCCGCTGCCTCCCGACGACTATATGCCCAAGACTATCGAGCAAGAGATCGTCATGTACGCGGATAAATTCCACACCAAGTCCGACCCTATGCAGTTTGTGTCGCTTAAGGCGGCTCGCGCTTCGGCTGCACGCTTCGGGCTGAGCAATGCGACGCGCTTTGATAATCTCGTTGCGCGTTATGGGGTGCCGGACCTCGAAAGCTTGTCGCGCGAATACGGCATGAGTATCCGCTGAGCTCTCGCCGCTGAGCTCACGTCTCTGGGCTCCCGCCACTGATTCTCGTCCCTGAGCTCACGCCGCTGAGCCGCCGCGCGTATGCAAAAGCCCCGCCCGTGAAGAACGCTTCGCGAACGGGGCTTTAGTGTGCCTTACTTCTGAGCCAGTCGACTTTACTTCTTATCGATCAGCGCGGTCAATGCCCAAGTAATCGAGATCACATCGATCACTTCCTGCAGCACAGCGCCCACCACAACCGGGATGAAGTTGAAGGCAGCGAGCAGCATCATGACAATGGCGATGATGATACCGCCGGAGCTTGCCTGAAGCATGGTGCGCTTGGTCTGACGAGAAATGGTGATTGCGCGCGGAACCATCGCGATGTTGTCATTCATAATCACTACTTGAGCTGACTCGGAAGCAGCCGTCGACGAACCGTCAGTCATAGCCACACCAATATCAGCAGATGCGAGGGTTGGAGCGTCGTTGACGCCGTCGCCCACCATCATGGTCACTGGCTGAACAGCAGGCTCGCGGTTAATGCGCCTGAGCATGCGCACTGGCCACGACTCGGGAATGCCCGGCTCGTTGTGGGCTGCAGCAACGGCGGTCACCTTCTCTTCTGGCAGCAGGCTTGCCTTGACATCGCTAATGCCGACCTCTTGGGCGATAACCTGGGCGGAACCTGGCTTGTCGCCGGTCACCATGGACAGGCGGTCAATACCGAGCTTCTTGAGATTATCAAGGCTCTGACGTGCATTCTCGCGTGCGAAATCCTTGAGAATGATGCGTGCTGTTACTTCGCCGTCGATGGACACATAGGTTGCCATCTCATTGGCTGCCAAGCTATCAGGGAAGTACTGAGCGATCTGCTGAGCTTCCTCCTGCGCTACTTCACGCGCCTGCGCTTCGCTACTCTCCTGTGCAAGGTGGCCGGTGACGAAGCTGAAACGGCCAATCTTGACTTCATGGCCATTAACCATTCCCTCTTCACCTTGACCAGCAATCTCTTGCGGATTGGTCACACGGGGACGTTCAATGTTGTGCTGGGCGAGAACCTTATCGCCAGCAGAGCGAATGCCCTTGGCCAAAATGTGGACGGAATAGGCTTCCAAAGGCCCTGTAATGGCGAGAATATGGTCAGCAGTGAAGCGAGATTGTGCTGCAGGAGCAATATCCACGCGAGAAACTGCTGGACGCTTATGCGTGAGCGTACCCGTCTTATCGAAGAAGATGTGGGACACGCGGCCCAGGTTTTCCAACACATCCTGGCTCTTAATAATGATGCCGGCATGTGCCAAGCGGCCAGTACCACCCATGAAGGCCACCGGAGCTGCAATGAGCAGTGGGCACGGAGTTGCAAGAACGAGCACCTGGGTAAAGCGCAGAGCACCCATACCAAAGCCTTCGCTCATAGCGGTGGCAACCCACGCCGAAATGGCAATCACGAGCGAAACGACAGTGAAAGGCATGGCGAGAAGGTCAGCTGTCTTGACTACCGATGCGCGAGATTCCTGAGCAGAACGCACCAAGTCGAGGATGCGCTGGTATTGCGAATCGCCGGCTGCAGCGGTTGCACGCATGAGAAGTGCGCTTGCACCGTTCACAGCGCCAGAGCTCAGCTGGTCGCCGCGGAACACGTCAGCAGGGACAGGCTCGCCGTTGATCATCGACAGGTCGACGGTTGCAGTGCGCGAAACGAGTGTGCCGTTGACAGGAATGGTTTCGCCGGGGCGAACCATGAGCAAATCGCCCACCTTCACCTGCTCAACAGGAACGGTTTCCCACTCGCTGGCCATTTCCTCGGCCGGTGCGTTCTCGCCTGTGGCGAAGAATGGGTGGTTCGGGTCGATGCTCTCGGAAGCCTCACTTGCAGCGTTAGCCTGGCCTACCGTTGCTCCAGCCTGAGAGTTGCTTGCAGCGGTAGTCTCAGGAGCAGCGTCGCCAGCCTTCTGGTCAAGCTTTTCCGCCTCTACAGCGAGAGCTTGCGTTGAGGTGACGATGTGAGCGATTTGAGGAGCAGCGTCGATGAGAGCCGTCAAATTTCTCTTAGCACGCAGCTGAGCGTAGGTTTCAATGGCCTCGCCGGAGTAGACCATCACGTCCACAATCCAGGCGGCCCAGAACTCGCGCACGCACAGGGTTGAAATCAGTGCGATGACGGCGAGGAAGTCGGCGCCCACTTCTCCGTGGATCAGGCCGGTGATAATGCCATCAAGGGTGAAGCCGAAGAGCTCATCGAGAGCCGTAAAGATTGTCAGCACGGTGAAGAGTGCCGCTGCGGCCGTTTGAGCCGGGGCTTGCGTCCAGCAGGCTGCGCTGAACAGGTCGAGTTGATGTGGGTATGAGTTGCCGGAGAACCACAGAATTGTAGAAACAATACCGACTATAACGGTAACGAAAAGCATGGGAGCATTCGCTATAAAACGGCGAACTAACTCACCAAACGAACGATGCGGACGAGTTGGCATTCCTTCTCCTTTGCCGCACCCGTGACTAAGGCCAACGGTTGTGCCACCTGTCAAACGGGCGCTGAGCGTAACGTATGACGTGCTGGTGTCGTGCGTAGCTCAGATCGCCCGTCTGTACGATGTGTGTTCGTACATGTTGAGTTCACTGATGCTGGTGCACTGTCACCAGGCTTGGTGGAGGAGAAGCTTGCAGATCTGCCATTGAGACCCTGCTGTTGCCGTGCAAATCCGTCGTAATCTCCAATGGCGAGCGACGGTCGCGCTGCTTCTGCTCGTGCTCCAGTATAGCTGACCGTTCTGATTTAGCAAGGAGAGATTTCCCATGCTCGCCAGCTTTCCTCAACAGCAGGCTTACTGGCGAGCGCCAAACCACTGCTCCCACAGGCGGGCAAAGTTGAGATTACCAAAGCTCGAACAACTATCCGGCTTGCCCGCGAGGGCAGCACGATTAGGCTGATAAGGCGTATAGATATACAGCAAAGCAGTCGCCGTATTCTCGATATACACTTTGCTCGAACCGCAGGCAGCATTGGGATTAAACCGAATAGAATTCACATGCTGAGCGGAAAACTGGTATTGGCCAGGATTCGCGCGATAATACTGAAAACGTCTGGCCGCACCAAACACCTGATTGAAAAATCCCGCATATTTCTTATCGCAAGCCGCATTATCAGGGCAGTTGAGCCCCATAGCAAAGCGATAATTCTTCTCCTGCGGGTTCCTCATCGTCACCACACCCGACTCTTTTTGCAGCAAAACGAGTAGCACACGCGGGTTGATATGGCAGCTGCGTGCGGCTGCCATAATCACGTGCGCACCCGTTGCAACGGGCGAAGCAGCTTTGCGATTTTCCGTACTGGTAATCTCGGGCGGAGTGTAGGCGGAACACAGCTCATCCTTCTCCTCGGCATGCACTTCAAAACGGTGGCTTTTCACGCACCACTCGCCCTGGCAATCTTTGCCTTGAGTGTTGAGGAAAGTTTGAACCTGCTCTTCGTTCACCGCTTTGTCGTTGAAGAAAAGATTGTCAGAAATAATGTAGCCGGGGTTGAAAGAGTAGAGCCTGGCGTCGCTATTTTGCTGGGCAACCAGCGACTTGACCTGCTGGATATTGCTGAAAACGAAGACGCCGACCATCGCCAAAACGAGGATCAAGCTGACCAATAGCCCGGTGCGCACGCCCGGCGAAAGCCTTGAGGTTGCCACAGAAGCGTTGGTATTGCGCGAGAGTGAGCTGGTGCGAGTGCCCCTCGAGTTGCGCGGGGTGCGAGGCTTGCGAGGAGCTCGAGAATGACGCGGGCCATGAGAGTTGCGCGGTGTGCGAGGTTTGCGCGAAGGAGTCGACGTGCGCGAGGAGCGAGGTCTGGCTTGAGTTCGACGCTCGCCCTTGGTGCGTGAAGTATGTGCTTGTTGCGACTTCTTCGATGTCATGGCTTCATTATTCCACAACAAAATTCCCCGACTCTCATCCTGCGCATAGGGCCACAGTATGAAAGCCGGGGAAAGCTCACGCGAGATTATGAGTACACTGATAATCTCGAGAAACTCATCAGTCGTTGATGACGGATGGGGTTTCACGCTTCTCGTCAATGACCAAGTACAAGGTCAGCAAAACGGAAACAACGGTAAAGGCCAAGCCAACGCCAGCGAATGGCAAGTAAGACGACGAGACCTTCTCCAACGAGTCACCCACCTGAGTGCCCACAAAGTTACCAGCATTGAGCGTCAAGTTAAACAGAACGCCACCAGCAAGGCCGCGAGCAGCGAGATCATTAGCAACCATCAAGCCTGGAGTACCAGAAACATAGAAGAGGGATGCCGTAATCAGGAAGGTGAGAAGGTAAGTGAAGACGGCCGAATGAGGGGCGATGAGCCACAAGAGAGCCAACGCCACAGCCTGCCACGTCAAACCAATGAGCAGGGAGCGAGCTGGGGAGAACTTGTCAACGAACCTACCAGCCAAAATCGAGCCGACAAACATGCCCAGGCCAGCGACAACCATGAGCCAGATCGTGGACTTCACGCCACCAGCAAAGCCAGTGGAGAAGCCGGCATCCTTCTGAGCCCAAGCGGAAACGAAGTTGTAGAAGGTGAAGAAGCCCAAGCCACCCACGAAGGTTGCCACAGCATAAGCCCAGAAGGGGACGCGCTTCATAGCAGCGATGAGAGAGCCCTTCTTACCGGCTTCGCCCGTCATTGCTGGGATTGCTGGAATGGTGAAGACGCCGAGCAGCAGAGCCAGAACGTTGAGAATGGAGATGATGAGGAAAACGGGAGCCCAACCAATGGTGGAAGCCAAGTAAACACCGAGCGGGATGCCGATGACGTCAGCGACGGTCTGGCCAGTGACGACGATAGCGGTTGCTGCACCTTCCTTGCCCTTTGGAGCAAGCTGAACGGCGATCAGGGATGCGACACCGAAGAAAGTGCCGTGAGGAACGCCGGCGATGAAGCGAGCAGCGAGGAGTGGGACGAAAGCAGACGTGCCCAGCAAGCCCAACATCCAGGTAAGAAGGTTGCCGACGAGCATGAACACGGCGAGCAAGGTAACGAACCACTTTGCGTTCATCTTACGAGCTAAAGGAAGCAGAACCAGGCCGATGCAAATGCCGATAGTGTAAGCAGCGATGAGCTGGCTTGCCTGGCCTGCGTTACCACCTGTCAGGGCTTGAGCAACGCTAGGAAGCATACCGACGATGACGAACTGTGACATGCCCAAGCAGAAGGACATAATGCCCAAGCTCATCAGTGGGGTGAGCTGCTCAGAGGTGAAGCTCGAGCGCTCAGTAGAGCTTGCGGAGGTAGTTGAGGTCATGGGTTCCTCTCTGTCTATAGCGAGCGGACACCTATGTGTGCGAAGGCGCCTGCGTGTAGCTATATCACGTGAAACATTGCCCTGATGGAGGGGCGTGCTGCTTGTGCTTTTATGATGCCTGTGTTGTGCGGTCCAGCCTCTTTTCGTTTCGCCGCGCTTAAGGCATGCGAAGGTACAACCCCAGCGAGGGATGTATCGACGGTGATAAAAGACTGGTGTTCCAGGTAACAACAGTGGCTGAGGCTGTCGGCTACCTGCTGTGCACAGGGCATCAAGAAAGCAAAAAGCCCACTCTGGCCGCACTGATCTCTGCCGTATTGCTGGAGCGGTGTTTTGGTAGTGCACTCAGCGCTACTGGGCATAAAACACAGCATCAGAACGGCGAGAAGCACGGAGAGTGGTGTTTCACATGTAACTGTTCTTGATAGTTTGAGAATAAACGACACCTAAATTTGTGGCTAATTGAGTATTTATTGAAGTAAAGAAAATAAAAGATTTGAGCTGTGGAATTCGATTTACGCGGGGTGATTGTTGCAATTACTTCTTTCTTTGCAAACGATGGCATTTCTTATCGTGAATTAATTTGTTCTCTCGATAGGTGAAAAAATGAAGTAAAGTGTGTAAACAAAAAGAAATTTCCAGTTTTTACTTCACTTGAACCTTGATTTTCGGCGTTTTTACTTTCAGAAAGTCACTTTTTCAGCGTGTTCTGGCTCGTGGGAGCAGGGTGGGTGTGAATCTTCTTTACGTTCTTTTCACCTTTGGGTGTAAGCCGATCCCGGGCTCGTGCTCGAAAGTCCTGCCAAACGTTTCGTTTTCTTCTCGCTGATGGAGACCAATGCCGCCACGGCCAGAAGCTCCCGCCACGCGATAGCCTTGTTCGGCGGGCTGCCGTCGTTAAATGGAAAGCGTGCGCGACGAGCGCAGGAGGAAACATATAAAGGCGAAGGTACAGATGGCACAGGCGACATCGACACAGCAGACGAAGAATCAACAGAGTTTCAACCCAGAGAACCCGACCGACCTGGAGGCTCCCGCGAAAGCTGACAATAGCGCCGCTCAGAACGGTGCTGACGAAGAATCAGCTATTGTCCCCGGCCGTTTCTGGACTGTTCCCGTGATCTGCCTAGTGACGACAAGTTTTGTTCTGGGTGCCAACGAGTTCATCATGATGGGAATTTTGCCAGACATCGCTCAAGGCTTGCATATTCCTCAAGTTCTCGTGGGAAACCTCGTCTCCCTCTTTGCTGCGGTTTATGCTGTTGCCTGCCCGCTGGTCGCTGCTTTTTCTGCCCGTTTTCCGCGCAAAAAAGTGTATATCAGCATGGTGGGGATTTTCCTCGTCGGTAACGCTTTATCTGGTTTTGCTTCGAATTACGCTTTTCTCGCGCTCTCTCGCATGATTGTGGCTCTCGTCGCTGGTGCACTGGTGGCTGTGGGAATGACCTTCGCTCCGCAGGTGACAGAGCAGGCTACGCGCACTCGTTTTATGGCGTGGGTTTTTTCTGGCTTTTCTTTGGCTTCTGTTTTTGGTGTTCCTGCAGGCACATGGCTTGCTCAAACTCTCGGTTGGCGCTGGGCTTTCCATGCCATCACGGTGATCACGTTGATCCTCATCGTTGTCGATTGTGCTGTATTGCCAGCAAGTACGCGCACATCCTCTGTGAGTATTCTTCGTCAATTCTTGCTCTTTAGTGACTTGCGTATTGTTTTTGCCTGTTTATGCGTGATCTGCGGTGCTGCTGCCACTTATGTTTTCTATACGTATATCACTCCAATTCTCACGTCTTTTGCCGGTGTGGGCGAAGCTCAGGTGTCGCTCGTTTTGGTGGTGTTCGGGCTGATGGCACTCTTCTCTAACCTGTACTCTGGCGTTCTTGCTCGCAAAGGTAGCATTGAGCAGCCGTTGGGGCATATGTGGGGTTGGTATGCTGCTCAGATGTGTGCCTTGCTCTTGCTTAGCCTTGCTTGCTTTGTTGCTCACTCTCAGGCTTCACTGTGGGCTCATATTGTGGTGCTCGTTGTTGTGATGGCGTTGGGATTGCTGATGTACTTGCAGAATTCTCCGTCGCAAATTTGTTACGTTGACTCTGCGGCGCAAACTCACCCTGGCTCACTAAACTTGTCGAATTCGCTCAATTCGATGAGTTTTAACACGGGTATCGCTCTCGGTGCTGGAGTTTCCGGTGTCGTTTACTCTCACTGGGGTTTGGTGGCGTTGGGCTCGTGGGGTGCTGTGTTTGCTTTAGGTGCTGCTCTCTCTTCTCTCGCTCTTCTCCAGATTGGCAGCGCGTATAGGCGTCAGCGTGTGCACTGAGCCTATTCTTATTGATAGTGTTGTAAATAATTTCGTTGGCGAGCTTTCCTCTCTTCTGTGTAAGTTTTTAGCTCTCACTTCTTGAGATTGTCAGCGCAGGTTTTCTGGGCTTTACACTGGCACTCGTACGGCTATTGTGCTAACGATTTCACTAATATTGGGTGTGACTGGTCACTTGTCGACTTGCGACACGCCGCACGACAATCAACTTTCCGGAAAGTTACATGGTTCATATACGGAAAGAAATACTACTGGCGCTTAGGATTTCCTGCTCACGTTTGCAAGAAAAGAAAAATCCAGCCAAAACTGACCGTTGACCCCATTTGTGGGGGGGGGTATATTTCTTCCATAGACGGAGATTTCTTCTCCTGGCGTTGCTGCCATCAGAGGTCACTTTCCCTGCGAAATCCAGTATTTTAGCCCAGAAATGAGTGCGTTCGAAGGAGTTTGGGTGCATATGCATCACCATGGTCATCCTCATCATTTCATGAATGCACTCGTTTGCAAAAAGCTGCACACTGCCATACGCCCTCTTGCCGCGCTTGTTGCCCTCACTGCACTGCTTTTTTCTTCTATCGTTACCGCAGCGCACGCCGACACGCTCACAGGAGCATTGTGTGATTCGACTGAAGAATTGCACATGAACATCGATACAGGCGGAACACTGGATTCTAAAGATCAGCATGTTGCCACTTATGTAGGTGGGGACATGGTCATTGGTAATCTCGCCAACTCCAACTGGTACTCAGCGCAAGGCCCGACAGGCTCATACGCAGCAGAAGCAGAAGGCGCAACCATTGTCGCAGGCGACTTAATTGCCAACCCTCTCAAAGGCTTCTTCACCTTCGGAATCGTCGCCTTCGGCTCCCAATACCTGCCAGATGACAGCTCCACTATTCTCGCCGTTGGCGGTAAAACCAACACGCTCGCTTCCGCTTCTGGGCAACAGGCCTCGGCTCACGTTCAAGCCTGGAACGCGGGAATGGGAATCAAAACAGGCGATAGTGAAGGCAACAACAACCATGTTTTCACTGCCCAAGTTGCAGGCCCGAGCACCGATGTGTGGGGAAAGAAAGGCAGCCCCTCTCTTCGCCAATACACTACCAAGAATGGGCCACTCACCTTCAACGATGACAATCCCCTCTCTCACGTCAGGCTTGCAGGCAACACCCAAGACCTTACGAATGCTGATGATGAGGTCAACACTTTCTCTCGCTCTCTCAAAGACCTCACAGCCAACGGTTTTGCCACCACGGGCATTGCAGCAGCAGAAGATGTGACCTATTACAAGTACAACTACACATCAGCAGACGCAGAAAAAGAAGCCAAAGTCTCCTATAATCTGCACTTCGACGGTCCTGAAAACCCACAGAATGCAGAAAAAGTTCTCTACCTCACCGGCGATGGCGTCTCCAAACTTCAAGTGTTCTCCCTCACCTCAGAGCAGCTCAACTCAGATGGCTACCGCGGCCTCGACCTGAGCTTCTCCAACATTGCTGAAGATGCTTCCATCGTTCTCAACGTGCACGGTAAGAACATTTCCTGGCATAACGGATGGCGAGTGTGGTGGAACGGAACACAAATCGGAAACGGCTACTCTGACGCTGCGGCCTCTGACGTGCAAGATCTTTACACACAAGTAGGCCAAAAGGTTCTGTGGAACTTCATCGACGCTGACAATCTGGAGATTTTCGGCGGGAAAACCACCAATGCGAGCGCTAACAACGGCCTGACCAGCAGCGACGACCCAGCAGCAGCACTTCTCGGCTCTGTTGTCGTGCCTCATGGCTCTTTCAACGACCATGTCACTACAAACGGGCGAGTGTGGGTAACCGGCAACTACCTGATGAACACTCCTACTGCTGCAAGCCAACAAGTAGGGGGAGTGACGACTGCTTCCGTGCTGGACATGGATGAAGAACGCCATGCCATGCCGTGGTCGGGCGCAGTCACCAACACCTGCTCATCCATCGAGTGGCGAAAGACGGGCGAAGAAGGAATACAACTTCTGCCCGGCTCCTCCTGGGACATCTACACGAGCACTCAAGATGCAGAAAAGAACACCAACGCGCTGCTCTCAGTCACCGATAACGGGGAAAACGATTGGAGTTCGGAACAAGGCCATCTGCTCGTACAAGGCCTGAAACCAGGCGCCACCTACTACCTCAAAGAAGCAACTCCTCCAGAAGGCTACCTGCTGAATCCTCAGATTTATGAGGTAACCACTACTGGTACAGGAAACGACGTTAATGAAGTGCCAGGAGATGGCGTCAACGCTGATGGCTACCACTATATTTCCGACCCGGAAAACCAAGTGTCCTGGTACAAAGCCGATTCACGCGATCACAGCAACCTGTTGGCAGGCGCCAGTTGGAAAGTGACCAACACAACAACAGGCGAAGAATGGAACGTCACTGACTCAACCCACCACGTCAGTCACGTCAGAGCGAGTATCGACGACGCAACAGGAAAAGTGGGAGCGAGCACGCACGCCCATGCGAGCGTGAGCGGAGAAAACGGGAAAGCTCTGGCTGACGAGCCTGTTTCCTGGACGAGCTCGGATACATCGGTGGCTGTTGTTGAGCCTGATGGCACTGTTCACGCGATTGCTCCTGGTGTGGCAAGCCTGACCGTACGCGCAGGAGATCAGAAAGCTATCCTTGTCTATCGAGTTCTTGGTGAGGGGCCAGTGAAGGTTGACCCTGACGTGATGTGCATTGATGGATCGAAATTCATGCTCCCCGGTTCGACCCAACAGATGCTCTTCCACTGGGCTGATTCCTACACTGACCCTTCCCGAGCTTCCTGGAGCAGCTCTGACTCCAGGATTGCCAGCGTCGATGCCAATGGCAAGGTCACGGCAATCAGCGAAGGAACCGTCATCATCACGGCAGTCTATGACAATTGCATTACGCAATTAGCCATCCAGATTGGCACTCCTTCAGAAAGCACTGCCCCTGAAAACCAAGTCACCGTGTACTACCAGAAGTCACGCACGAACTGGCCAGAATACTACATTCACTATTCAGTGGATGGCACCAAGTGGACGGATCAGCCTCAGCGTATGCACGATTCCTGCGATGGATGGGTTTCCTACACCATCACCCATCCAGGCGTTGACACAATCCACGCCGTGTTCACTGATACGCCGAGCCTGAAATTTGGCCGCTGGGATAACAATGGAGGTTCTCGCAACAGCTACGCCATCGACACAACATGGCCTGTTGCCGTGTTCTCCCAGGGAAATAAGACGATCACCCATACAAACCCCTGCTCAGCAGCTGTCGACTCTGTGCGCATTACCAGTGACAAGCTCACAAGTGGGGAAATCACCTTGTACACAGGCCAAGTCATTTCCCTAGGCCACGAAGTAAACCCCTCAAGCTTGGCAAACATTCAAGTGGGATGGAAATCTTCCGACCCTACTGTGGCAACGGTCGACTACGCCGGAAACGTCGTGGCAAAGAACCCTGGCACGACCACCGTAAGCGTCACAGCAGTCCGGAAGAGCGACTCCATTGTGATCACTGTGCAAGATCCTCCGAGCAAAGGCATCACGATCACTGGCTCTCGCATGATGATTGTGGGACAAAACCAGGTGATGGGAGCGAGCAAGAATGGTGCAGCTCTCTCGCAAGCTTCCTGGAGTAGCTCTGAACCATCAGTAGCAAGCATTGATCCGTCTACAGGAGCAGTTCACGCGCTGAAGCCTGGTGTGACGACGATCACAGTAACAGCGCCAAACGGAACTCAAGGCACACTCATCTGCGTCGTCTCCGGGCTTCCCGTTCTCGCTGATGCGGATTCGCTCGCAGGCCATGTCAGCGTCGCTGGTTTGCAAGATGGTGACTACATCGTCGAGGAAATTCAAGCGCCTTCCGGCTACACTGTGAGCTCACAAACTCGTCGCTTCAGCATTACTAACGGTCACCTCACTGTCAGTGATGCAGGTGATACTTCAGGTGCGCCTGAAATAGTTGCCTCGGATAACAATGATTCACCCATCGCCTTCCTTGACCAGCCCACCACACTTTCCTGGAACAAGGTCAGCGCAACCGACGCCTCCCTTCTTTCCGGCTCAACGTGGAAGATTACCAAATACACTGATTCCACCTACACGAGCATTGATAATCTTTCTGGCTTCGGTACTGACGGTGAAGTGACAGTGGCCGACTGTTCGGACAACACGAGCGTCACCACGTGCTCAAGCGCCAACCCATGGCGAGATCGGAACAATACCCCAGGAAGGTTCTTGGTAGAAGGCCTTCCCAACGGCTTCTACCGCCTCAGTGAAACCCAAGCGCCAACAGGCTACAAGCTGCTCAGCAAGCACACCGACTTTGAAGTGAATAATGCTCAAGAAAAGCTCAGCACCATCACGCTTGGCAATCTCACAAACAACGAAAAGCTCGGAAAGGCAAGCTGGAAGAAAACAGACGACAAAGCCACCCTCTTGCCAGGCTCACACTGGAAACTCACCGTCCAGCGCACCTATACCGACGCGCAAACCAACGTCACCCACAGCAAAACCCTCGTCTGGGAAGTAGCCGATGCTACAAGTAAAACCGGCGAGCTTTGCGTTGCGCGCACTCCAGAAACGAGCAGCACTTACAGTGACGGGCACATCAGTATCACCACGAGCAAAGCTGGAGTTCTGTGCGATAAAGACCAGCAGGCAGGCGTGCTGAGGGTGACAGGCCTTCCCTGGGGAAACTACCAGTTGGAAGAAACCCAGGCACCAGAAGGCTACCTCGCCAGTTCAGAAGTGTTCAGCTTGGACGCAACAACCCACGAGAGTGCCTTTATCGGCGTGAAAACAGGCCAAACACTTTCCTCCACTGGTGCTTTCACTGGCCAGATTGACTTTGGAAGTATTACCAACACAAAGAAGTGGTACGTGCTTCCCTCCACAGGCTCTCTTCCGGGTCAAGCAATAGGGGTTGGCGTTGCTCTGATCTTGCTGATCATGGGAGCATGGCTCTACTCGACCCGGCGCACAAACCACGAGTAAAGAAACAAGCCTCGAGCCAAGCCACAAGCTGGCAAGCACGGCTGGCAAACAGAGGCAAACAATAGCTTGACTTCACCACAACAGGTGAGCCACAACAATTTTTCCCCCAACAGTGGGGAAGGAGAGGAAAAAATAATGAAAGCTACAGTGTGGAAGAAAGCAGTGACTATGATGGTCGCTGGCATTGCCACTCTCGCCATGGCTGGCACCGGCGCTCTGAGCGCGCAGGCCGCTGAACAGCCCAGTCTGACGTTGACCAGTACCACAGACCTCACAGGCCGTACCTTCGAGGCATGGGAGCCAATCCTCATCGACAACACTGCTACTTCGGACTCTGCTGATTCCTACCAGCTGAGCATGAACACTGGCTATGAAGAGGCTGTACGAGCAGCAGCGGTTGACGCCAAGCTCACTATTGACGGGAAGAAGCCAATTACTGCTGAATCGTCCTCTGCTGATGTGTTGCAAGCCATCTCATATTTGGGTGGAGCTGAGAAACCAGCAGATATCGACGCCAACAACATTTACCGCACCTTCGCCGACTCCCTGCTCAAGCAGATCGAGGCTAAGGGCATCGAATCCACCGTCAAGTCGGACGCCTTCGTCCTCTCTGACGACAAGCTTTCTGTAAAGGCAAGCCTTCCTTCCAACGGCTTCTACCTGGTGAAGGAAACCACCGCCGCTGACCCAGCAGCCCCATCTACCAAGGAAAACAATTCTCCAGTCTCTCTCGTGATTACCACTCCTGTCGCCAAGGATATGAGCGTGGAACTGAAGAGCTCCACTCCAGAAAGCCACAAGAACATTGTGGATGTTGCTGAGAAAGGTACGATCTCTCACCAGCACAAGGCAGACACTGCCCATGAGAACACTGCCGTGCACTATGAGCTGACCTTCTACATTCCTTCGTCCTGGGCTTCGCAGTACACCTACAAGGGCTTCTGGTTCACGATGAACGATACCATCTCCAAAGGTTTGACCTTCGACAAGGTTGATTCTGTCAAGGTGGGTGACGACTTCGCTCCTTCTGCTGCTGATGTCGACTTCTCTACCTACACCACGCCGGAAATGCAGGTTTCTGGCCAGTCTCTGAGCATGAACTTCGGCGACCCAACCGGCGCTGACACCACGAACAACATGAAGAACCTCGAGCTCGCTGGCAAGTGGGTAAAGGTTTACTACACTGCTCACCTCAACGACAAGGCCATCATCGCTTCCACTGGTAATGACAACGATTACGACGTGACCTACCAGCACGACCCTCAGTCTGCTTCTGGCGGTGAGAAAACTCCAAAGGAGCACGCTTACCTCTACAGTTTCCAGATTGTGATGAACAAGGTTGACGGCAACTCCAACGAAAAGCTCGCCAACGCAACCTTCTCCGTTCTCACCAAGCAGGGTGACACCTCTTCGGCTCTCAAGTTCAACGCTGACCCAGCGGCCAAGAACCACTACGATTACAACCCAGAAGGCACCCTCACCGAGGTGAGCACTGATGCTGAAGGCAACCTGGTGTTCGAAGGCCTGAAGGAAGGCACGTACTACCTGCACGAGGTCAACGCTCCTCAAGGCTACAACCGCTTGGGCGCTGACGTTCAGGTTGAGGTGAAGGCCACCAACAAGGATCAGAAGGACGAGCTCGCCCGTCAGGACATGCCAACTCCTTACGAAATCCACTACACCGTTAACAACGTCGATGCTGGCTCCGTCACCGTCAAGAACTACAAGGGCTTCCTGCCTCGTACCGGTGGCTTCGGCATTGCCGTTCTCGTCGTCGCTGGTATCGCTCTGGTCGCCGGTGGCGTCATGATGCTTGCTCGCAAGCGTGCGTAAGATGAGCACTGCTAGTGAGCACCGGACGTCGACTCTGACTGCGTCCGGAGAGTTTATCACGGCCAGACGCGGGGCCTGAGCTGAGGTGAACACGAAACGAGGAGGTGTGTTATGACTGATCGCACTCAGCCACACGCATCCCCTCGTTTTTCTATGCGCACCCTCATTGCCATTCTCATCATGCTGGCAGGCTTAAGCTTGCTGCTCTACCCGATTGTTTCCCAGTCGATTGCAGCACTGGATGAAGCCTCGACCGTCGCACACTATGATGATGCGGCCGCGAAACTTAACCACGAGCAGCGAGAAAAAGTGCTACAAGCAGCTCGAGACTATAACTACCGCTTAAGCGTGGGGAAAACTCCTATTCCGAGCTTGTACGATGAGCATTACCAAAACGACCGAGAATATATGTCTCAGTTGAGCGTAAAAGGCTCTGCTGACGCGCTCTCCGTTATTGCCACGCTCGAGATTCCTAAAATTTCTGTTAATCTGGCGATTCGCCGCGGAACTACGGTACAAACCCTTTCCTCGGGCGCTGGCCACCTGTACGGAACCAGCCTGCCGGTGGGAGGAAAAGGCTCCAACAGTGTGATTGCCGGGCATCGCGGCCTGCCAAACGCCTTGATTTTCACGCGCCTCGACGAGTTGAAGAAAGGCGATTACCTCTTCCTTCATGTACTGGGGGAGAGGCTCTCCTACCGCGTTGACAAAATGTGGGTGGTCGGCCCGGAGGACACCACTCATTTGGGCATTACTCCAGGCAAGGATTACGTCACTCTTCTCACTTGCACACCGTATGGCGTCAACTCACATCGTCTGCTCGTGCGCGCCGAGCGGGTGAGTGATTCGGCTGCGAAGGTGCAAAGCGATGACGGCATTTACCCGAGCTGGGTGTATGCCGGCCTCGTCGCTACAGCGGTGATGATTGTGGGCTGTGGTATCGCGGCTCGTCACAGCAGGGTTCGCTATTCTCGCCGCAGCGCAGCGGCGCATAGTGCGCAGTGATAATCTCAAGCCGCCGAGAAATGTCGTGAAACCGGCGGGAGCTGCACCTACACTAGAAGTATGCGAAAGATTGGCATTATTGGAATGGGAAATGTGGGCGCCGCTGTTGCCCACCAACTGATCGCCAGCCAAATGGTGGACGATCTCGCGCTGTACGACATCAACGAGGCGAAGGTTAACGCCGACGCTCTCGACTTCCAAGACGCGCTGGCAAACCTCGAAAACCATGTGAACATCACGGTCAACGACTGGTCTCAGCTGCGCGATGCACAGATCATCATCTCCACGCTGGGCAAGATTAGCCTGACGATGGAATCCAAGTCGGACCGTTTCGCTGAGCTGCGCTACACGCGCAAGGCCCTCGGCGACATCACTGCGAATATTCGCAATTCGGGCTTTAACGGCGTGCTCGTCGTGGTGAGCAACCCGGTGGACGTGATCACCGCCCTCTACCAGGAGCTCACTGGCCTGCCGACCTCTCACGTTTTGGGCACGGGCACTCTGCTCGATTCCGCGCGTATGCAGCGCATCGTGGGCGAGCAGCTTGGTGTGGACCCTCGTTCCGTGTCGGGCTACAACCTGGGTGAGCATGGCAATTCGCAGTTCACCGCGTGGTCGACGGTTCGCGTGCTCAACCAGCCGATTACTGAGCTCGCCAAGAAGAACGGTTGGGATTTGGAGCATTTTGCCCAGCTTGCTCGTGAGGGTGGTTTCGCCGTCGCTTCGGGCAAGCATTACACGAATTATGGTGTGGCTGCCGCTGCATGCCGCATCGTTTCGTGCGTTTTCCAAGATTCTCACACCGTTTTGCCGGTCTCTCATTACCGTGAAGATTACGGCGTTTACCTGAGCTACCCGGCTATTGTTGGCCGCGACGGAATTGTGGCGACGACTGAGTTGGAGCTGACTGCCGACGAAAAGGCAAAGATGGAGAGCTCTGCCGAATTCATTAAGGAACGAGTCGCTGGCTCGAGGGATTAGAGTTTCTCAAGATTATCACTGCTCTTCATCGCTCATGTGAGCGTATTCGGCAGTGTGTTACTGCTGCGCAAGCCTTTCGGTTTGCGCAGTTTTTGTTTTCTGCGGTTTTGTTGCCGTAGCGCGGGCTCGATGTGGCCTCAGACTTGCGTGGGAACTGGTGGAGGGTGCTGGTTTCAGAGGTGTTGTGCTAGCTCAATCGAACCGGTGAGATACTGAACGTATTGTCAGTGGGGTACTTCAATTGCTTATCAGGGTATCTGGTAAGAAGGGTATGAATACGAACGGTTTGAGGCGTATTGTCTGAGAGACGGTGGAATAAAGGCGGAAATGCGCGATGAACACTTTGACAAGTAGGGCGATAAAAGCCGTATAATTTTGTACGAACTGTCAAAGACACGCAATAAAAAGGCGTAATTACAAGGCTGGTTACAGGTTAATGAACATTTCATCGATAAACGCCAACAAACACTTGACCATTTTATGTTTAATTTGGTTCAATACTGAAAGGCAAAGGAGCGATGAAGCTCCCAGTTTTCAGAACGTATTTCTTCGTTCTGCTCGAGCGCGGGCTGCTGGGCAGAAGAGAGGCGAAGAAGAATGCTGAAAACATAATTGAAGATAGAGGGAAACTCAAAACTGAAGACGAAAAACTGAAGAGAGGAAGGAAGTGAAGTTGCGCAGAGAGAACTGCTCGTGGCTTGAGAACCCACACACGCAGTGCGTAACACACAGAGGATCATTCAGATGAAACGGGAACCGAAAGGTTCCCGTTTTGCGTTCTACACCCGTTTCCCGCAGAGGCGATCTCTCGGTGGCAGGTATGAAAAGGCGGCTGTCAAAAAGCAGCCGCCCTCATCAGCCTGATAATCTCAAGCCATATAGCTTGACTTGGCCAAACTCAAGCCAGCAAACTGAACTGTTTTAAGCGCAACGTGGCGAAATCAACTCAGTCAAGCTCAAACTTGCCAGTGTACAGCTGGTAATACTCACCACGCTGAGCGATCAGCTCCTCATGAGTACCGCGCTCCAAAATGCGACCATGCTCCAACACCATGATGAGGTCTGAATTACGAACCGTAGACAGGCGGTGAGCGATGACGAACACCGTGCGGTTCTTCATCAACGCGTCCATACCCGACTGAACGATTTCCTCAGTACGAGTATCAATCGAGGAAGTAGCCTCATCCAAAATCATTGCTGGCGGGTCAGCAACGGCAGCACGAGCAATGGAAATCAGCTGACGCTGGCCTTGCGAAAGGTCATCACCCGAGCCCGACAGCCACGTGTCATAACCCTGAGGAAGCATGCGAATAAAACCATCCGCATTTGCCAGCTTGGCCGCAGCAATGCACTCCTCATCAGTAGCATCCGGCTTACCGTAGCGAATATTATCCATCACCGTGCCAGTAAACAGGTTGACGTCCTGAAGAACCAAACCCAAAGAGCGACGCAGGTCAGGCTTGGCGATGGAACGAATATCAATACCATCGTAGAGAATCTGGCCCGAATCGAGGTCGTAGAAGCGGTTAATCAGGTTGGTAATCGTCGTCTTACCAGCACCTGTCGAACCCACCAACGCGACCTTCTGGCCTGGCTTTGCCTCCAAAGTGATGTCATGGAGAATTTGCTCGCCAGGAACGTAAGAGAAGTTCACATCCTTAAAGGTGATGTGGCCTTGCAAAGGAGCATATGCCATACCAGGCTGAGCATGCTTATTGGCCTTCGTCACAAAGGAAAGATCAGCAGCATTCTGATCCACCTTCACACCTTGAGGAACCTTCCAGGCCCACGTGTCCGTGTGACGGCTGGTTTCACGAATTGAACCATCCTCTTCAACAACTGAGTTGACGAGAGTGACAGTGCCATTGTCCTTTTCAATAGGCTCATCCATCAGCTCGAAAATGCGGGAAGCGCCAGCCATCGCCATCATGATGGAAGCAACCTGCTGGAAGATCTGGCCAATCGGGTTGATGAAACCGCGCGACAGCTGCAAGAAGCCGATCACCGTGCCGATCGTCATTGGAGCCATACCCGTCAGCGTGAGGTTCCAGCCGCCGCCCATAGCCATCGAACCAGCGACGACAGCCAAAATAACGTAGAGCAAGTAACCCATGTTGTTGACGAAAGGCATCATCGAGTTACCAATAGAATTGGCGTGAACAGCAGAACGGTACAGCTTCTCATTATGCTCGTCAAACTGAGCGAGGGTAGCATCCTCATGGGTAAACACCTTGACGACTTTCTCGCCCTTAATAGTCTCCTCCACAAAAGAGTTGACCTGGCCTAAATCATTCTGTTGGTCAACAAAGAAGCCAGAAGCAAGCTTCATAGCACCCTTGGAAACCCACATCACAAGGACCACAAAGACTACCGAAATAATAGCCAGTGGAACCGAGAGAATGAGCATAGCAACGAAACTGGCAACAAACTGCAGCGCAGAGTTCAACACATTCGGGAAACTCTGCGAAATAGCCTGACGCAAAGTATCCGAATCATTGGTATAACGCGACATAATGTTGCCGTGACCAGTGGAATCAAAGTAGCCAATCGGCAACTGTTGCATGTGGTCGAACATGTCGTCGCGAATCGTCTTCAGTGTTCCCTGCTCAACCTGAATAATCACCAGGCGAGAAATGAGCTTTGCCACGGCGCAGACGAACAAAATCGCACCAATACTGAGCAAGAAACGACCCAGCGGTGCAAAATCAGGGTGCTGCTCTTTCAGAAGCGGCATAATGTACTGATCGATCAAGTTCTTCGACACGATCGACACCAGAGCAGAAGCGCCTGCATCCATCGCCAAAGTCACGATGAAGATGACGATGCGCAGCTTGTCCTTGAGGATATAGCTCATCAAACGCTTAAAAGAACCAGCGTGCACGCGCGAGTTTGCAGCAGCACGGTCACGGCCACGAGGCCCCTTGAAATCAGGAGCGCCACTTTCCGCGTCAATCGCAGGGTTACGACGCTTATTGATCAACTTTCCGTGGCGATTCATCGTAGCTTCAGTCATTCTCACCCTCCTTTGCTGCAATCTCGTTACCGTTCTCATCGATAATTCCCTCTTCGATACCCGCCTGCTTGGCCTCATTTTGCGACAGCCACGTGCTGCGGTAATCTGCAGAGTTTTCCATCAACTCCTCGTGCGTTCCATGAGCAGCAATCATGCCATTCTTCAAATAGAAGATCTGGTCAGCACTTTCCACAGAACTCAAACGCTGAGCAATGATAATCTTTGTGGTATTCGGCAGTTCAGTCGCGAAAGCTTGACGAATATCAGCATCCGTCTTCGTATCAACAGCAGACGTCGAATCGTCGAGAATCAACACCTTCGGCTGACGCAAAATAGCGCGCGCGATCGTCAAACGCTGTTTCTGACCACCAGAAACATTCGTACCGCCCTCTTCAATCATCGTGTCGTACTTCTTCGGCATCTCCTGAACGAAGTCATCAGCATGAGCGAGCTGGGCAGCATGGCGCAACTGCTCATCCGTGGCATCAGGGTTACCCCACCTCAAATTCTCAGCAATCGTACCTGTAAATAGCGTGTTCTTTTGCAAAACCATAGAAACAGCGTGACGCAAAACATCCATATCGTACTCACGCACGTCATGGCCGCCCACTTTCACAGAGCCTTCCTGAACATCGTAAAGACGAGGAATCAGCTGAACCAAAGAGGACTTCGCTGAACCGGTCTCACCAATAATTCCAATGGTTGAACCGGAAGGGATATGCATACTCACATGGTCCACCACAGGAGTACCCGTACCCTGAGCGTCATAACGGAACACCACATCCTCAAAGTCCACAGAACCATCGGGAACATCCATGAGAGGGTGCTCAGGGTTTTGCATATCGCTCTTCTCCAGCAAAATAGCTGCCATACGTGAAGCGGACGCACGCGAAATGATAATCATCACGAAAACGCCCATCAACATTATCGTCGACATCAAAATGGCAATAGCGTAAGAAAACAGGGACGTTAAATCACCCGTCGTCATACCCAAAGCCTCATTGTTTCCCGAAGCAACAATCTCCTGAGCAGCAACCCACGAGGTCATCATAATAATGAAAGCAATACTGATATTCGCAGCTGGATCAATCCAGCTCATACGGAACTCAGCCTTGCAAAACAGCTCATAAATACGCTGAGAAATATGCCTAAAAATAGTGGACTGATGAGCCTCACGGTTGAAGCCCTTCACCACACGAATGCCGTTAATATCCTCTTCCACTGACGAGTTCAACACATCATAGGTGTGGAACACGCGAACGAAAATAGGATGCACAGAGCCAGCAAGGCTCATCAAAATCACGCCCAGAACAATCATCACCGCAATATAGATGAGCGAAAGCTTGAAATTGAGCCTAAAGCACAGAATAATCGAAACGATCATCATCACAGGAGCACGGAAAGCAATGATGAAAATCATCTGAAGAGAATTCTGAACATTCGTCACATCCGTCGTCAAACGAGTAATGATCGAACCTGTCGAGAAATGCTCAATATTAGCAAAAGAGAAAGCCTGAACCTTCTCAAACAGATCACGCCTCAAATTCTTCGCAAAACCAGCACCCGAGCGAGCAGCAGTGAAAGCTGCACCCACGCCAGCACCAATGGAGAGAATGGCGAGAAGAATGAGAATCAATCCCCAATGCCAGACTTGCGCCATATCACGAGGAGTAATGCCATAGTCGATGAGGCGAGCCATATACGTAGGAATCATCAACTCGAAAATAGCTTCGATGACGATGAGAACAGAAGTCATGGCAGCATACTTGCCATACTCACGGAAGCTGGGGAAAAGATAGCGGAAATCCTTGGCGGAACCTTTATCGCGAGTAAACTCTGCCTCCTCGCGTGCAAGAAGCTCCTGAGCAGTTTGAGTAGAACTACGAGCTGTGAGCTCTTCTTGCTCGTCCTGAATTTGAGAAGCTAAAGCCTTTGTTGCGCTGCTCACTGTTCCTCCTCTCTCATATTCGTCATCGTGTCTCGTTTCTCTGAACTTTCAGCTTTATTATTGCCTTCAGCAGCTTCAAGCGCTCGAGCCACATTACGTTTCATGGCCAACAGCGTTTTTGCTGAAGTGGAAATATCCTCGGGACTAATGCCGTCCAACATGGTTTTCCATGTTTGGATGGCATTCTCACTCATCTGCCGCTCTGTTGTGCAGCCCTTCTTAGTGAGTGTGACGAGGTTGACTCGCGAGTCTGTAGGGTCTTCGTGCCTTTCCACCATTCCCAACTCTTCGAGATGGTCGATCACTCGGGAAATGGAGGATCGCGACGACGCTCTATCTGTGGCAATCTGGGTTTGACTTGCCGTCATCCCTGGCCTGTGGCGCAAGTAATACAGCAGGAAAACGCTGCTGGAACCTACCAGGCGGCCATCTTCTGGCGTCTGAGCGTCGAGCAGCCTTTTCACTAGCGAGTGAAGAACATGCATTTGCTTGGCGAAGTAGGAGACTGACGGGGAGGTCAAGTCTTCAAAGGCCTGTGGCTCGAGGGATGGTTGGTTGTGAGACTCGGAGGGTTGTGCTGCACTGCTCACGTGCTGCCTCCTTGTACCTCTCATCTTTTTGTTGCATGTGCAACAATAATCATATTTTGTTGCATATGCAACATTCTTTCTGAGCGAAACGCAGGAAAAGGTGAAGGAACTTTCACACAAAGGCCCGCTCTGGTAGGTTGCGGTCAGCCCTGGTGGACACCAGAAAGCCTGAGCTTGGCGGCAAGGGCGGCTTACCGGTAGGTTGCTGTCAGCCCTGGTGGGCGCCAGGAAAAGAAAGCCCGTACCAAGGAGCTGAAAAGTCAGCTTGCCTGCAGGTACGGGCTTAAGGAGAGGAGATTATCAGTGTTGAATTATCAGTGTTGATAATCTCAACCTTTAACCAAGCAAATCAAGGTTGCGCTCAATCTCCTCATTCTTCTTGACTTCAGGATGGAACACTGGCAGGCCCTGAGCAACAACCAATTCCACATCGTCCAAAGTGGAGAGGTTATCCAGAGGGTTCTCATCAGTGATGACGATGTCAGCGCTATAGCCTTCGCGCAGCGTGCCAATCTCGCTGCCTAAGCCAAGAACTCCTGCGTTGACATGAGTTGCCGTGTACAGTGCCTCAGCGGCGGTGTAATCGGCGTACTTCATGAGCACTTGGAGCTCTCGCCACGTGCCATACTGAGTGACCAAAGGCATAGCAGAATCAGTACCCATGCTGACAACGATGCCAGCCTCTTTAGCCTGCTTGAGGCCAGCGAGCATGCCATTTGTGATATCCGTACCGTTGGCAAGAGGAATGTCGCCAAGCTGAGTGACGCTCTGCGGCAGATCGCGCATGGTGACACCTGCCAGAAGAGTGGCGTCAAAGCTGGAGAAACCGTGCAAGGCCTTGGGGTTGTTCTTAAATAGGGCGATTGCCTCGTCGTCCAGCTCGCTACCATGCTCAATAGTGTCCACGCCGGCGCGCAAAGCGTTCTTCACACCGTCCAAACTTTGAGCGTGAGCTGCGACGAGGAGACCATGCTCATGAGCAATCTCGCAGATAATGGCCATCTGGCCTTCGGTGAGCTGAACAGCTCCTGCTTCTCCGCGCTCGGTGGAATCAGTCACACCGCCAGTCGAAGCAACCTTGATAGCGCTTGCACCCATGGCGATATTGCGATCGACGGCAACGGAGGCATCAGCCTCATCAGCGCATTCCATAGAAATCAGGGGAGCGCCATGGCCTCCTACCGCAGCAATAATCGGGCCAGAGGCGAGAACGCGCGGGCCTGTAATGCGACCTTCGTCAACGAGCTTGCTTACTCGAATTGCATCGTCGCCTAAATCACCCAGGGTGCGAAGAGTGGTGACGCCGGAGCGCAGCATTGTTTCCAGGTTCTTGAGGCTGAGCGCGAAAGCTGCTTCTCGGCCTGCCTTTGTGTCGAAGAATCGGCGCATTTTCAGCGTCTGATCCTTACTCGTCATCTTTTGTAGCGGCCTGCCATTGGAGAAGGTGTGCACGTGCAAGTTGATGAGGCCTGGGATGGCGAACTTTCCTGTGGCGTCGAGGCGACGGTAGCCTTGTGGCAGGGCTGGTTCGATGCTGGCGCTATCACCAATTTCTTCGATCTTGCCATCAGCTCCGATAACGATTGTCTGGTCAGGGTAGACGCTCACCTTGTTGCGGCGCATGTCGAGCTCATCTGGCGTGCTTTCCAGGTCGTCGACGATGCTCACGTGAGTGATGGCGAATGGCACGTGCTCGGGCTTGGTGAGCAGGCGAGTCAGGTCGTTGAGTTTCTGCGTCTGTGCGGCGAGCTGCGCATTGGCTTGGCTGAGAGCATTCTTTGCCTGTTCGCTTGCTTGGCTGAGCTGAGGTTTGGCTTGAGATTGCCAGAACTCGACGGCTTGGTCTCGCAAGCTCGTCAGAAAATCGCCAGCGTCTTTACCCAGATCGCTCAAGCTCACATCGGCAAGGTCGTCGTCCATGCTTTCGCCAAACTCCTCGGCGAAAGTGGTATCTGGCAGGGTTGTGTTAGCAGGAGAATCCTCCACGTCATTGTTGGAATTCTGCGCGGTGTTGTCGAGCATAGGCAGCATCCTTCCTTGAAAGCTTTCTTTTTCTCAAGGGTAGTCGCCGTCTGTTACACAAACAACACATTTCGCTCAACACATTGCGCTCAACACATTGCGTTGTGCGTGAGCTGGATGGTAGTAGTGACGCACTCATGCGGTTCACGCGTATGAGCGTGTATGTGACGCGCGCCTGGAGGGGCATGTGGGTGTGTATGAGCGTGTATGATGCCCGTTTACCGCGTTGCTAAGTAGTCTTCCAGAGTCTGCGGTTTTTCTCCCGTAAGTTTTTCGTAGTCAGAGGTGATCTCGCCCAGCAAGCCCATGCCTCCGGCTTTATACAAGCTTGCTGACAGTTCAGCGTGGTCAGCAGTAACGGCAGATTGCTTCAAGCGGGCAATATACTGTTCTGGCTTTGCAGGATGGTATTCCACAGGTTGGCCAATCACACCACTAAGCAGCTGTGCGAGCTCGCTTGGCGTATAGGAGCGCTCTTGAGTGAGGGTATATGTTTGGTGGTTATCCTCTTCGCGGGGATTTAATGCAAGCTGCGCAATGGCGTGGGCAACATCTTTCACTGTGATGAAGCTCAACGGGTCCTGAGAATCTTTGCCCATCGGCAAGTCAAGAATGCCCGACTGGGAAATAAACGGCAGGTCATCGGCAAGCTTGTAGGCATACAGGCCGGTGCGAACGATGGTCCAGTCAAAATCGGTTTCTTCAGCAAG
>CASERW010000005.1:62711-80243 GCA_949290445.1 Aeriscardovia aeriphila | reverse complement strand
CGGAGAAGAAGGCCGGCTTGGTGGCAAGCTTTGGTGACTCGGCGAAGAATACTGTTCGCCACACCCGCTTTGTTCCTGAGGTTTTGGCTTCCGGTAAGGACTTGCTTGCTTTGCAATCTGAGCTTTCCGATCAGGCTCGCAAGGCTGCCCAGAAGGATATTGGCCGTACGGCTCGTAAGGCTGGTGCTCAAGGTAAGGCTGTGACGCAAGCCACCATTTTGCATCAGTCTGGCGCTTCCGCACTGCCTCGCGAAGAGATGTTGTGGAAGGCAGCGCTTAAGCAGCTTCACCTTCCTGATGCTCGCATTTCGAGTCGGTGGCTGGGTCGCGAAGCCCTCATCCTCGCTTCTGCCCCCTACTCCTCCACCGATGCGCTGGTAGAAGATTTACAGTACGCTGCAATCAAGCGTCTGCTTCCTTCTATCGCTGATATCTCCTCTGACGAACAGCTGGATGCTGCCATCCACGAGTGTGAGAACACTTTTGAGGACGCGGTGTACGATGTTGCTCACGATGTGATGGCAATCATCACAGCTCAGGGGGAAGTGGAGAGTAAGGTCTCGGGCACGGCTGAACTGCCACTGTTGGCTGTGTTGCAAGGCATTCGCTCGCACGTGGCTGATTTGACGTCGACGGGCTTCATCGCCCGCACTCCTGCCGCGAATTTGCCGGAAATTCCGCGCTATTTGCAAGCGGATATGAAGCGTTTGGAGAAGGCGAAGCTCGACAAGTCGCGCGATGTGAATTGGGCCTGGCAGGCCAAAGAAGCGCAGGATATTGTCGACCGGGCGAAGAAAGCGTGGGATGCGACCCCTGCGGGCCCTGCTCGTGACCTTGCCTGGAAGAAGTACATGGATGTGAAGTGGATGCGCGAAGAGTTCCTGGTCTCCTTGTGGGCTCAGGAGCTTGGTGTGAAGCAGCATCCGAGCATCCAGCGCATGCGCAAGCTGCTGAGCTAGCACAATTGCGTCGCTCAACTCTCCGCGCGGTGGCATCTCAGGGCGGTTGTCTCTCAGCGCGATTAGCCCTCAGCGATCGAGCTATCTCGACACTCGGCGACCACGGTACGCGACAGCAGCGATATGCAAAGGGGCTGTGCTCATGCACAGCCCCAGTTCGCGCGGGAAAGAGCGCGGTGATAATCTTGAGAAATTCTGGCGTTACAGGCGACGCAGGAAGTGCTGCATCTCGTAAGCCGTCACCTGATGCGAATAGTCAGCCCACTCCTGACGCTTATTCGACACGAAGTAGCTAAACACATCCTCACCCAAATTCTGCGCCACAAACTCGGAATTCTCCAAGTAGCTCAATGCAGAATCCAAAGAAGCGGGAAGCGGCTTAATACCCATCGCGCGCCTCTCGGCGTTAGTGAGATCCCACACGTCATCGCTCGTCGGCTCGTCCAGCTCCAGCTCGCGGTCAATGCCATCCAAGCCAGCAGCCAAGAGCAGGGAGAAAGCGATATAGGGGTTCGCCACCGGGTCGAGAGCGCGGTATTCCATACGCGCCGAATCACCCTTACCTGGCTTGTACTGCGGAATGCGCAGAAGTGCGGAACGGTTGTTATGACCCCAGCACACGTAGCTCGGAGCCTCAGAACCACCCCACAGGCGCTTATACGAGTTCACGAACTGATTCGTCACTGCGGAAATCTCGACGGCGTGGTCCAAGATGCCAGCAGCGAACTGGCGTGCCGTCTTCGACATGTTGAACTCTTCGCCGGGCTCGTAGAAAGCGTTGTTATCGCCGTAGAACAAGCTCATATGCGTGTGCATACCCGAACCTGGCTCATCGGCTAAAGGCTTGGGCATAAAGCTTGCCAGCAGGCCGCGCTCCTGGCCGATCTCCTTGACGATGGTGCGGAAAGTCATGATGTTATCAGCCGTAGAGAGAGCGTCGGCGTAACGCAGGTCGATTTCCTGCTGGCCTGGGCCCGACTCGTGATGCGAGTACTCGACGGTGATGCCCATCTGCTCGAGCATGGTGATGGAGGCTTTCCTAAAGTCCATGCCAGCTCCGAGCGGAACATCATCGAAATAGCCACCCTGGTCGATAGGAACTGGCGGCTGCGAGTAATCTTGCTGCTGCTTGAACAGGTAGAATTCGATTTCTGGATGCAGGTAGAAGGTGAAGCCCTTCTCCCTCGCCTTAGCAAGATTGCGCTTCAAAATGTAGCGCGGGTCGCCCATGCTGGGCTTTCCTTCAGGGGTGAGAACATCGCAGAACATGCGTGCAGAACCCTCATCATCCCATGGAAGGGGTTCGAAGGTGGAAGCGTCTGGGCGCACGATCATATCGTCCTCAGAAATGCGGGTGAGGCCTTCGATGGCCGAGCCGTCGAAACCAATCCCCTCTTCAAAGGCTGATTCGAGTTCAGCTGGTGCGATGGCGACCGACTTGAGCATTCCCAAAACATCGGTAAACCATAGGCGAATGAAGTGGATATCGCGTTCTTCAACGGTTCGCAACACGTATTCTTGCTGACTGTCCATAAAACCTCCCCGGTGAGCGTAGTTCCACTCTAGCGAAGCTAGGAATGCACAATGTAACGGCAAGATTGCTAGGCGTTAACAATTGAACAGTGAGCAATTCAAGAGTTAACAATTCAAGCGTGAACAATTGCCACAGTGGCCGCTGACTTACTTTCCCGCACCGTCATTCTTACGCCTGTTCCACCAGTGCTGTGGCTTCTGATCGCGCTCCACAAACACCGAATTTCCGCTATCCTTCATGTAATCCAGCGCATCCTGCTTGTCAAAATCGGCGCTATCCAGCACACCCTCGCGATGCACCATCTGCTGAGTGGTGGTCATGCCGATGGCGTAATCCTCCACTTCTTCGGGCAGCTGCTCGAAAAGCAGTGGCGGGGGTAGCTTCTCCCCGCTCTTCTTGCCGTTAACCCACAAGGCAACTTCCAGCTTGTCGGCGCGCTTAACCACCGAATACAGCGGCAGCGGGCGGATGAGCTGGGACAGCGCTTGGGCGGCATCCTCCGGCTTTTGCCCGTCGAGAGCCTTGAGGTAGATGAAGCTCGTGTCGTTGAGCACCTCAGCCCAGCCCTCAACATCCTTATATTTGAGCAGGCTCAGGCTCAGTTTGGCGTCAGAAAACGGCACAACCAACATGGCAAGCTGGGCTTTATTTCCCAAAAGCCCGTCGAGCTGCTCGTCGAAATCGCTCAGCCTGAGGTCGTTTTCGAGATTATCAGTGCTCAAGCTCTCCTCGCCCTGCCCAGGCAGGTCAGCGCTGGGCGCAGCACTCGGCTCGCTGGGCTCAGAGCTCCGTTTGGCGCTGGACTTGCTGGGCTCAGTGTTGGGCGCGGGCAGGTCATCCGGCATGCTGAAGTCGTCGAAAAGGTGCTTGATATCGTCATCATCCGCCATAGTTAACCCCTGAAGTTTGGTGCGGTATCGTTGAGCTGGCGACGCGGCTTCTCTCGAATGGCCTGGACGCCAAACTGCGACTTAATTTCGGCAAACAGAGACGTATCCCTCTTCACACGGAACTTATCACCGCATTCAATCTCCACTATAGAACCATCCTGCTTGCACACCTTCAACACCAGAGGTGACAAACCCGGGAAGGTGGCTGCAATATGGCTCAAATGGTTCATTCGGTGCATATCTAGCTGGTTAGGAGCCAGGTAGATCTCCACTGGGCGAGAATCTTCAGAGCTGACATCGACGACCTGCAAATCTTGAGCGCGAAGAGAGACCGACTCGTCACGAACGTCCGGCATGCCGAGGATCTGCACAATTTCATCGACGCGCAAATCTTGAGCGCACTTTTCGTAAGCTTTACCGAAGAAGAGGCACTCCAGCGACGACTCCAAGTCCTCAATGGAGACGATTGCCCAAGGATTACCACTCTTCGAAATTCGCCGATCGACACTCGTCACCATGCCAGCTACGCGCAACTGCGTGCGATCGGCCATGCCTGAAGCCTTCTCCTGCAACTCAGCGATGCTCATATCACGCAAACCAGCCAAAACAGAAGCCATACCCGAAAGCGGATGGTCGGAAACGTAAAGGCCGAGCATCTCGCGCTCAAAGTCGAGCTTCGTCTTCTTATCCCATTCGGCAACATCAGGAATGACAATCGTGGCATCACCCAAAGCGTCGTCACCAGCGTCATCAGCGTCAGCGAAGAGGTCAAACTGACCCTCCGCCTGCTTGCGGCGAATCGGGATGACCTGGTCTAAAGCAGACTCATAGATCAAGAAGAGAGCGTGACGGTTCGGCGAAATCGAGTCGAAAGCGCCACCCTTAATCAGCGATTCGAGGGCACGACGATTCAACACTTCGAGAGGGACGCGACGAATGAAGTCGAGGAAGTCAGTGTACAAGCCCTCCTTACGCTCCTCGACAATGCCTTCCACCACCTTCTCGCCCACATTGCGCACTGCTGCGAGGCCGAAACGCACAATCTGGCCGACTGCGGAGTAAGCAGCCACAGACTCGTTGACGTCTGGCGGCAAAATCTTGATGTTCATGCGGCGAGCTTCGCTCAAGTAAATAGCCGTCTTCGTCTTATTCGCCGCTTCACCTTGCAGCAAAGCTGCCATGAACTCGACCGGGTAATTCGCCTTCAGCCAGGCCGTCCAATAGGACACCAAAGCATAGCAAGCCGAATGCGCTTTATTAAACGCATAGCCAGAGAATGGAACCAGAATATCCCACACTGCCTGCGCAGCTTCCTTGGAATAGCCATGTTCCTTCATACCTTCGAAGAACGGCACCTGCTCGTGGGCCAGAACCTCGGGCTTCTTCTTACCCATTGCACGACGCAGAACATCTGCCTCACCCAAAGAGTAGCCAGCCAAAATTCGAGCGGCAGACTGCACCTGCTCCTGGTAAACGATCAAACCATACGTCTCATCCAGAACCGGAGCCAACGGTTCAGCAACCTCGGGGTGAATTGGGGTGATTTCCTGCAAACCGTTCTTACGACGCGCATAGTTCACATGCGAGTTCATATCCATTGGGCCTGGGCGGTACAGGGCGATCAATGCCGAAATATCGTTAAAGTTATTCGGCTTCATCTGGCGCAGCAGCGAGCGCATACCATCCGAATCGAGCTGGAACACGCCCAAGGTATCGCCGTTGGAGAGAAGGTCGAAGGTCTTCTTATCGTCCAGCGGCACATCCTCAATGGTGAGCTTCGGGCCACCATTCGCCTCAATATTGGCGATGGCATCGTGAATGGTCGTCAAGTTGGACAAGCCCAAGAAGTCGTTCTTCACCAAGCCCAAAGTTTCGCAGGTATGGTATTCGAAAACTGTGGTAATCGTGCCATCCGAGCGTTCCATCAAAGGAGAAACATCCGTGATGGAAATATCCGCCATAATGGTCGCGCAAGCGTGAACACCCGTCTGGCGGATCAAGCCTTCGAGGCCGCGAGCGCGGTCGATAATCGCTTTCGCATCGGGATTCGTGTTGTACAAGTCGCGGAAAGGTGCACCTTCGGCATAATGTTTGCTCTGGGGGTCGAAAAGCTCCTTCAAGCTCGGGTCTTTACCGTTCTTACCGCTCGGCAGCGCTTTGGTCAGCGTATCGCCCATGGAGAACGGGTAGCCCATAATACGAGCGGCATCCTTCAAGGCCTGCTTGGTTTTAATCGTTCCGTAAATCGTACACTGGGCAACATTCGTGCCACCGTACTTGTCGTTGACGTATTGCAGCACGCGCATGCGGCCCACAGGGTCGAAATCGATATCGATATCTGGCAGGGACACACGCTCTGGGTTCAAGAACCTCTCGAAGATCAGTCCGTGACGCATCGGGTCGATTTCGGTAATGCCCAAGGCATAGGCGACCATAGCACCGCCTGCAGAACCACGGCCAGGGCCGACCTGAATACCGTTATTCTTCGCCCAGTTCACGTAGTCTGCCACGACGAGGAAGTAGCCAGGGAACTGCATCTGGCAGATCACACCGCACTCGTAATCCGACTGTTTGGCCACATCCTCAGGCACACCTTCGGGGTAACGCCTTTCCAAACCCTTCTGCACGTTATGCAAGAAGAGGGAGGTTTCATCCCAACCGTCCGGGCAATCATACTTTGGCATATATGCGCCATCCGTATGGTCGTCGAACATCACATTGCACCGCTCAGCAATTTCGAGCGTGTTATCGCAAGCCTCGGGGAATTCCTTGAACAGCGAGCGCATCTGTTCAGCACTCTTGATGTAATAGCCGGAACCGTCGAACTTGAAGCGGTTCGGGTCATCCAAGCGCGCACCAGAGTTGATGGCGAGCAGTGAATCTTGCGCGTCCGCATCCTCTTCAGCAACGTAGTGAGAATCATTAGTGGCCAACAGTGGAGCGTTAATATCGTGGGCGATGCGCAAGAGGTCTTTGGTCACGCGCTTTTCGATGCTCAGGCCATGGTCCATGAGCTCGATGTAGAAGTTTTCTTTACCGAAAATATCCTGCATAAGGCGAGCCCAACGCAACGCTTCATCATACTGGCCGAGCCTCAAACGAGTTTGAATAATCCCGGAAGGGCAGCCGGAGGAGGCGATAACACCCTCATGGTAGGTTTCGAGAACCTCTTGGTCCATACGAGGCCACTTACCCAAGCGGCCTTCCAAACTGGCCACCGAGCTTGCCTTGATGAGGTTACGCAAGCCTGTGTCGTTTTCTGCCCACATCGTCATATGAGTGATGGCACCACCACCGGAAACGTCGTCGCCGGCGGCAATCTGCTCAGCAGTTCCCCAGTGTACACGAGTGGTATCCTGACGGGCTGTTTCTGGAGTCACATAAGCCTCAATACCAATGATCGGTTTGACTCCCATATCCACGGCCGTGCGCCACATTTCGTAAGCGCCGTGCATATTACCGTGGTCAGTTATCGCCACAGCAGGCTGGCCGAGGCTCTTGACGCGGGCCACCAGGTCAGGAACCTTCGACGCACCATCGAGTGTCGAATAGTGCGTATGGTTGTGCAAATGTACAAAACTGGAGCCAGATTCAGACATAGTCACTACTTTAGTTTTCTCTCTTCCTCGGCCAGCTGAACAGCGGTGAAAATCTTCAGCAATAGCGGGTATAACCGGCGTGCCTTACTTGCCGGCGTGCCTTACTTACCCATCGCGTAGTCACGGGCAAGCTTGGCCTCATGGTCCTTCTTCAGCGTTTCCAGCGCCTTCTCCAGGTCAAGCGGGTAGCGCGACCTCACCGTCATCCACACTCTCGTGCGCGGGTGGCGGAAGGTCAGGCTCATAGCTTGCAACCATTGGCGTTCCAAGCCCAGATGCTCGCTCATCTGCGGGTTAGCGCCGTAGAGAGGGTCGCCGACAAGAGGGTGACCAATCGAGCTGAAATGCACGCGGATTTGGTGGGTACGGCCCGTCTCCAAGTTCACTTTCACATGGGTTGCGTTGCCAAAACGCTCAAGCACGTCGTAATGGGTAATCGCTTCCTTACCCACCGGTGACACAGAGAAGCGGAAAGTCGAGGTTTTATCGCGGGCAATAGGCGCCTCGATGGTGGCGTGGTCCTGCTTGAGGTTACCTTGGCATACGGCCTCATAAATTTTTGTCACTTCGTGAGTGGCAAACTGACGGCGCATCTCAATATAAGCAACATCAGATTTGCACACCAGCATGACGCCGCTCGTTCCCACGTCCAAACGAGAAACAATTCCGCGACGTTCAGCGGCTCCCAGGTGTGTAATGGGCACTCCCCTGCGCAGAAGCGAACCCAACACAGTTGGGCCAGTCCACCCAGCGGATGCGTGCGCAGCAACACCGACAGGCTTGTCGACGACGACGACATCCTCATCTTCGTAGAGAATGTCCATTTCGCTGGCCAATGGCTCTTCTGGCTTCTCCTGTTCTTCTTTCAAGGAGAGGATGAGAATATCCTCGGCCATGAGGCGCGTTGACTTCGTCAAACGCGGTTTATCCATGCTAATCTGGCCGTCAGCGATGAGCTGATCCGCCTGAGCGCGGGAAATACCGAGCATTTTAGCAGCGGCAACGTCAAAGCGAGAGCCAATCAAGCCATCAGGAACAGGAATCAGCTTCTCACTCATGAGCCTGCTCCCCGTCCTGTTGCGAATGAGAGAAGGCATCCGTGCTAATCAGAATGACAATCAGGATGGCAGCGAGAGTGAGGTAAATATCAGCGACGTTACCTACCGACCAGCCGTAATCAATCATGTCGACGACTTTACCGTCAAACACGTGTTCGGCGCGGAAAACACGATCAATAATATTGCCCAAGTCGCCCGCGAAAGCCAAAATAAGCGCAACTCTCCACGCGGGCTTTTTCGCTGACAAACCGTAGTAGAGAATCACTCCCGCAGCGATGAGGGCGATGAGAGTGATAATCCAGGTGGCTGCTGAGCCAATTCCCAAAGTTGCGCCCGGGTTGAAAAGTAAGCGCAAGCCGGGCAGGTGCTCGCCCAAAGGTTTGAGTGTGTGCGTGAGTGAGAGATGGCGAATGGCCAGGAATTTTACGATTTGATCGGCTAACACCAGAACGGCAGACCAGAGAATAAAAGGTAGTGCAGTTCTCAGTGTTATGGCGTTGGTTTTCTTCGTCATTCGTCCTCCTCTACTACCTCGTCCTATCCTAGCCAGAGGAAGGGCAAAAGAAAAAGCGAGGAAATAAAATTTCCTCGCTTTAACCGTATTACACTGCTCTAGCAGGTTTGTTGTCGTCGCGGGCCTCAAGTGCGCGCAAGCTTACCGAACTGTCGGGCGACAAACCAGGCTGAGAACGAACCTCAGGCCTGCTGCTTGTTCTCAGCCTGTGGGTCGTGCTCCTCATCGTAGTTGTTGGAAACAGAAACCTGATCCATCAACTGACCCAAGAAGTCCTTCAGGCGAGAGCGATACTCATTCTCAAACTTCTTGAGGCTGGTGATGTTGCCCTGGATGACCTGAGAATCTTCGTAGAGCTTAGCCTTGACGTTCTTGGAGTATTCGTCGGCGTCGGTACGAGTCTTGTGGTCGTAAGCCTGAGCGTCCTGGCGGATCTCCTGAACATAAGCTTCGGCATCGGCGCGCTGCTGGCGAGTCTCCTCGTCGGCCTGGGCGCGAACACGCTGAGAGTACTGGTCGGCATCACTACGAGTGCGCTGCGAGTAATCATCAGCCTGAGCGATGGTCTCGTCATGCTTCTTCTGAGCTTCGTCGATGAGCGACTGGCGAGTGGACTCACCCTCGGCAACGAGCTGTGCCTTCTGAGCCTTGCCCTTGTCGACATACTGATCGTGCAGCTGCATAGCCAAAGCGAGCATGGCAGTTGCCTTCTCTGGCTCGGACTCAGCCTTGCTACCCACTGCGGTGATCTTCTGCAAAGAATCCGTCTTCGGGCTTGGCTCGTTCTTCTCAAGCTGAGAACGATAATTCTCTTCACGCTGGCGAGATTCAGCAAGCTGCTTCTTCAGCTCCTCGACCTGAGCACGAGCGCTGGCTTCGTCCTGACGCAGAGCGTCGAACTGAGCGAGCTTGGTATCAGCTTCCTGTGCCTTGCGCTGTGCGGCCTCCAGCTGAGCGGTAGTCTCGGAGTGTTCTGCAACCAGCTGCTGACGCTCAGTGTTTGCCTTCTCCAACTGCTCACGCAAAGAGCGGATCTGGTTGGTGAGGGTCTGCGTGCCTTCCTGGCCCTTAGCAGCCTGGTCGGTCAGCTCGTCCAGCTGAGAGTTGAGCTGGGTAACCTGAGAATTGAGCTGATTCACCTGGTCCTGCAGACGAGTGCGCTCACCAGTGAGGTCGGCAATCTGCTTCTGTGCGGACTGCAACTCATCAGAGGAGCCAGATTCCTGAGCCTGGCTTGCCTTGCTCTGTGCTTCCTGCAACTGCTTTTCCAAGCGGGCGTTACGCTCAGTGAGCTGGCCAATCTTGGCGTTGAGCTCAGCAGTCTGAGGAGACAGACGGCTGGTATTGTGTTCATTCAGCGCATTCTGAGAAAGAGCGTCGACAGTTTGGGTCACTTCATCGAGGAAAGTATCCACCTCATCGATGTCATAACCCTCGCGGAACCTCGTCGTATTGAACCTGTGGTTCCTAATGTCGTTCGGAGTCAGCAATGCCATGTGCTTCCCACCTTCCGTAGCCTGTAAATCCCTTGGTCATGTGACAAAGGAACCTATTCACTAAGGCCTAATCTAACACGAGAGCACGTAAAATGTGCGATTTCGTGCGTGAAAACCCAATAAATCACTTATCCCATTCTAGAAAAGCAAGCCGAAGAGCAGTGAGCCTGCCATATTCCACAGCCACTGTCCTGCACCCACAACAATCCACCACACGAGGTAAGCGAGGTCCAGGTACATCCCGCCCAGAGGAAGGGAAGGAATGAAGCGGCGCAGAAGGCGAACTGGCGGCTCGGTGAGCTTGTAGAGCACACGGATGATTTTCACCATGAAGGGTGGGAAGACGGGACGTGCGAAGAAGATGATCCAGTCGATCACCACTCGTGCCACCAGCACGAAATAGTAGAGCGAGAATACGGCGTTGCCTAAACGCAGGATCCTCCAAAAAACAAAGGGAAGCATGTGCTACTTTCAGCTCACTCAGCGTCAAAAAGGCCCATGTTCTTATCATGAGCGGTGGAATCAGAAACAGAAACCTGAATGCCATGAGGGCTCAACAGGAATACGCGGTCCGTCACCCTCTCAATGGAACCTTGCAGGCCGAAGACCACACCCGAGGAGAAATCCACAATGCGGAAAGCCAAGGTGTTGTTGAGCTTCGTCAGGTTCATAATCACGGGGATACCCTGGCGAATTGCCATGCCAATCTTTTGAGCATCGTCAAAAGAGTTCGGCGTGATCGCGGCAATCTGGGCCGTAGGCGTTGCAGCGGGCTGGTAATCCATATCAGGCTTCTCCTCAGAACTTACAGGTGGAAGGGCGGCTTGAGTTTGCGAGTAGGAAGTAGTGAAGTCAGGCTCCTGGTAATCGGAGTAATCCTGCTGCTGCTCCTGCTCTTGTGGCTCGTCATCTACCTCGCTCACATCGGCGAGGCCCATCATCGAGAGTGCTTTCTTAAAACCGCCCATGTCTCACCTCAGTTCATCATTCAGCGCAGGAATGGAGGGATGTCGATATCACCGGTGGTGTCAGCAGCTGGCTCAGTATGCTGTGCTGGCATTTGCACCGAAGAAGGAGCAGACTGATAACCTGCCTGCTGAGCAGAAGCTTGCGAAGCAGAAGTGCTCGACGAAGCTGCAGAGTTCTCGTCGCCGCCCAGCTGAATTGGCTTGATGCTCGGCACCTCAGGAGAAGAAATTGCGGAGTCAGGCTGGGCCGCTGCAGTGCTGCTTGGCTTCTCCCCTGCGATCAGAGGCTGATCGGCGTCCTCCTGAGGAGTCTCCGAATCGAAACCAGCAGCGATGACGGACACGCGAATCACATCGCCCATATCAGGGTCGAAGGTCAAGCCCCAAATAATCTGAGCTTCTGGGCTGGCCTTCTTACGAACCAGGTCCACTGCTTCGTAGACTTCCGGCAGCTGCATATCCTCAGAACCAGCGATGTTAATCAGGATGCCATGAGCACCGTCAATGCTGGCTTCGAGCAGAGGCGAGGTGACGGCGATTTCGGAGGCGTGAATGGCGCGATCCGAACCCTTGGACTGGCCGATACCGAAGAGTGCGGTACCAGAATCCTTGAGAATGGTCGTCACATCGTTGAAGTCGACATGAATGTAGGCGTTGGAGTTGATGAGCTCGGTCACCGACTGAATGCCAGAGAGCAGAGCGCCGTCAGCAGCCTTGAAAGCGTTCAAAATAGTGATGTTCTTATCGGCCAGCGAACTCAGGCGGTCGTTAGGAATGACGATGAGAGCATCCACTTCCTTGCGCAGAGCTTCGATACCGCGGTCAGCAGATTCGGCACGACGCTCGCCCTCGAACTTGAATGGACGAGTGACAACGCCGACAGTCAAAGCGCCCTGGCTGCGTGCTGCGCGAGCAACCACCGGAGATGCGCCGGTACCCGTGCCACCGCCCTCGCCGCAGGTGACGAACACCATATCGGCACCCTGCAGAGCTTGGCGAATGTCGCTCTCGTGGTTCAGCGCTGCCTGGCGGCCCTTCTCTGGGTCAGCGCCAGCGCCCAAGCCTCGCGACGTCTCATCAGAAAGGCTGATCTTGACGGTTGCCTCATTGCGCAACAGATCGCGAGCATCCGTGTTGATGGCGACGAATTCGACGTTCTGCCATCCCTCCTCGACCATGCGGTTGATGGCGTTACCGCCACCGCCTCCCACGCCAACGACCTTGATAATCGTCTTATCGTTGAGTTCTTTATTATCAAGATCCTGGGTGCTGATGCTGTCATCTGTCAGATCGCTGGGGGTGAATCCCTCTTCCTGGATGTCCTCGCTCACCATTCGCTCCTGTCCTCGGCAGACACTACTAAGCTCAACTGTAACGCAATATCAGGCCTTTATGCGCCGCAAATCGCTCAGTTTCTTCTAATTCTCAGTTAGCTTTCAGTTTTGTGCGTTTCGCTGGTATCGCTCGTGTCAGTAGCTCGCGTCCAGAGGGTCCTCGCCAAACAAAATTTCTCGCTCTTGCTTGGTGGTAAACCTCGAATCGAGCCATCCTTGAGGCAAATGAACTTTCTTTTGGTAACGAATACGGCCTCGAGGAGCATCCTTGAGCTGCTCGGCCATTTCGATGCTCGGGTCAAGCTCGTCCAAAACGGCATTCAGCTGGGCCACATTTTCGCATTTCATAAGATTGACACGAACAGCAGAACCCACCGCATAACCCTTGAAATACCACGCGATATGCTTGCGAATATCGCGCACTGCCATGCTTTCATCACCGTTATAAAACTCAACGAGCATATTCACATGGCGCTTGATCACATTCACCACATACCCCAAATTCGGGTTAACGCGCTCATCTGAGCCGGCGAAGGCGTGACGAATATCCTCAAACAACCATGGCCTGCCTTGGCAGCCGCGGCCGATAGCGACACCGTCACAACCGGTGTAGGAGACCATATCCAAAGCATCCTGAGCAGAGAAAATATCACCATTACCGAAAACAGGAATGCTCAACTCTTGCTTCAGCGCAGCAATATCATCCCAGTTGGAATGGCCACCATAATACTCAGCAGTGGTGCGCGCATGCAAAGTGACTGCTGCAGCGCCTTCCTCTTGGGCGATATGACCTGCTTGCATAAAAGTGAGGTGGTCGGCGTCAATTCCCACACGAATCTTCGCCGTCACAGGAATGCCTTCTGGCCCGCAAGCCTTCACGACGCGGCGAATATCCTCGCGGAACAGATCCTGCTTCCACGGCAGTGCAGAACCGCCACCGTGACGGGTGATCTTGGGCACCGGGCATCCGTAGTTGAGGTCGATATGGTCAGGGTGCACCTTATCAATAACCAGATGTACGGCTTTCTCCACCCAATCCGGGTTCACACCGTAGAGCTGCAGGGAGCGCACCTTCTCACTGGGAGCGAAGGTGGCGAGCCTCCACGCCTTGTCGTTATTAGCAACGAGTGCGCGTGCGGTGATCATCTCATCGACATACAGGCCGTCCCCGCCGTACTCTTCGCACAGCACTCGGAAAGGCCAGTTCGTCACTCCTGCCATCGGAGAGAGAATAACAGGCTGGTTGATGGTCAAGTTCCCCAACTGCACGGGCTTGAGTTGAGGGGCAGCCTGAGAGGCGTGAGAAGCCTGCATGGCGTCTACATCGAAATTGCCACGCTCAAACTGGGCTCTGGCGTGGTTGGGCAGCTTTTCCTTGACGACCGACTCTTCCTTCCGCAGTTTGCGCAGCATCTTCTTACGAGCCAGCTCGTCCTGTTCATTTTCCAAGCTCATTATTCTCCCTTATGCGTCAACGTCCCTATTGTACGGAAAAACGAGAAAAGGCTTTGCCCAAAGCAAAGCCTTTTCGTTCACCGTACTGACAATCTTGTGAGATTATCAGCCCGATTACTCGCCCTTAACTTCCGTAACCTGGACAGGTGCGGACTCATCCACACCAGCCTCAGCGTTGACATTGCTCGAGCCGTCAGCACCAGCATTGCCAGTGATGTCGAATGGGCCCTGAGGAATGCGAACGCGCTTCTCAGAAATACGGTCGCGCACATAGTCAACAACTGCGTCAATATTGATACGACGCTGTTCCATGGTGTCGCGATCGCGAACGGTCACGCAATGGTCGTTAGGAGTATCGAAGTCAACAGTGATGCACACCGGAGTGCCAATCTCATCCTGACGGCGATATCGACGCCCAATAGCACCAGCCACGTCGAAGTCGATATTCCAGTCGTTTTGACGCAGGTCAGCAGCCAGATCCTCAGACAGGGAGAGCAGAGGCTCCTTCTTGGACAGCGGCAGAACGGCAGCCTTCACAGGAGCGAGGCGAGGGTCGAGGTGCAGTACGGTGCGCTCATCGACGCCACCCTTAGTGTTTGGTGCCTCATCGACGTCATACGCATCGACGAGGAAGGCCATCAGGGAGCGGGTCAGGCCGGCAGCTGGCTCGATAACGTACGGCGTGTAACGCTCACCGGTCTTCGAATCGAAGTAGCTCAGATCCTTACCCGAATGCTCGGAGTGCGCCTTGAGGTCGAAGTCCGTACGGTTAGCAATACCTTCCAGCTCTCCCCAATCGGAACCAGTGAAGCCGAACTTGTATTCGATATCCACGGTGCGCTTGGAATAGTGGGCGAGCTTGGCCTTCGGATGCTCGTAATGGCGCAGATTAGCGGGGTTAATACCCAGGTCGGTGTACCAGCGAGTACGGGTGTCGATCCAGTACTGATGCCACTCTTCATCGGTGCCTGGGGTGACGAAGAATTCCATCTCCATCTGTTCGAACTCACGGGTACGGAAGATGAAGTTGCCTGGGGTGATCTCATTGCGGAAAGACTTACCGATGTTGGCGATACCAAACGGCGGCTTTTCACGGCTGGACTGCTGAACTTGCAGGAAGTCCACGAAAATGCCCTGAGCGGTTTCTGGACGAAGATAGTGCAAAGAGTGCTCATCTTCGACAGGACCCAGGTTGGTGCGCAGCATCATGTTGAAGTCGCGAGGCTCCGTCCAGTTGCCGACAACACCGCAGTTCGGGCAGGAAATATCCTTCAAACCGTTCTCAGGCTCATGGCCGTGCTTGTTGGCATAGGCTTCTTCCATGGTGTCCGCACGGAAGCGCTTGTGGCACGAGAGGCATTCGATCAGTGGATCGTTGAAAACCTTGACGTGGCCTGAGGCAACCCAGACGTCTGGCGGCAGGATGATGGAGGTATCCACACCTTCCACATCACCGCGCGTGGTCACCATAGAGTGCCACCACTCATGCTTGATATTGTCCTTCAGGGCAACGCCCAGAGGGCCGTAATCCCAAGCAGAACGGGTACCACCGTAAATTTCACCTGCTGGGAACACAAATCCGCGACGCTTCGCGAGAGAGACTACTGCATCCAGTTTTGATTCAGCCACAGTACATCCTTTGTTCTGGTGGGAAACCACCTGCGGGTTAACGGCCTCGCCGGATGCGAGGCGCCAGAGCACCGCTCGACTCAGTTAGAGTAACGCCCAGAGAAGACGGACTTCCCTGGGCGTAGAAATCAACACGAGTAGGGCCTGAGGTACGACCTAAGGTTCAGCCTGAGGTACGGCCTCAGGTTCAGCCTTCCGTAAGGCCTTCCGTACAGCCTCACTTCAGTGGAAGCTCTGGCCTCTCATTGAGTGCACTCACATCTCCTGGAGCAGCCGCATAGAACTTCTCCATCGTCTCGTACAGATGTGGAAGCGCCTGAGGAGCGGTGTAGAGCATGTGGCCCGCTGGGTAGTAGCTAAAGGCAACATTGTGACGCAATGGGCGCGGCAGCTGCAGGTGGTCAATGTCAAACTCCGTTTGGAACATTGGCGTGCACAGGTCGTAATAACCGTTGCCAATCATCACCTTCAAACCTGGCTCATGCACAATGGCAGTAGCGAGGTCTTCAATGACGCGCGGGAAGGGGAAGTAATCCCAATCACCATACACGCCGTATGGCTTCTTGTGGTGCCAATCCCAGCTCTTACCGGGCTCGCGAGATTCGAGGTCGAGGTCAGCAAAGTCGCGACGCAAATCGCTGGACTGCCAGCCCAACTCTTCCTTCAAGTATTGCTCGCACAGGGCAACATAGTGAGGAGTAATGAAAGCGTCATCAGCCAAGAAGGTCTCTTCACTACCAGCCTGGTCGAGGTCATAGCCGGTGACGCGCGAATCATAGAGGCCGACAACCTGCGAGCTTTCGCGCAGCAGCTCCTTGCTGAAGCGCTCTACACCCACCCTGAGGTTGGACTTGCGTACATAGTCAGCAGACAAGCCAGTCAGGTGAGCATACTCGCTGGCAACCGCGTTGAACTGTTCCTCAGAAAGCGAATCGCCCATAGCCAAGGCTGCTCGGTACGCGCCGTTAGCGAATTCACGAGCGCGCTGAGCTTGTTGCTCAACCGTCAAACCCTTCCCTGCCAGGCCGTGGTAGAAGGCGGTAGTGGCGTAGGTCGGGAAGTAACCGATGTAGAGCTGGTCGTCGTTGCTGAAGGTGTGAGCGTAGTCGAGGATATTCGAAATAAGCGTCACACCGCTGAGTGCGCAGCCATCTTCCTGCAACTTCAAGCTCAGGGCTGCACCACGAACGGTACCGTAGGATTCCCCGAAGAGGTACTTTGGCGAGTTCCAGCGGTTGTACTTGCTGGCCCATCGGCGAATGAACTGGCTGAAGGCAGCCACATCGCCGTCAACGCTCCACAATTCCTTCTTGGCGGCCGGGGCAATACGCGAGAAGCCAGCGCCCGGAGCGTCGATGAACACAAGATCAGTGAAAGGCAGCAGCGTGTACTTGTTATCCTCTAACGAGTAAGGAGCACCGTGGCCGCTCACCACTTCGCCGGTGTCGATTCGACGTGGGGCGAAGGAGCCCATGAGCAGGAAGGTCGTTGCCGAACCTGGACCGCCATTAAAAATGAAGGTCACTGGGCGCGTAGGGTCAGGGTTTCCCTGCTCGTCGAGCTTCAAGTAGTCGACGTGGAACATGGAGGCTGCTGGTGCAACAGTCTTCGTTTCGATGCTCAACGTTCCTGCGGTTGCGCGGTAACGGTAGCCGGCGAGTTCGTGCTCGCTGGTGACGTCCTTGTCGGCTGGCAGAGGGCGATCTTCTGGCTTGACGTTCTTCTTCTCGTCTTCCTTCTTGTCCTCTTGCTTCTTCAGCTCTTCGCTTTCAGCCATAATTTCTCTTTTCTCTTGGTCAGAGCAGCTCTCGTTTGGCTTGAGATTATCACTGCTCCCACTACTGTTTTGTGACAATTTCACCGCAGCTGTGTTTTCACGAGATTACACCCGCGCGTGTCGTCAGGCTTTTCCGAAACGACGGTGGCGATGCGTGTAATCCTCAATGCAACGCCAGAACACTTCCCTATTGCAATCAGGGAAGAGCTCGGGGACGAATTCGAACTCAGCGTACGCTGCTTCCCAGGCGAGGAAGTTCGACACACGCTGCTCCCCCGAGGTGCGAATCACCAAGTCGCAGTCTGGAATATCGGGGTTG
>CASERW010000005.1:0-62680 GCA_949290445.1 Aeriscardovia aeriphila | reverse complement strand
CCTTTGAGCTTGCCGGCAGCAACTTGGCGGGCAATGGCGCTCGCTGCATCGGCAATTTCGGCGCGTCCGCCATAGTTGATGCAGAAAACCACGTCGATAGTCTTGTTGTTTTTGGTAATCTCTTCGGCTCTTTCGAGCTCGTCGATCACGGACTTCCACAAACGAGGCCTTCTGCCCGACCAGCGCACGCGCACTCCCCACTCGTTCATCTGATCGATGCGACGGTGAATAATATCGCGCGAAAAGCCCATCAAGAATCGCACTTCAGAAGGCGAACGGTTCCAGTTTTCCGTGGAGAAGGTGTAGAGCGTGAGGTAGCGCACACCCGCTTCGATAGCTGCGGCAATGATGTCGAACACGACGGGTTCGGCGTGGCGATGGCCTTCCGTTCTCACCCAGCCGCGCTCTTTCGCCCATCGGCCGTTTCCGTCCATAATCACACCGACGTGACGAGGGACGCTGCCCTTCTCAAAATGAGGAATGATGGAGGGATCCGAGAACGGAGCGGCAGGGATACTCAGCGAAGTCGGGTCATACTGGGAGAAATCAATGCTCATATGACGAATGTAACAAGTTCGCCGAATGAAGGGACTGCTCGAGGTAATACTGTGCCCAATTCTCCACGATCTGCAACACCGACTTCATCGGCTGAGGCTTCAACTGCGCCCAATCACCTAAACTGAGCGCGCGCAACTGCGAGAGCTGCTCGGCGCTAATCGGCACTGAGGCGGGGCTTTGGTCGTCCGCACACACGCATCCGCCGTCAGGAATGGAGAAGAAGGCGAGATCGCACTGGCTTGAGTTTCGTGAGCAGACCACGCAGGTGGAGACGCTCGCCCTCCATCCCGCTTCAGCGAGGGCGCGCAGCACATACGAATAAGAGATTTGCCAAGCAGGATGCTGGTGGGTTGCCAACGCATGGACGGCGGAAAGCAGCAGGTTGTATTGGCCTGGCAGGGCGTCCCCGTCGTCGGCGATAAGCTTGTCGGCCGTTTCGACCATCAAGTTGGCTGCTTGGTAGGCCTCGTAGTCGCTGACAATCGCCGTTGCGTAAGGCGCTGTGCACACGGCTTGGGAGACGACTTGCAAGCTTGATTTGCCTTGGTAAAGCTGAAGATTATCACGCATGAAAGGTTCGAGACGAGCGCCGAACCGCGATTTTTCACGTCGGATTCCCTTCGCGACCGCACGCACTTTGCCGTGGTTTTTGGTCAGCAAAGTGATAATCCTGTCAGCCTCGCCCAGTTTCGCCGTCCTGAGCACCAGAGCTTCATCGTTATACGCAGGCATAGCTCACCAAATATAAATTCCGAGGAGTGCAAAAAGCACCAAGATTGCCACCATGGTGACAATAACCAGCAGGGCATACCAGAAACCGGTGCGGTTGAGGCATGCGATCGGGCCTTCTTCAAAGCGCGGATCGTCGTCGGAAGAATCGTCGAGCTGAGTGTGCCTTTCTTTGTTGCGTTCGCGCTTGGCGGCTTCTTCCACAGGGCGAACAACCATATTGCGTTGGGCGAGCCAAGCTTGCAATTTGGCGAATCGACGCTGCTCGAAGCGGCTTCTTTGGCGGGTGACCATAGCCCACAGGTGTGGTAAGTAGCCGTGGCGCATGGCTGTTTCCAACAAGGCTGCGAAGAACACCGCCCAGGCAGCGAGCAGAATCAAGCCCAGAATTTGGCTGTTTTCCCACGAGTTCCACAGCGATTCAGGGTCCTTGGGCGGTGCTGCTCCCCAATCGAGGTAGATGACTGCGGAAATTACTTCTGCTAAGCCCGAGCCGAAGAGAGCCAGTGCACCGACGGTGGCCAAGGAGAGCAGGGCAAGGGCCCGGCCAAAGCCGGGCACGAAGAGGTGCTTCACTTCTGTGCCTCGCAGGCGGCGGATGAGACGCGCAATGATAATCTCAAGCGTGAAGGCTAGGGAAACCACAAAGCCGACGAGGAAAACGACGAGAGCGATGAGTAGGAGGCCGGTATAGAAAGGCCGAGCGTGAGCCGAGCGCGGAAGGGTGATCGCCTGGTAAATATCCTCGCCAGCGATATGCGGATTGACCTGCTTCTCGCCTTTCACCACGCCCGTCGTCCACGCCAGGATGTCGCGGATGAAGTTGTCGGTGAGCTTCGTGTTGCCGTCGCGCTCATTGCCGATGCGCAGAACGTGGTTGGCCAGAGGATAATTGCGGATCACATAGTTGGAATTATGGGCTTTGCGAGCCAATTCCATGAGCTTAACCGCGCCGTCAACCTGAGGGGTCATCACATCCTTCGAACCGTAGGCGAGGAAGGTTGGGATGGCGTAGGAATTGGTGTTGTACGGGTCAAAGTCGGCAATGGTGGAGCCGATGAAGCGGTAGTCCAGCGAGAAAATGCGATGGACGATGCCCTGGTAGCCGGGGTGGGCGCCGACGATAGAGAAATCAGCGTTGACGAAGTAGCCCAATGCTTGGCGGGGGCTGAAGGACATCGTGCTCATGAGCACTTGGAAGGCGATGTGCTTGTCCTTGTTGAGCATGACGGGGAAAATCCAGCCGGATTCGGAGCTCGCGTAAATGCCGACTTTGCTTGCGTTGACGCCCGGTTCTGCACGCAGAAGGTGGAGTGCTTTCAGGTAGACGTCTGCGCTTGCCTCGTAGTCGCGGTTAATGGCGGTGGTGTCCCACAACGGTTTGTCGATGTTGAGAGTGTAGTAACCTGCCGAGGCGTACCACGTCATGAGGTCGGCGAAGGAATCGTCCGTGGTGAAAGTGCCAGCGCCGTGCATGAAGAGAATGCCGGGAGCTTTGCCCGGGAAGTTTTTCGGGTAGCGAATGAGCATGTTGATTCGCTGCTTCTGGCCAGTGCTGGGCTGGGTGGCGATGAAACTGCTGCGTTTTTCAGCAACTTCGTAGCGGCCGGTATGAGAGGACAGTGCGCACAAGCCTGTGCTGTCGGCACTCTGAGTTGTGCTGGCGTTCCCTGTGGTGCCGGCAGTCGCCGAGGTGCTTGTACTGTGGGCTTTTTCGTTGTCCCCGCTGCAGCGCACGGAGTTTCTTGTCGGCTCCATTTTCACCGCAGTATCGAATGTGGTGGCCGCAATCGTTCTGTTAATCGGGTTGATGTCCCACTTGGACTGAGCTGTCATCGAAAAAGTGCTCAGAACGAGGAAAAGCACGAGGAACACGGGTAGAGTGGCGACAATCCAACCTCGCCACGTCCAGTGGAGATTTCTGAAAAGTGTATGTTGGGGTCTGCGCAAAGCAAACCAGCCTGCTCTCTTCGCAGAAGGGGCAGGCTGGTGCTGGCCGTCATGAATTCTGGCCATTCGTCCTCTCACTCAGATGTGTGTGACTGCTGCGAACCGCCAAAGGTCAAGGAAGGAATTTCGAAGCTTCCTGTCGAGCTGACTGAAGAGTTCATCACTTCGTCAAAGTAGGAGTCGACTGGCCGATCCTTCTTGTCGTCATCGCCGCTGGTGTGATGGGCACCGTCCTGTGCGGCGCTGTGATGTTCACCATTGCTGAGTTCAGCGCTGTTATGCTCAGCACTGGCAGAGGTCGTATCAGAGGTAGCAGAAGCATTCTGTTCCCCGTGTGGTGCAGCAGGTGCTGGTGGAAGCGGCTCATTCTGCTCGCCTGCCTGCTCTGCATACGCAGGTGCTTCATCGTCGTGAGAATCCTGGGAAGTACCGTGCAACAAAGAAGAGAGACCAGAGGTTTCCGGCTCCTCAGAAGCAGCTTCCGAAGCGGCTGAAGCAGCTGGAGCTACAGGAGCGGCTGGCGCGGCCGGAGCTGGAGGCAGAGGTTCATTGCTGTTCGCCTCAGCTGCATCATTCGCCTGCTTGTGGGCAAAGTCGAAGGCGAAACCCTCATCCTTTTGCTCAAGAGGTTCGAGAACCTGAGTTTCCTTAGCAGCCTCAGCGCCTGCCTGCTCGCGAGCCTGAGAATCTGTAGCAACATCGGCTGCAGAATCAGTGGAATCAGCAGAGTGAGCTTCCTCACCACCTGCGTGAGAAGCGGCAGACGATGCGGGAGTAGACACCAAGCCTGCCAAGCTCTCCTGAGCAGTCATCGGCACAGAAGAAACGCGAGTATCCAAGCCCATTCGCTCCACCGACTCGACGCGAGTGAGCACCTGGATGGCACGGTTCAAATAAGCGTCCACGGAAGATTCGTCGTAACCGTGATGCGCGTTGCGCTGGGTGAAGATGGCGTTCGCCACACGCGAGGAGGTAATGAGATCGGCGTTACGCACTTCATCCAAAGTGTTGGGAATACCCAGCAGCTGAGTGATGCGAGTCCAGGTTTGCATGACGAGCAGATCAACTTGCTTGCGGTCATAGGAAGGATGATGGCGTAGGCCTGGCTTGAAGCGCTGACGGTTGGGCGCCTCGGCACGCTGCTGGAGGGTTTGTGCCAAGCCGAGGGTTTCTTGATCCCACTGGCGGCGTCCCTCTTCGGCGATCTGTGTTTGAGTGTTCTTGTCGACGATGGCGCGTTCCAAGCGGATGAGCGTGGCATCGACTTGACCGATCACATAGCCATTGCGTTCCAGGTCGAAGCTGGTCAGCTGAATTTCTTCTTGGCTGAGCTGTGGGTCATTGTTTTCGTACATTTCGTGCGCGCGCTCAAGAAATTCATCAACTTGAGCGACGTTATAGCCCCACTTGCGCTTTCCTGCTCGATCGAGAGCAGACGTCTTTTCTTCGCTCTGCTGACTGGTCATCAACGGCCTCCTCATAGTTACTCTGAGAACAGAGTACGCCACTTGAAAGACTCACGCACAGTTAAGCGAAACTTTTAGCCGAAATCTTCCCAAATACACTGCTCAGGCAGGCTCATCGCACAGGCTCGTCGCACAAGCTCGTCAGGAACGCTCGTCGATCAGGCTCATCGCGCACGCTTTCCTCAACGCGGCACACCTGCTCATCGCGCACACTTGCCTCGACGCGGCACACCTGTTGCATGTTCGGTGATTTGGGGGTGTATAGTAGCAGGGTTGGGCCCGGTAGCTCAGGGGATAGAGCGCCACTCTCCTAAAGTGGGCGTCGTGTGTTCGAATCACATCCGGGCCACTCGTGTTGTGTTGAGCAAATATCTTGAGATTATCACTGCTCCAACACGCCCAACACGCAGATAACTTGCGAAGTGAGTTTCATGCTCATATAGTTATCACTGTTCTTGCGAACGTGGCGGAATGGTAGACGCGCTGGCTTCAGGTGCCAGTGACCGCTAAGGTCGTGAGGGTTCAACTCCCTCCGTTCGCACCATTTAACCGGGTCGAAAGATCCGGTTTTTTATTTGCTGGCTGCCCGAGCAGTCTCTACGCCTCTCACCCTATAACCTCGCGATTGAGCAAAGAAAACTATAAAGCCAATCACTTGTGGCAGTAATAGGCAATCAGTATGGAGGCTATCAACATGACTATGGTTGCTACAGTGGTAAGTGTAATAGTCATCCAGCGAGGAACATCGCTAGCTTTCAGCGCACCAAGCATTGAGGAAAAAGTTCCCCATGTCACGTAGAAACCAGGAAGCAGGAACTTTTCAATGGGAAAGCTTCTGCTGGTCATAAGCCAGAACTCAAAAACCGCCCCAACGAGAAGAAAAGACTCTCCAGTCCACATAAAGCCTTTCCATTGTTTCTTTGTTATTTTTAACATACTGCAACACCTGCATAACTTATTATGGTTCCAGTAACAGATCCCGCTCCACATGCAACTGAGGCGGAAAGGAATCCTGCAGCACTCCAAAGGAGAGTATTAACAACTCCACGAGTAGCCCAAATATAACCGCATGGATTCCCTTTTGAAGGTCTCCAGTTTCTATCAAACTTGTCTGGAAAACGACGTTGAATAAAGGGAATACTGTCATCCAACGCTGGAGAAGAAACCTTCGTTGCTTTCATCTCGCACCTCATTTCATAAGAGGTCTCTTCGCCTTTGGAGAGATGTCTCTCATATTATACACTAAAATAGTGTACATTACAGTATCTCACCTTTCCGCGTAAACTAGAGCAACACCAGAAACACGAAAACATAAAAACGTCAGAGAGTCTAACAAGCCAACAAGCAAGAAGAGTTAGAAGCCTCCTGCTTCATGCATAAAGGTAGCTAAGGTCACTTCATTATCATGAGGCCGCTCAAGAACAATCGCGCGCGGTGAGGCGGAAGCATCCGCAGAGGTGGAATCGGCCGACGGAATGAAGATGCCGTGCTGAAAATCTTGAGCGCTAAATTCAGAAGACCAGTACAGCTGGAGGCTCCTCACCCACTGGCCCAACGGCGAATCGTGAGTGGCAAGGTCAACGGCGACGAAACGCGGCAAAGCGACGTGCGACAAGCGGATCAGCTGCGCCAGCCTCGACCAAAAGAGGAAAGCAACACGGAAATCGAAGTCGAACTGGCCACGCGCTGCCGCCACCAAAACCTCAGATGTGAGCACCCAGCGAGCGCGCCGCACCGCAGGGCCCAGCGCAGATGAGCCCAGCGCAGAATCACCAGCTGCAGAAGTGCCAGCCGCAGCAAACAGCGTGCCTTGCAACTTATCCTGCTCGGAGGCAAAACGGTCGTCATCGTCAACGAAGGCCACGTCACCGTATTGAGCCCCACCCTGAGCGCCAGAAGGGTGGAAAGTCGCGAATTGGGCAACCTCGTTAGCATACTCGGCAAAGTCGTCGCTCTCAGGCACATCCTCGAGGCTCAAGAGCGCCGGCTGGTCGGCGCGATCAGCAACCGCGCGCGCGGAAATGCTAGCCGTAGGAGGGCTTACACGGGCTGATAATCTTTGGCCAGGCTGGGCAGGTTTTGCAAGGCGAACCTCAACCTCAGGGCCAAAGAGAGCCCCTTGAACAGCAGAATCGACTTGCATACGCGCCTCCTTAACTCGAGCTTAGCTCACTTCGCAGCTCTTGAGATTATCAGCGCGCAAAATGCAAGCCTTTACGCAATCAGCTCATCAATGGTGGCTAGAAGCGTGCGAATGCTGGAGTCGAAAAGCTCGGGCTCAGGCAAAAGCGAAATGCACAGGTAGCCGTTGGATGGCATGTCGAAGAAGTAGCCTGGCTGGGCAGTGAGCTGGTGGCGCGAAATCAGCGTCGTGACGAGCTCCGATTCGTCGATCACCGAGGGGAAGCGCAGAATCACGTTCCAGCCTCCCTCAGGGCGCAGCAGGCTGACAACTCCCGTCTCGCTCGTGGCAAGAAGCTTTTCGAGGTGCTCCAGATTAGCATGCGTGCGAGCACTCACCCGCTCCACTTGCTCGCCCACATGCATGAGCAATTCAGGAATACGCTCAGCGATGAGCGAGGACATCGGCAGGAAGTCGTCCGCAATCACGTCAAGGCGCTTGTGAGCCCGCTCAACCTCAGCGGCCGGGCCAGAAACCTGAATCCAGCCCACCTTGGCGTGAGGAGCGGCGAGGAGCTTCGAAAAACCATCAAGTGCAAAAGTGAGAACTCGCTGCTCCCCCGCTATGCGGTGTGGGGTGTTGAGAGGCTTCAACACATAGTCGAAGAACACTTCGTCGACGATGAGCGGAAGATCATAGCGCTGGCAGATGTCAATGAGCTGCTCGTAGTCGTCCTCGCGAACGTAGGAGCCACTCGGGTTATTGGGGTTGATGAGAATCAGCGCGCGGATCGGTGGAATATCGCCCATGTCTTCACTGTCTGCGGCGAATGCGGAGGTTTGCTGCTCCTGTTCGCTGTCATTGCCCGTTTGCTGGGAAAGGCTGGCGCGAACGAGCCTTTCGACCTCAGGAACATCGATCACCCACGAACCGTCATAGCGCAAAGGGTAGGTGATTGCTTCCACATTTTCCAGGCGTCCCAGCGAGGAGATCAACGGGTAGCCTGGCGTGGAGCACAGCACGGCGTCACCAGGGTCGCATAGCAGTTTCATCAGCCATGAATAAGCTTCCGAGGTAGAAGAAGCGAGGTAGAGCTGGTCTGGCTCGACTAAGGCCGCGGAATGCCCCAGATTCTCAGAAATATCAGGATTATCAAGATTATCAGGCTGTGTATTTCGGTTGCTCTCGCTCACGCTTTTTTCAGCGATTGCGCGCACCACATCGCTGTCGAAACCGCCATGCGCTAAACGTTTCGTAAGGAATTCGGCCAAAGCAACGCGAGCCTCTCGAGGGCCGCGCGGCTCGGCTGTATAGGTTTGTGGTAATCCTGCGAGAGTGAGATTATGATGCGTCGGATTGGAATCGTTGAGCTGGTGGAGCGCGACGCCCTCAGCCTTCATCTTCCTTTGCAAGGCGATAATCGGGTTGGCTTCGCTCACATCTACGCGCGATGAAAAATAAACGCTCATATTCTCCCCTTTACTGACCTTCTCAGTATAGAGAGTCGCCCGCCAGCACAGGTGAAGTGGCCAGCGAGATTAGTACCGCGAAACAGTGTCGGAGTTATCGACAAAATGCCAGCAAGATTATCACCGCGACATGGTGGCGCGATGTCACTGCGAAGATTATCACCGGAAAAGAAAAGCCGCCAGAGAGGGATCTCTCCAGCGGCTTATACGGCGATTGCTCAGTGCGCTCAGGCAGGAAGGATTGCCGTATCCTCCGGCAAAGCTTCACCCTCCGCTACTGGCTTGCTCGGCACAGCTGCGGAAGCAGGATACTTTTCCTCTTCCTTGCTGGCAACCTCAGCATGAGCCTGAGCCTTCTCCTCCAGCTCGAGCTGGTGAGCTGCATAGTAGGCGGAACCCACGATGCCAGCGTCATTGAGTAGCTTGGCAGGAACCATAGGAGTGGTGACATCGATATACGGGAAGAACTTCTCCGACTTCTTCGACACGCCGCCGCCTACAACGAACAGATCAGGATTGAAGTACTTTTCGAGCAAGCGATAGTACTTCGTCAAACGCTTGCCCCACTTCTTCCAGTTAAGGTCCTTACGCGAGCGAGCACCATCCGAAGCGTAATGCTCAGCGTCCTTGCCTTCGAGGTCCAGGTGGCCCAGCTCAGTGTTTGGCACCAACACGCCGTCAACAATGAGAGCAGTACCAATGCCGGTGCCCAAAGTCGTGGCGATCACGAGGCCAGGAACATTCTGAGCAGCACCATAATGCACTTCTGCTAATCCTGCTGCATCAGCGTCGTTGACCACGTGGATCGTGCGGCCGGTCTTGGTGGACAAGAAGCGAGCGACGTCGAGACCAACCCAACCCTGGTCGAGGTTTGCCATGAAGTCCAAGGTCTTACCTGGCTTGACAGGTGCTGGGAATGCAACGCCGATTGGGGTGCCATCTTCGACTTCGAAGTGGTCGAGAATTTCCTTCACTACTTCCGCAACGGCATCTGGGGTACCCGGCTGCGGAGTGGGAATCCTCAGTCGATCTTGCGCGAAGCGTCCCGCATTCAGGTCGACGGGTGCGCCCTTGATACCCGAACCACCGATGTCGATTCCGAAAGCCTGAGCCGTAGGAATCATTTTTCCTCCTCCGTTGAGCTTGCGCGGCGAATTGCCACTGCTACCAATGTACCCCCAAAATGCCAGACACGTGTTTCTCACACATTTCTTTTTGAGATTATCAGCGCAGTGAAGGAAGGCTAGCGCTTACTCCTCGCCCGCTGAACTGTCCTCGTCAGAACCACCAGTCGCACTGTCAGCGTCAGCACCGGCCTTATTCACCGTGCCCCACGGGTGCGAGCCCTCAGCCATTGTCAAACGGTCAAAACCAGGCTGAACCGCGTTTTCCTCAAGCGCCGGCATCGGCTGCCAAGAAGAATCGTGGAAAATTGCATGAGAATCACGCCAACCACGCACCAGTGCAGGAAGGCCCGTCTTGAAATGCCTGTCCACAGCAGCGATGCGAATCACCTCTTTGGCAAAGGTGAGAGCAGTTCCGAAGGCGAATGCAGCAGGGTGATAATCTCCATGGACCATGAAATAACGAGCCATAAAGCCGCGGTTACGCATGATGTAATAGCGCGTCATATCCGAAGTAGAGTTGAGCCTGCGCACCGTGCCCAAATGAACGTTGTTGAGCGTGCGAGTGCGGCGCATCACGAAATCCGGGATCAAAATCGGGTTGCACAACGTCGAAGCGAGGTAACCGTACATCGTGTCATCCCAGTAGATGAAGAAACGCGGGTCCGGGAAGCCAATCTTGCTGATAATCTCGCGCGAAAACAGGCCGCCCTCAAAGCAAGCGGTATTCATCACACGGTACGGCTTGTTCTCAAACGCCGACGGAGCGATAGGGTCTGGAATGCCCAAGCTCGTCAGGAAGTGATACTGCCAGTAGAAAGGCTTACCGTCAAAATTCCTGCGCTGGCCCTGGATGACTGGGTAACCCTTATCAGCCCAAACCGAGAGCTTTTCCATACCGTCGGGAAGGATGGCAACATCGTCATCCATCAGCCAAAACCACTGCGCACCCAACTCGTAGGCCGTGCGCGTGCCGGCTGCGAAACCGCCAGAACCGCCAACATTACCCGTCATCTGCTGGAAGACCACGCGAGAGGTGTTGTTCCAGTTATCCGCCTCGGTGTCGCCCCACTTGTCGCGAACCTGAGAGCGGAATGTGTCGACGATGGAGCGAGTGGCGTCGCTATTTTCATTGTCGGTAATCACGATGCGCCAAGGAGCCATGCTCGATTCCAGGATGGAATCAAAAAGCGTGCGCAAGAGCTCTTGACGTTTGAAAGTCACGATGACAATTGCCAGTTTCTGCATAGCCTCTACCCTACTCGCACTAGCTGAGTTCTGGCACCAGGCTGCTGGTAACAAAAACGGGATGGCCGAAACCATCCCGTAGTGATAATCTCAAGAACCTTTGAGCTTAAGCTTCCTGGCGAGGCTCGCGCACCATCAGCCAAGCCACAATAACGCCCAGCAAGAAGACGATGGCGAGTACCAGCGAGTGGCTAGCAAATGCCGAAAGATTATCAGCAGGAGCAGGATGAGCGCTGAACTTCGCCAAAGCATTGGCGTACAAGGCCATCGCGATCGTGCCGGAAAGCGAGCCAGCAACCTGCATCGAAGTTTGAATAGCCGAAGAGACGTCCGGCACCGACTCAGCAGGAACCAGCGAATACATGCGCGCCTCAATGGTCGGGTTAGCGCATGCCACACCGCAGAAGGCCAGCAGCGCGCCGACAAACATGAGTACCAGGGTGGCATTCTTGCCCACGATGGCGAAGAGCAAGTAGCCCAGCGACACGAGCACCAGGCCGCCCACCACGGTCACCGTTGCGCCCATACGGTCGAAGAGGTGACCAGCCCAGACGGCGAAAAGCTGCGAGAGGACGAGTGGGACCATCATCAACAGCGAGTTGACGGTTGCCGTGAGCTTGAGGCCCTGCTGCATAGCCATCGGGAAGACGGAGGTGAGGTCGATGTTGACAATCATGAGCAGCATGAGCAGCACAATGCCCGAGACCATCGGCGTGCTCTTCAGCAGAGACAGGGCGATAATCGGCTTGTAACCCTTGGCTTGCGCGTCCTTGCTTTCCAGCCAGAACTGGCGACGACCGGCGAAAACCAGCAGCACCAGGCCCACCACAAAAGTGAGCCAAGATTGCCAGGCGGTGAGAGCCGAACCCAGCATATTGATGCCGAAAATGAAGATCAGGAAGCCGACAGAGCCCAGTACTGCAGAAAGCCAATCGACTTTCGCACCGCGGTGTTCGGAGACGTCAGGGACAACGGCGAGGGCGACGAGGAAGAGAATCGCCACACATACGGCAGGAACAATAAAGAGAACATGCCAATTGAAGCCGCGGTCAAGCATAATTCCGGCGAAGAGTGGGGCGAAGCTCGGGCCCAAGCCCATCATCACGCCGCATAGAGCGGTGATCAGACCATGACGAGCCGGCTTGGTAATCTTCAAGGCCACGGAGAAGAGCATCGTTGGGATCAAGCCTCCGGCAAAGCCTTCCAGCACGCGTCCTGCGATCAGCACACCGAAATTCGGGCTGATGGCGTCGACGACAAGGCCGACCACCACGAGGGCGAGAGAGCTCAAGAACAGGGTGCGCGTTGAGGTGCGGCGCACAATAAAGGCGGAAATAGGAACAGAGATTGCCATTGCTGCAATGAAGGCCGTCATGGTCCACTGCACTGTTTGCAAGTCAAGCTTCCATTCAGCCATCACTTGGTTGTTCGCCACGGAAAGCAGGGTTTCATTAAAGGAGAGGAAGAAGGCGGCCAGCATGAAGAGGGCGAGCACTCCCCCGACATTTTTCACTACGGTTGCTGGCTGTTGCTGTTGTTCATTGGAATTGTGCTGTTGCTGTTCTTTACCCGAACTGAGCTGTTGTTCGTTACTGGAATTGGTGCGAGCTGCTTCTGAAGTCTTCTGCGACTTCAGGAGAGTTGAGCTCTCGTGACTTTCGTCCGACATTTCTCTCTCAATCTGTTATTGCTAAGGGCTTCTTCGATTCCTCAGCAGTGGGCATTGCCACAGCAATTATGAAACAGCACACAACGTATTCCCAACTTTCGACGCTGAGAGAGAAAAAACGAAGGGAATTTGCCTAGATTATCAATAACGCGATATCAGGCGCTCACGTTTGCGGCGGCCGCGCTGCGGGGTGGCGGCCGCGCAGCCAACGACTCTGTGGATTGGACCACGCTTAAGCCTAGACAACGGGCCGTTTAGTTGCACGACAAAGGGTGCTCCCTTGCGGAAGCACCCTTACGTTGCGATTGCAGCCGCTGCTCACATCACAGCGAATTCACATCACAGTGAACTTACATCGCCGTCCGAGGAGCTGTCAGCACCGTGGCCGCTCTGACCATCCTCATTCTGCGAACCATCAGCCTGCCCAGATTCTGCATCATCAGAGGAGTGGGCTGGCTGCTGCGCTGGTCCATCATCGACGGTACGCAGCTGAGCACCGGACTGTGAAGAACCACCATCCGAGTTCTGAGAGGAGCCCGAGTTATTCGAATCCTCAGCATTCTTCGGTGGGTCCACCGAAATGATGTCGAGAGTCTTCTCAGGCTGCTCGTTTGCCTTCTCAATGGCACTCTTCTCGTCCTCGTTGAGCGGCTGGCCGGTGAAGGTGAAGTCTGCGGCATCGCCTTGCCCATCCACGCCCACGAGAACAGCTTCACGGTCGTGCAAATCTTCCATCAGGATGCGCTCGGAAATGGCATCCTCAATGTCGGACTGGATCACGCGGCGCAGTGGACGAGCGCCCATTGCTGGGTCGAAGCCACGAGTGGTGAGCAAGTCCTTCGCTGCATCGGTGAGTTCGACAGCCATGTTGCGAGCGAACATGCGCTTGTTGAGGCCTTCGATCTGCAAGTCGACGATCTGGCGCACCTGATCCTTGGACAGCTGTTGGAAGACGATGATGTCATCCAGGCGGTTCAAGAACTCTGGGCGGAAGTTCTGCTTGAGGTCAGTCACCACCTGGGCACGCATATTCCTGTAGTCGCGCTCCACGCTGTTTTGCAAAGCGAAACCAGTGTTCTGCGACTGGGTGATGTTGGCCGTACCGATGTTGGTGGTCATGATGATGATCGTGTTCTTGAAGTCCACGGTCCTGCCCTGGCCATCCGTCAGGCGGCCATCATCCAACACCTGCAACAGCGAGTTGAAGATGTCTGGATGTGCCTTCTCGATCTCGTCGAAGAGGATGACGGAGAACGGACGACGACGCACCTTTTCGGTCAGCTCGCCGCCCTCGTCGTAACCGACATATCCCGGAGGTGCACCGAAGAGACGGGAGGCCGAGTACTTCTCGCCAAATTCGGACATATCCACACGGATCAGCGCGTTCTCATCGTTGAAGAGGAACTGTGCCAATGCCTTGGCGAGCTCCGTCTTACCCACACCGGTTGGGCCGGCGAAGATGAACGAACCCGTTGGACGGTTTGGATCCTTCAAGCCCACGCGAGCACGACGAATAGAACGCGAAATGGCCGAAATGGCTTCATCCTGGCCAATCACGCGCTCATGGAGAACCTTCTCCATATTCATCAGCTTGTGAGCTTCCTGCTCGGTCAGCTTGTTGACAGGAATGCCGGTGGCATCGGAGACGACCTCGGCGATGATCTGGTCGGTGACAACCATTTCCTGGTTATCCTCGCCCTTACGCCACGATTCTTCCTTTTCCTTACGCTGCTTGGTGAGCTTATCCTCACGGTCACGCAAGTCGGCAGCCGTCTCGAAGTCTTGAGCTTCAACAGCCTTCTGCTTCTTGGCCTGAACCTCCGCGAGCTCCTTATCTAGCTGCTTGAGCTCTGGCGGCGCGGTAAGGCGGCGAATGCGAAGACGAGCACCAGCCTCATCGATCATGTCAATAGCCTTATCAGGAAGCTTACGATCCTGAATATAGCGTGCCGACAGCTCAGCGGCTGCCTGCAAAGCAGCGTTGGTGTAGCTCACGCGATGGTGGTTCTCATAGCGAGACTTCAAACCTTGCAAGATTTCCACCGTGTCAGCAACCGAAGGCTCCTTGACATCGATCGGCTGGAAGCGGCGCTCCAAAGCCGCATCCTTTTCGATGTACTTACGGTATTCATCCGTCGTCGTAGCGCCGATAGTCTGCAGCTCGCCACGAGCCAAAGCTGGCTTAAGCAAGTCGCCGGCGCCCATAGAGCCACCCTCAGAGGAGCCTGCGCCCACAATCTGGTGGATCTCATCGATGAAGAGGATGATGTTGCCGCGGGTTTGAACTTCCTTGACAACCTTCTTGAGCTTCTCTTCGAAGTCGCCGCGGTAGCGAGTACCGGAAACGACAGAACCCAAATCCAGGGTGTAAATCTGCTTGCCCTTCAAGGTTTCTGGCACATCTTGATTAACAATCTTCTGAGCCAAGCCTTCAACAACAGCAGTCTTACCCACGCCTGGGTCGCCGATGAGCACAGGGTTGTTCTTGGTACGACGCGACAACACCGTCATCACGCGCAGAATTTCCGTGCTACGGCCCACCACAGGGTCAAGCTTGCCTTCTGCTGCCAGGGCGGTGAGGTTACGGCCAAACTGGTTGAGCAAAGTGGAGCCAGTCTGCTGTGCCTTCGGGGTAACACCGCCAGCCAAAGCTGCACGGTCCTTCTCCTCTTGGCTTTGGTCTTCATTATTACCACGAATAAGCTTGATAACGGTCGAGCGCAACTCGCTCAAATCGACGTCCATCTTGGCCAGAACTTGTGGGCCCACGCCTTCGCCTTCGCGAATAAGGCCCAGAAGAATGTGCTCTGTGCCAATGTAGTTGTGACCCAGCTGCAGAGCTTCCCTCAAGCTCAATTCCAACACTTGGCGAGCGTGAGGAGTGAAGGGGATGTGTCCGTCTTCACTTGCAGTTCCCTCGCCGATCATGGCAACAATCTGCTGGCGAACGCCTTCCGGATTCACGCCGTGCAAGGACAGCGCCTTAGCAGCAACTCCGTCACTTTCCTTCACCAGGCCAAGCAGGAGGTGCTCGGTGCCGATGTAGTTGTGATGAAGGCTACGTGCTTCGGACTGCGCCAAGACGATCACTCGGCGAGCTCGGTCAGTAAACCGTTCGAACATGTATTTTCCTTCCGACTTCGCCTGTCACCTTGAGGCGAAGACTGTCACCTTCTGTTCCGCCGTTCTCCTAGCCTTGCAATGACGTCTGGGAGGCTAGGCACCCGACAGTTCAGAAGTTGAGTCGTTTACTATCAACTTTTATACAACGATCTGTAGCCAGTTGGCGAGTATTCAGCTCCTGGCGCTATGGAATAAAGGCTATCAACACTCCTCAGGATTATCAGCGCGCTCAATAGGATTATCAGCGCGCTTAATCAGTTGAGTCGTCGCGAAGAGTATTCTGATCCTCTTCCTCCAAATTCTCAATCACATCAGCTGCTGGCGGATCCACACGTGGAGTGCGCGCCAGAATATCGATATGCTGGTCGTCATAAATCGGCTGATTCTCCGGCCATAAGCCCTCCTGCTGCTCGGGTTCAATATCCGAGTGCTGACCGCAACCATGATCAATAGAGACCACTTTGCCATCATCAGGGCTCCAGCGGTTTGCGCACACGCCAAAGTAGCGACCCAGCGAGCCGGAGAGTGGAATGAAGAATGCGCACGAATCGCAGTGATGGCCTTGAGCCGTCTGCGTCGACAGGGACTTTGGTCCGTGCGAGCCCTCATACCAGCGCTTCGCCACTTCTTGCAAGGCCGGGCCAGTGAGCACACGACGACGCGTCAAACGGAAGGTTTCCACCGCTTCTTTTACATCATCGGGCGAGTCAGCAGGGTCGAGAGGCTTATGGTCAGCGTCGAGCATCTGGCCACCTTCCGCCTCCTCGCTCATACCCTCTTCGAGGCGCTCATCATTTTTCGCTGTACCCAAGCGGTCATCAGGGTTAATGTCCTGCGGCTCGAGCCTCTCACGGAAAGGCACCCATTGAGGTGCTACAAGCGAAGCAGATGTTGGTAGCAAAGCTGTTTCGTTGATGGTCCACTCGTCAAATTCGACGTCGTGGAACATGCTGACTGCCCACACCCAATGCTCGTATCCGCGCAGCTGGGAGTCGAAGCGGAAGTCGTAAACATTGTCATCTACTTCGCTTCTTTCGAGGAATTCTCCCACAGCTTGCTCATCTTGAGCGTACTCGACTGCAGCTGCTCGAGCCTTCTGAACCAGCTGTGGGATGTCACTGGTATGGCCAGCGAGATTATCACCGTGTTCTTCGTTCACTGCTTTCACTTTCCTCGAATTGTTCCACGTGTTGAGTACCTGCGATCCTTGATAAGCGTTACTCACTCAGGAACGTCAAAGTTATCAGCAACTGCGCGCAGCAACTTCGCCATCTGGCGAGATTCCTGCTCCGATGGGTAATGCTTCCTGCGCAGCTCACCGCCCGCCTTGTTCAAAACCTTGATCAAGTCCTCCACAATGGCGGCCATATCTTCTGGGTTTGGCCTCGTTGCGGCAACAATAGACTGGCGGGTTCCCACAATCTTGAGGTCCATCACTTCGGGCCCCTTACGGGAATCGACAACAGAAAACTCGACGCGCGTACCCTTCTTCAGCGTGTGCACGCCTGCTGGCAAAGCTTGCTTTGACAGATGCACGTCCTTGCCATTGTCATCGATGACAAACCCATAACCGCGGTCAGTGTCAAACCACTTTACTCTTCCCGTAGGCATATGCATCCTTTCTCACGTATCACTGCCTCACAATTCTAGACGAAAAGCGCGAGCTCGTGCGAAATTATGCCTCATGCGTGTTCAGATTACCAGAACCGCTCATCTCCTGCGTCGGAAGATAAATGGTGTGTGTTAATCCTCCGCCATCGGTTGTGGACGCGACGATCGCCCCAGAATGAGCCTTGACCACCGACAGAGCAATAGCCATACCCAAGCCGGTGCCGCCCCTTTCGCGGGCGCGCGAGGCATCAGCAGTGTAGAAACGCTCGTACAACTTGCTCAACGCGTCCTCGCTCACACCAGGGCCATGGTCGCTAATACGGATCACAGCGTAAGGGTGAATGCTTGCCGGATCAGCCTGCGGGTTCGTCGCCATAGCGATCGCGTATTCCATCTGCTGGGTCGTGCTCGCCTGAGGCTGCAACTTCTTGACCACCTGCGGCTCAATTTGAGCGCTGACGTGGCCCAAAGCGATCTCTACCGGAGAGTCAGACGGCGTGTAGCGGTGGATATTACCCACAATATTGGTAATCACTTGCCTCAAACGCTGCGAGTCACCACGAAGAGTGAGCTCAGAAAGCTTGCCTTCGCTAAACTGAGGCTCGGCAGTAGGAATATAAACAGGGGCTTGCTTTTTCTTCTTGCCGCTTGCCTGCTTATTCCCCGTTTGCGCAGGAAGCATGCGTCCGCCCATCTTGTAAGTGAGCTCGCCGACGCGAATATGGCGGCTCGGGTCCAAAGCATGAAGGTCTTCAGCGCTATCCAAGAGCAGTTCGTCGAGGCGAACCTGCTGGTTGCGGTCGACTCCCCTGCCCTCATCCATACGCGCCAAACTGAGAAGGTCCTCAACCAGCAAGGTCATACGTGAGGCAGAGCGCTCAATATTATCCAGCGACTTTTCTGCCACTTCGATACGCTCTTCCACCGGAAGGCCAGCGTGCATATGGTAAAGCTCCGCGTTGCCATGAATGACGGCGAGCGGCGTACGCAACTCGTGGGAAGCGTCGGAAACAAACTGCTTCATCTTCGCGTTTGTACGCTCTTCTTCCTGGAAACTCTCCTCAATTCGCGAGAGCATCGTGTTCAGCGATGCAGAAAGCGAACCGATTTCCGTACTCACCGGAGCGGAAGGAACGCGCTGGGAAAGGTCGCCTGCAGCAATGGCGGCAGCGGTTTTCTCGATCTTTTTCAGCGGTTGCAAGGTTCGCGAAATAACGGCTGTACCTAAGCCCATGGCAATGATGAGAATGGCGAAAACCACCAAAATAAAATAGCGCGAAATTGCTGAGGAGGTATCCAATGCGTCAGCCAAGCTCAAACCGAGGTAGGCGATACCCGATGTGTCATTTTCGGTATCGACCCATTTGAGTTTTATCACACGCCAGCTGGCCGCATCTTGCACACTCAACGTTCCTGAACCGCGCTTGATCAGCTGCGCGGAGACGGTGACGGGCTGGCCAAAACCGAAGGATGCAGAAGAACCACTGGCAGGCAACGAAGGCCAGATCACAGCGCCGTCATGAGTCGAAGGAGACAAAGGCGTACTGATAATCTTGTTGCTGTCGTCGCGAATTTGCAGGAAATACTCCGTCAGAGCGTGGTTTGCGGGGTCCGAGGAGCTGAGCTGTGAAACCGAGGAGATGACAAGAGAAGCCTGCCTTTCCAGCTGCTGATCCGTCCTTTCAAGCATGTAGCCCCACACCATTTGACGAGTGGCCACCCCGGCTGCCGACAGGCCCACCGAGAGCAGGAAAAGAAGCAAACAGATAAGCTGGATAGACAGGCTAATCGAATCGAGATGAAGAGCCTTACGCAGCATTAGCGACGACCCTGTTGAGGTTCACGAATCATATAGCCAATGCCACGCTTGGTTTGGATGAGCGGAACGACCTGCTGTTCTTCACCGTTTTCATCCTTGTAGGTGACGCCGTCGATCTTCTTGCGCAAGTAGGAGATGTAGGATTCGACGATGGCTGCGTCACCACCCCAGTCGTACTGCCAAACGTGGTCGAGAATCTGGGCCTTGGAGAGCACGCGGCCCGAGTTGTCCATCAGGTAGCGCAAAAGCTTGTATTCTGTAGGGCTCAGGTCCACCGGGACGCCGTGGCGGGAGACGTCATGGGAGTCCTCGTTAATCTCCAAGTCAGCCACGGAGATGACTGGGCCATCTTCTTCATCTTGGCGGGTGCGGCGCAAGATGGCGCGAATACGAGCGACCACTTCCTCGAGGCTGAACGGCTTGGTCACATAGTCGTCGCCGCCAACCGTCAGACCCATCACTTTATCCTGCGTGTCGTCGCGAGCGGTGAGGAAGAGGACGGGCGCGGTGATGCCGTCGTTGCGGATACGGCGTGTTACCGTAAAGCCGTCAATATCTGGGAGCATGACGTCCAGAATGATGAGGTCAGGATGCGACTTCTCGATGACGTTGATAGCCTCGGTGCCGTTTGCTGCGGAAACGACATCAAAACCAGAGAAGTGCAAAGATGCGGTGAGAAGGTCGCGGATGGATGGTTCGTCGTCTACTACTGCGATTGTTGCTTCTACTCGTCTGTCAGCCATGGTGCCTCCTCGTTCTCGCTTCCGTCGCGGCTCGTGGTGTGTGTTCTTTGTTGCCGGTTTGTGGCGCTGCACGGTACGCGGCGGAAGGTGATTCGACCTGTTGTTTTTATGGTATGTCAGATCGAGTCGGTTTGAGCTAAGAAACAGAAGGCTTTACGCAAATTCACAGAAAGCATCCAGATTAGCAGTACGAGGAAGCTTCTCCCCTCCTCTTATACCGACGAACTGCGGTCTGCGGCCTGCGACCTACAGATGCGATGCTTGCGAGCTGCCTTCAACCACGACATCGGCAGAAGTATTGACAGAAGTATCGGCCGAGGTACCTGCAGAAACAGGCTGGCCAGAGTGGCGACCCGCATGCTGCTTGGAGAACACACCGCGGGAAGCAAGCCAGACTACAAAGGCAACCACAGCAAGGCCCAACAACACCAGAAGAACAATACCGGTGATCTTCAGCACCTTCCACATAGGGGCAGAATCACTGGCCTTCTTCTGGGTGATCACCTCATTAGCCAAAGCAGTTGCCGCACCTGGCCAATCAGGAGTTTTATGCGCAACCAACGGATGCGCAGCAGCGTTCGAGAGAGCAGCGATAGTCTTTTTGTCCTTGAGCCAAGCTTGGGAATTATCGGAGGCTACCACGGCGAGCTTGCCATCCTGCGAGGCGAGAGCAAGAAGAACAGTGTTGGGCTTGGGCTTGGCCAGCTTCAGCTGATCATGAGCCCAATCGACCGCTGATTTCTTCGTGTTGAAAGTGCCCAAGTACATCAGAAGGATGGTGACTCCCGTTTCCTTCTTCGCCTTCTTCACCGCATCGGTCACTCGGGACATTGCTGAGCCGAGCAAATTTTGCGTATCCACAATCGAGGATGTGCTAATCAGACTGGTGTCTTCTTGAGAATCGGCTTCATCATCAGCAAAAGCGGGAGTAATAGCGAAGGCGACAAGCGCTACCAGGGCAAGAAAAGCTGCCACAATGCGGCGGAATGCCAAATTGTCCACAGGAGAAGAAAAAACATGTTCGCGCTTGTTCTTGGTCATACGCTCAGTGTACCGGCAAATATGACAACCGTCATACCGGCGAAATACTAAACCACGACGAGAAAGGATTATCATGACGAGTTTTCAGGTTGACTCTGCGCAGATCGCCTCGAGTTCTGCGGCTGTGAGCGCTTCTATTGGCCAGATTCGCTCGGCTGTGTCATCCATGTATGCGAACCTTCAGCAACTGCAAAGTGTGTGGACAGGTTCGGCTGCCACGCAGTTCGGTGCTGTTGCTCAGCAGTGGAGAGCTGCGCAAACTCAGATGGAAGCTTCGCTCGAGTCGATTCAGAACTCGCTGTCGCAAGCATCGATGCTGTATGAGGAGACGGAGAATCAGGCGAGCAGGCTGTTCGCTCAGTGATGACACTCCCGGGTTTTACAGGAGGTGAACTGTGTTTTGTGTTTTTCTCTCAATCAGGGATAGGCCTTGATTATCAACGATTTGCGATGAAGAACGAGGGTTGAATACGACAACAGCTCCATTGTTCACGTTACAGCGCGGCTTGTATAGGGGTACAGTAAAGGTGACTTTTAGTCGTCATTATTCTAAAACCTAAGGTGGCGTGGCAATGGAGCCAGTCGCAGAGAGAAGTTCTCGTTCCCATCGCAGCTATACTCGTGCGTTCAAATTGCATGTGGTAGCTGAGTATTTCCATTCCGACGAGAGCTATCGAGAAGTAGCACAACGCAATCACATTTCCTCAGCAAATACTGTTCGCCATTGGTGTTCGCAGTATCACCGTTGGATCGAAGATGCGGATATGATGCGTGCCAATCAAGAAGGTTGCGCTGCACCCGACGCTACTCGTTTGAGCAAAGCTGATCTTCAGCTTGTTGCTTGCGAAGCGATGAAGATGAGCGTGTATAACCTCTCTCGGCAGTGTTTGCAACAGTTCATTGCTTTTGGACGCAAGGAAAGCCCTACCGAAGCCTCGCCCAGTGCTGTCAGTCAGTTGTGGCGTTGTTCCGCGCGCAGTAAGGATATCGAGTCACTCAACGGGATTTTCAAAACCTACCTCGTCTTCGATAGGTTGATGACCTGCGAACTGAACAATGTGTTGCTCGACCCCAGCCAGGAGAAGTTGCGGTTCGAATGGGAACTCGACAATTGGTCGCACCATATCTGGGAGGACGACGAGGACGAGAGCGAGCCTGATGAGACAGATGCTTCCCCCGAGCAAGACGGCGAGTTCGAAGGCGAGTCGGACGAGCCAGATGAAAGAAGCTACGACGAGTAACCATCCACACCGCAGATCCGCGCGCTTCAGCCTCTCTCCTTGTGCTGATATTGTTGCGTGACGTTCTTCGGTGAGTGTGTAAGAAAACGAAAGGGAGAAACGAGTTTCCTCGATTCTCCCTTGTCATTGTGGGAATGAAGCGCCCCTACGCTATTTGAACCTCGGTGGGTCCAGATCAGTAACCCATCTGGTTCTGAGCTGGCTGAGCCTGCTTTGGTTCTGGCTTGTTAGCAACCACAGCCTCGGTGGTCAGGAACAGGCCGGCAATGGAAGCAGCGTTCTGCAGAGCAGAACGAGTCACCTTGACTGGGTCAGCAACGCCAGCGGTGAGCAGGTTCTCATACTCGCCAGTCTCAGCGTTGAAGCCTTCGTTCTTGCCCATGCTACGAACCTTGTTGATCACCACGTCACCGGAAACACCGGAGTTCTCAGCGATCTGCTTGATTGGAGCCTGGACAGCGCGCAGAACAATCTGTGCACCAGTGAGCTCGTCGCCCTCGAGCTTGTCGAGCTCAGCTTCAGCTTCCTGAGCAGCTGCAACGAGTGCAACACCGCCGCCTGGGACCAAGCCCTCTTCGATAGCAGCCTTAGCGTTGCGCACAGCATCCTCAATGCGATGCTTACGCTCGCGAGCCTCGGTCTCGGTAGCTGCGCCAACCTTGATGACGGCAACGCCACCGGCGAGCTTTGCCAAGCGCTCCTGCAGCTTCTCACGGTCGTAGTCAGAATCGGTGCGCTCGATGTCGCCACGGATCTGCTCAACGCGAGCGTGGACATCATCCTTGGAGCCGCCGCCGTTGACGATGGTGGTCTCTTCCTTGGAGATGATGACCTTGTCAGCGGTTCCGAGAACATCGTTGGTGATGGAGTCGAGCTTCAAGCCCAGCTCATCAGAGACGACCTGACCACCAGTGAGGATGGCCATATCCTGCAGCATAGCCTTACGACGATCGCCGAAGCCTGGAGCCTTGACGGCAACAGAGTTGAAGGTGCCACGAATCTTGTTGAGAATCAGGGTTGCGAGAGCCTCACCATCAACATCCTCAGCAACGATGAGCAGTGGCTTGCCGGACTTCATCACGAGGTCAGCAATGTGGATGACATCCTGCTGGCTGGAAACCTTGTTGGAGGTCAGGAGGATGTATGGGTGGTCGAGAACTGCAGTCTGCTCGTCTGGGTTGGTGACGAAGTAGCTGGAGATGTAACCACGGTCGAAGCGCATACCCTCGGTGAACTCGAGGTCGAGGCCGAACTTGTTGTTGTCCTCAACGGTAACAACGCCGTCCTCACCGACCTTGTCGAGTGCTTCAGCAATCTTGTCGCCGATCTCTGGGTCACCAGCGGAAATGGTTGCGGTTGCAGCAATCTGCTGCTTGGTCTCCACTTCCTCAGCGTTGGCCACGAGCTTGTTCACGATGGCCTGTGCACCCTTCTCAATGCCGCGACGCAGGGCGATTGGGTTGGAGCCTGCGGTCACGTTCTTGAGGCCTTCGTGCACGAGAGCCTGTGCGAGAACGGTTGCGGTGGTGGTGCCGTCACCTGCGACGTCATCAGTCTTCTTAGCAACTTCCTTGACCAGCTCAGCGCCGACAGACTCGAGTGGATCCTCGAGCTCAACCTCGTTAGCAATGGAAACACCATCGTTGGTAATGGTTGGTGCGCCATAAGAACGGTCGAGAACAACGTTACGGCCCTTTGGTCCCAAGGTGACCTTCACGGTGTTGGCGAGCTTATCGAGGCCATTGAGCATAGCCTGACGAGCATCATCATCAAAAGCAATAATCTTTGCCATGTTCCCTCCAATGACAAATGTGGAACGTGCCTCAACGGGTGTGAGTACTACGCCGTCAGCTGCGTAATTATCACTCGCACCCCGCGAGTGCTAAAAGAGAGATTAGCACTCCCGGGCTACGAGTGCCAAATTTCGGCGTTCTTTCTCCCAGAACAAAAAAGCCCACACGCATGTGTGGGCTCAATCACTGATTTTCCACCGTTTTCATCAGTGTTATCTTCAGTTTTCCTTCTTCGTTAGCGCGCGCAGGCGGCTGACTATACCCAGAGCTGAATTCAGTTCAACTTCGTGCATGTTGTAGCTTGAAGGCCTTTCGGTCCGCGTTCAGCCTCGAAGCTGACCTTGTCACCCTCATCCAGTGTGCGGTAACCGTCGGCCTGAATCACAGAGTAATGAACGAAAACGTCGTCACCGCCCTCATCAGGAGTGATGAAACCGAAGCCCTTGGTCGCGTTAAAGAATTTGACGGTACCAGTTGCCATGAAATACTTCCTTAATATCAGCGTACCGGGAATTGCTACTGCACTTCGTGAACCTGTAGAGCTGATACATCTACTCTAGTCACACAGATGACTTTGTGATGGAAATAAAAATGCCCCGGCTCGCCATTCCTTGACAGAACTGCAAACCAGGGCGAAAGTCGTCACTCACTACTAACCGAGATTACCAGTGGCGCTCACAGCACACAGCTCAGCATCACCGTACGCAAACCTCAGAGTCACTGTGCGACTCACATCGACACGAACACAACCTCAATCGGGTAATCAAGCGCGGTATCGACCTTCTGAACAGCGGTGATACCAAACTTTGCGGCAACATCCTCAGCAGTGGACTTATCCGCATCGTTGGAATACCACACCGTGTTAGCGGTTGGAGCGGTAGTCTGCAAGTTGCCCGTGTTGACGTTGGTATAACCGGCGTTCCTGAGCACCTGAGCCTGACGACCAGCGTAACCATTGCGCTGAGCACCATACTGAGCGCCCAAAGCGTTATACACGCCCACCTGAGCACCCTGATTCACAGGCTGTGCAGCTGACTGATTCTGCTGGTCTTGATTCTGCGCATCGTCCTTCTTCTGGTCGTCCTTCTGATCAGAGGTAGAGGAGCTCGAGGACTGCGAGCTGGCAGTATCCTTCTTTGCGCGCTTCGTACTGTCAATCTTGCGAGATTCCTTGCTCGAGCTTGCCGACGAGGAGCTCGTCACTTGCGGACGGCTCAAGAAGGAGAACTTGCCAGAAACCCAAGCGTACGTGCACAATCCCAGCAGAACGGCGATGACCAGCGTCAGAACGTAAGGGCGAGTCACTGCCCAACCACTCGGCTTGCCACGATGCAGGCCGATAGGACCTGCGGGTGGATTCTCGAAATCATCGTCAAACGCGGACTTCGCTCCAGAACGCTTATCGGCCATCTCATCACCTCAGTCTTCATGCCGTGCCACTTAGGTACCACCGCTGCAAACGCTGTGACAATCTTGCTGTGACATTCACGAGGCAACAACCTCGCTGCAACGAACACACAGAGATTATCACTGTGAAACTCAGCGTGGCGCAGGGCATTCTTCTCTATACTGCTTTCGATTCTACCGAGCAACTGGCCAAGAGGAAGAGGGCTCCCCATTTGTACACACTTTTCCTCACGCTTGACCCGCGGGTACTCACCAACTCGTTGAGCCATCCGCCTATCCTCACAATTATGAGCACTGTTCTTCCGCTTTCCGCCATCATGGACCCCAGCTGGGCAACCGCCCTCAAGCCCGTCGAACCCACCATCCGCAAGATGGGCCAGTTTTTGCGCGATGAGGCCAAGCAGGGTATCCGCACCTTGCCAGCGGGAGACCGTATTTTCGCTGCTTTTCGCACTCCCGTCGATCAGGTGAAGGTGCTCATTGTCGGTCAGGACCCCTACCCCACTCCTGGCAACGCGATTGGCTTGTCCTTCGCGGTCGCACCTGGAGTCACGATTCCGGCAAGTTTGCGCAATATTTATAAGGAGCTTGTCGACGATTTAGGCGTTGCTATTCCTGATAATGGCGATCTGACGCCGTGGACGCATCAAGGTGTCATGCTTCTCAACCGTTGCTTAAGCGTTCAGGCGGGGAAACCTGCCAGTCACCGCGGTAAAGGCTGGGAGGAGGTGACGGACCGCGCGATTGAGGTGCTCAATTCTCGTCGCGATTCTCACGGCAAACCTTTACCATTAGTGGCAATCTTGTGGGGTCGAGATGCGAGGAGTTTGGCCCCGCGCTTGACCAACGCTTTTGTCATCGAGTCGGCGCATCCTTCGCCTCTGTCTGCGCGTAACGGCTTTTTTGGTTCGCATCCTTTCTCTCGCACTAATGAGGCGCTTTTTCGCATGGGTGCTCAGCCTGTCGATTGGTCGCTTCCCAGCCACGAAATTGCTGAGTTTTAGGCCTCAAGATTGCCAGGCTGCGTCACGCTCGACCAGAAAACTGTTACTGCCTAGCAGCTAGCGAGCCAGCCCAGCGCCTGACCGAGTAGAAGCCAACGCGCCACCAACCACAAGCCCGACATCCCAGCAAACCGAGAGAAAACTCATAATATTTGCAAAATCTCGTAAAAGTTAGGCACAAATCGGCAGAATTTGAGTGAAATAAGGCTGAGATTCCTCTGTTCTCGCTAGTCTAAAGGTATGTCTTTATTCACGAATAGCGCTCAGGTTGACACTCCTCAACTGTTGACCTCCGAAGATTCTGCTCGCGCACAGGAACTGACCAATCAGCTTCGCGAGCGTTTTAGCTCCCAGGTCGTCGGCCAGACGATGCTGCGCGAGTCCCTCATTACCACGCTGATTGCCGGCGGCCACATTCTCATTGAGTCCGTGCCTGGCTTGGCAAAGACCACCGCCGCTCAAACCCTGGCCCACAGCGTTTCCGGTACCTTCTCTCGCGTGCAGTGCACACCAGATTTGATGCCATCCGACTTGGTGGGAACCCAAATTTTCGATTTCCAGTCGCGCGAACTGACCACGCATGTCGGACCGATCAACGCCAACGTCGTGCTGCTCGATGAGATCAACCGCTCTTCGGCAAAAACACAGTCGGCCATGCTCGAAGCTATGGCTGAACGCGCTATCACCATTGGTGGCAAGCGCATCGAACTGCCGAACCCCTTCATGGTGATCGCCACGCAGAACCCTATTGAGGAAGAGGGAACGTACAATCTGCCAGAAGCGCAGATGGATCGTTTCTTCATGAAGACGGTGATGACGTACCCCAGCAGCGAGGAAGAGCGTCAGATTCTCGACCTTCTCGCCCAGCGCGGTTACGACACGCCAAACATGAGTGGCAGCAAGCTGAGCATCGATGATGTTCAGTTCCTGCGTACCGCTGCTCGTCGCGTGCACGTTTCGGAAAAGATCGAGCAGTACGTGGTGGACTTGGTTTCCACGACTCGCGGTTCTGGCCCTCGCCCAATCGATGGTTTGGCGCAGTTGGTGCGTTTGGGTGCTTCTCCTCGTGCTTCCATCGCTTTGGTGCGTATTGGTCAGGCTTTCGCTTTGATGAATGGCCGCGACTTCGTTATCCCCGAAGACATCAAGATTTTTGCTCACGAGGTTCTGCGCCATCGTATTTTGCTCACCTTCGAGGCTTTGGCTGACAATGTGACCAGCGATGAGATTGTGGACCGCGTAGTGCAGGTGGTTCCTATTCCATGAGGAAAACCATGAGGAAAACTGAGCGTACTCCTTACTCTCCCTCACTTGCTGAGGAGGAACAGGCTCGTTTCCGCTCGCGTGTCGAATCGTTTGCTTCGCGCCTCACTCTTCCCCTCTCCCAGCATGCTCTAGGCTTGTTGGAGGGCGAGCATCAGTCCGACATGTCCGGCAATGGCTTTGACTTCTTGGATTTGAGGGAGTACCAGTCTGGCGATTCCGCACAGGCTATAGATTGGCAAGCCTCGGCACGCCTGTCCCGCCCGATTGTGGTCAACCGCCAAAAAGATGTGATTTCCACCTCGTGGCTGTTGCTCGACACGGGCCAGGAAATGATGAGTGTTACCTCGTCGGGTGAGACGGCTTTGCAAGTGGCAAGTAATGCGCTGCGCCTCTTTGCACTGCTTTCGCTGCGCCGTTCGGATGAAATTTCGCTGGTGCTGGCCGATTCGGGTACGATTTCGCGTTTGCCGTTTAACGGTGGCTACGCGAAGTTTGACACGACGTTGCGCGATGCTGTAGAAGGCAGGGCTTTTGCTCCACGCGATTTGACGGCTTTGCTGCGTTATGCGCAGAAAATTCCTCGTCAGGATGGTTTGATCGTGTTGGCAACCGATGCCACTGCTCTCACTGCTGAGCAGACGCAGTTGATGACTCAGCTGTCGCAAAATCACGCTCTCGTTGTAGTGGGTGTGTCCACGCTTAACCCGTTTGATCCCGCTTGGCCACTGCTCACTGATTCGTCGACAGGACGCAAGATGCCAGCATTTTTGAGGGATCAGAGCTTGTCGCAAGAGTTGGATCGTCGTCGTAGTGCGCTCAATGAAGCCTTGCGATTACAGTTGCGCCGCCATGCAGACACCTATGTGAGTGCGAGCTCGAGCCAAGAGATGATTGACACAGTGCTGAAACTGATTTCGACGAGTATGAAATCCCCGCGTCGCGCTCAACAATCATTGCTCGCTACTGCTAAGAAGGGTGGGAAGTGATGACGACAAGCTTTTGGGCTTTACCCGCTCTTTCTCATATGTGGGCGTACCTGGTTGTAGGCATCGTGGCAATCTTGGGCGCCGTTATTGCCGTGGTGCTGCTGGTGTTGCCAGCCAGCCGTAAGGAAAAGGTGAAGGCGGAGAAGAAGCAAGCCCATCATGACATGCGTTACTGGCAAAAGCTCGTCTCCCAGGTGGGTATTGACTTTAACTCAGGCACTATATCCGAGGCGGAGGCTTACTCCCGCCTTGCCCAGATTGCCAGAAACTTTGCATCCAGCCGCTTAGGAGTTGACCTGAGTTCGAGTACTTTGCTGGATTTGAACCAGCGTGTTCCCCTGGGATCCAAGCAGCAGTTCCAACAGTTGCGTCAAACGATTGCTGCTCTCTACCCTCCGGAGTTTGCTCATGCGGCGACGAATGCTGCGGCAGATGAGGCGAGTGTGGCTGCGGCGATGAATTGGGTGAACAATTTGATTGAGAGGTGGAATAACCGATGAATGTGACATTCCGCTGGCCTCTCGTCCTTTTCTTGTTTAGTTTGGCCGCGCTGCTCGTGCTGGCTGGAGTGCTCATTGCCTCCTGGTTGATGAATCGCTCGCATACGTTTAGTGCGTGGCGCAAGCGCGTGTTCTCACAGCAAAAGCGCAAGGAAGCTCGCGAGGGCACTGGTGAGAACGCTGATTCTGCACCTGCTGCAGCTTCCGCGCAGTCGGCAGCTTCCGCACAGTCGGCACAGACGGCGCAGTCCGCACAGACGGCGCAGTCCGCACTCGACCGCGCGCTGGCAAAAACCCGCCATCTCGCCCCTCGCACCCCCGAGCAGCCGATGATCTGGTCGGTCAAGCAGCTTCTCAAGCGCGCCCCGTATGCTGCTCGCATGCGCCGCTACGTGGTGCTCAGCGTAGTGAGCCTGCTTGCCGCTCTGGGTTTGACAGTTTCTGCTGTGGGGCTGACGGGACGACCGAGCGCTGTTAATCAAGTGGCGTCACAAAACCATTCGCGCCAGATCATCCTGTGCCTCGACGTTTCTGGCTCCGCGCTGCCTTTCGACCGCGAAGTGATCGCCACCTACCTGGATTTGATCGATCATTTCCGCACGGAAAAAATCGGCATGAGCATTTTCAACTCGACCAGCCGCACCGTTTTCCCGCTCACCAGCGACTACCACCTCGTCAAAAAAGAGTTGACGAAGGCTTTAGGCGCGCTCAAAGGCGTGGAAAACCAGAAGTCTATCGAAAATATGAGCCAGCAAGATTATCAGAATATTTCTGACTGGCTCGAAGGCACGCAGGATCGTAAGGATTCCACTTCGCTGATTGGCGATGGCCTCGTCTCCTGCGCGGCCATGGCTCCGAACTTCTCGGCTACCGCGACCAAGCAGCAAAACCGTGTCGCGCCAACCTCTATCGTTTTCGCCACGGATAACGTGCTGTCCGGCACTCCGGTGTATTCGCTGCGTCAGGCCCTGCATTTGACTGAGCTCAACTCGATTCGCGTCGATACACTGTTTACCGGTACTGACGTTCAGTCCGCTGCTGCACAAGATTTGAAGGCGCAAACCACTGCTTTAGGCGGCACTTTCCAGGTGCGCAGCACGAATAATTCGGTGGCTGACTTGGTGACGGCTATCGAGCAGCAGAAGAGCCGTTCGCAGACGAATCCGGATGCTGATGTGGTGGATCAGCCGCAGTGGTGGCTGATTGTGGGCATGCTCTTTGCAGCTGTGCTCTTCCTTGTTGCCGGGTGGGTGAGACGATAATGATCCAATTTTCTGATTTTGTTTTCTTGCCCGTCACTGGCGCTTGGTGGTCCACTCTCCTGCTGGACGTCATCGTCGTGGCAAGCTTCGTGGTGGGTGTGAGTCTGTTTACTGCTCGTCGCGCTAATAATGATGCGCTGGTGTGGGATTGGCTGCGTCGCGGTCTTCTCCTGCTCGCCCTTCTGGCTGCTTCGGTTGGCCCTACTCAGGTGAGTAATACGACGAGTGCTGCGGTGAACCAGACGGATGTTTTCTTCGCCGTGGATACCACGGGTTCGATGGCTGTTGGTGATGCTCGCCTTCCTGGTAAAGCTCAGCCTGTCACTCGTTTGAGTGCGTCGCGCGAGATTATCAGAAACGTGATGAAGCTCTACCCTTCTGCTCGCTACGCGGGAATCAATTTCGCTTCTTCGGCCAACATTGACCTTCCGGTGACTGCTGATCGCGAGGCGGTGCTCTCTTGGGTTGATAATCTGGAGGTCGAGCCGACTGCTGTTTCCGCAGGCTCTTCGCTGGATCAGCCTCTCGACACGTTGATTAAGGCGATGCAAGATGTTCATGCGCAGCGCCCCAATGACGTGATTGTTGTGTACTACCTCTCGGATGGTGAGTCGACGAGTTCTCGCCAGCGCCGCACTTTCTCGGCTTTGCGTGAGTTTGTCGATGGTGGCGCAGTGATATCAGTGGGCTCGGCTCAGGGTGGTCAAGTACCTTTGGTGACGGCTCAGAACACTCGCGAGATCAGCCGCAGCACTACTCCGACGAGCCCGAATGGCTGGGTGAATGACCCAGATACGAAGAAGCCTGCTATTTCGCGTATGGATGCTTCCACGTTGAAGAGCATTGCTGATGAGATGTCGGTGGACGAGGTCGACGGCTCCCAGTCACTCGATTCACTGAGAAGTCACGCTTCTTCTCACTTCTTGGTGGAGAAAAGTACGAGGCGTCGCGCTGTTCGCAGCTACATGGTCTGGCCTTTCGCTCTGGTTATTGCTGTCCTGGCAATCTGGGAGCTGGGTGTTGATGTAGCCAGGATGAGGAGGTTCCTATGAATTATCCTGTCATTCGCCGTACGGTAAGCGCCATCGTGCTGGTGCTGTTACTGGTTATTTCAGGATTATCACTGGCCAACTTCTTTGCCGCGCGCAATTACACGGATATCGCGCACACTCTGAGTTCGACGGTGAAGGCTGCGCAAGGCCAGAGTCCCGATATTGCTACTCTCCAAGCTCAGCAGGAGCAGGCGGATGCGCAGTTAGCTGACGCTCAGTCGTCCTCGTGGTACCAGACGCCATCCTTGCATGCTGCTTTTTCTCAGGCTCAGCAGGTGTCTGACCGTCTGGCAACACTGTTGAGGCATATGAATGATGGCATGACGTACGCTCAAGCTGTGGCAGCGGTGGAGGGCAAGAGTGGTACGGCGAACTCGGCGAAGAAGCAGAATTCTGCGAATAATGCGAACTCGTCCCACCAGTCGGATTCTGATGCCCAGCAAAAAGAGCAGCAGAAGCAGCAGATGGATCAGTTGTTGAAGAACAACTCTTCGGATAAGCAGTCGAGCACGAGTAGTGATACGCAGAAACCGTGGTGAGTAGCGCAATTTCGTGACTGGCACAAGGCCTGTGGATTATTTTCATCGAATAGTCCACAGGCCTTTCTTTTTTCTGTTCGCTCTCTTCTTCTGCGCTTGACTGAGAGCATGACTGTTCAACCACAGCTGAGCTTGCCAGCTGAGAGCGCAAGCAGTGTCACTGAGTGCAGCTTTCCTGCACGGGTGTCACAGATGAATCAACTCACCTCCTGCGTGAGCTCGGGCTTTGCACTCGAGTCGCAGCTACGCGCGCTGTGTACTCGTTTGCACACTGTTGCCGATGAGGGGTTTGTGCTCTGCCAGCGAGCGCGCGATTCTTCCTGGTATGGGCGTGCGAGTAGCGCTTACCGCGCTCAAGTTGATGAGCTCTTCAACTCGTATGTGCTACTCGACGCATTATGTTGCAGCGTTGAAGAATATGCCTAACGCGGCTGCTCGCCACGAAGCTGTACCAGTGACAACTATCACCTCCCTGCGCTGCCGCCACTATCGTGTTTGAGAAAGGTCTGCCATGCCCGATTCAGCAACTCCCCTCGCCCATGTTTCTTCTGCTCGCTACGGCGTTGACACTGAGGAGATGCTTCAGTTGAGCTCCTTCTGTTTTGCTGCGAGAAACACTGCGACTGAGCTCGACACGAGTGTGCGCTGCGCTATGGCTCAAACGCAGAACACGGCACGCACGCGCATGCTCTGCCAGTATGCGAATCTGGCTGATTCTCCGCATTCACAACTGGGATGGCATAGTCAGGCTGCACAAACTCTGGTGGATCAGCTTCAACTCGTTCTGGCGAGCCTTCTTCAGGCTGTGGAGGAAACTCAGGAGCGCAGCGAGTTTCTTGCCACGGCGTTAGCGCGAGCTTCAGGGCTGTACTCTTCTGCCGAAGTGACAATCTTGAGCTATATAAGCGGTTCGGCAAACCTTAATTCCCTGTTTTCCTCAGGAGCTTCCACCGGCCTGGCTGCCAGTGCGGCGAGCTCGAGCAGTACGAGCATGCTCTTACCAGCAGGCTCAAGCCCGAGTTCCCGTGCAGAGAATTTTGGTTTCTGGTATGGCACTGATGCCTACCAGCAGGATATTCTGCGCCTTCTCAGCGGCTATGGCGAGGACGGGGTGAGAGCGGGCAAACAGTTCGCCACCTCAGGCTCGCCTGTCGTGGGAAATATGGCGTCAGTACTGGGATTGACGGGAAATGGCATCCGCAATGCTGTGTACGGGGGTAATCTCAGCGTTTCCCCTGCTGCTCAAGCACCGACTAGCTTGACCGGGGCGGCAGATATCTCCGGGGCTTACCGAAACTTGGAAAAGCTGGGCAACGCCACCTGGGACAAGCCGCATAGCACCGTGGCCGTGCAAGCCATTCGCAACAGTGACGGGCAGAGGTCATGGGTGGTGTATATTCCCGGAACGCAAACCAATACGACGGCGCCCATTGGGTGGCTGAGAAATCTCGATTTGATGAGTTCCATCCCTGCTCAGCGCAAGCAGGCGGCGAGTGCACGTTTTGTCGAGGAAGCGATGCGCCAAGCAGGAGTGCCCGCCACCGAGCCTGTTGCCCTCGTCGGCCATTCTCAGGGAGGAATTATTGCCGCGACGCTTGCCGAAGAGCCGTCGAAGTATTCCATCACGCATGTCATTACCGCAGGCTCTCCTATAGCCGGGCATCGCATACCGGACAACGTGCGCGTTACCAGTAGCGAAACCCAAGGCGAATTGGTTTCCCACCTAGACGCGATGGACAACCCGAAGCGAGACAACTGGGTGACGGTTCGAGGGCAGATGAAACGGCCTGAGAATCTTCCCAACACCCTCAACAAACAGGGGCTCAAGATGAGCGACTCACCAGCGGCGACGCATGGGATGAACTTCCACCGCGCAAACTGGCAGGATGCCATCGACTCTGGCTCGCCTGCCGCTTTTCAGGCAAGTGAGGAGTTCAGCCGCGAGTTTGGAGGCGAAGTGGAGCAAACGCTGTTCTTCGAAGGCTTGCTCACGGCGGATAGTGATGCTTCAGGGCGGTGAAAGCGACGAAAGGTTGTGTAAGCGTGGAGCGAGTACATCACAACGGTTAAGCAAGTAACGCTAAAGCGGTCGAGTGAGAATATCACAACGGCCAGGCGAGAGGAAAACCACCCTGTCCGATAGGCTTAAAGGTATGAAACTTGCGGATATCGACCAAATTGCCCTGACCTCTTTGGACGGGCGCTACCATGCCATCACTCACCCACTCGTCGAGTTCCTCTCCGAGCCAGCACTCAACCGTGAGCGTATGGTCGTGGAAACCGAGTGGATGATCTTCCTGGCGGAAGCCAATAATGGGGAATCAGTTATTCCTGGCGTGAAGCCGTTCAGCGAGGAAGAGAAAGCATATTTGCGCTCTATTCCTGAGCAGTTTGATGAGAAGGGCATCGAAACGCTCAAGGGCATCGAAGCTCAGACTCACCACGATGTGAAGGCTGTGGAGTATTACATCGACTCTTACCTCGACAAGGCCGAGGAAGTGTTGGGCCACCCTACTGAGCTGTCTCACGTTCAGCCGCTGGTTCACTTCGCCTGCACATCGGAGGATATTAACAATCTCTCCCACGCTCGTTGCATCAAGGCTGGTGTGGAGCGCATTTGGCTGCCTGAGTTTGATGAAGTTCTCGACCTGCTGAGCTCCATGAGCGAGAAGTTTGCTGATCTGCCTTTGTTGGCAATGACGCACGGTCAGCCGGCAACCCCGACCACGTTGGGTAAGGAATTGGCTGTTTTCGTCTACCGTCTCACTCGTCAGCGTCGAAAGATCATGAACCAAGAGTATTTGGGCAAGCTCAATGGTGCTACGGGTACTTTTGGCGCTCACTATGTGGCTTTGCCTGATGTAGATTGGCAGGAAATTTCTCGTCGCTTCGTGCAAGAGCGCATGGGCTTGACGTGGAACCCGCTGACAACGCAGATTGAGTCGCATGATTGGGATGCGGAGCTGTTCTCCACTATCAGCCATATCAACAGGATTATTCATAACCTGTGCGTGGATATGTGGCTGTATATTTCCCGCGGCGTGTTCACTCAGGTACCAGTCAAGGGTGCGACAGGCTCGTCGACCATGCCCCACAAGGTGAACCCCATTCTGTTTGAGAATGCGGAAGCAAACTGCGAGCTGTCCTGCTCCTTCCTCGACACGTTGAGCCAGACTTTGGTCGAGGCACGCTGGCAGCGCGATCTCACTGATTCCAGCACGCAAAGGAATATAGGTGCTGCTATCGGCTACTCACTGCTCGCATTGCATAACTTGCATCGCGGCCTGCTGCAAGTTCACCCTCATCAGGAGAAGATGGCTCAAGAGCTCGAGGAAAACTGGGAGGTTTTGGGCGAGCCGATCCAAACGCTGATGCGTGCTTTGAGCTTGCAAGGTGTTGCTGGTATGGATCACCCATACGAAAAGGTTAAGGAGCTGATGCGCGGCCATCGCATCAACAAGGATGACGTCGAGCAGTTCGTTCGCTCACTCAACCTGCCTAAGGAAGATGAGCAACGTTTGCTTGCTCTAACCCCGCACACCTACACGGGTGTAGCCAGTCAGTTGGTTCGCTTCGAGCACAGAACTCAGAACACTGACAGCGCTGAGTGAGCTGAGCAGCGCCTGAAATTTACTCTGCCGAAGAAAACTGCATATTCACCGCACAGCAATTGTGAGTTTCACCTCATATTCTGGGCGGTTTCATCCTCCAGTCTGATGCATTCCGCCTGATTTTCGCGCACAATGAAAGAAGAGTGCGAAGGAGAATTGTATGAACACCGCCGTCGAGATTACCGATCACAAGCCCAGCCGCGTACGCGACGCTCGTGACTTGCTCTGGGCAGGCTTGTGGCTCCTGCTATCCGCAGGAGTTATCGGCCTGGCAGTGTTCCTACACTCCACCACCTCCGGCGTGCAAAAAGACTTCAACCGTGTGAGCACCCTCTCCGCCCTGCGCTGGGTGTTGGGCCTACCGATGACGCTGCTACAAACCGCCGTCATCCTGGTGCTCATGCTCGTCGTCTTCTCCAGGCTGTTGATGACTCGTCAATGGTGGAGAACACTCGCCTCAGCGGTGAGCTTTGCCGCAGGCCTTGCCATCGGCTCGCTGATCACGCTGCTTTTCCATCTGTTGGGTCAGCAATTTTCCTCACTGTTAATCCCAGGTAAGCCCGCCATCTTTGGCGTGGGAACTTTCGAGCTGCTCGTGGCCACCACCGCCCTGCTCGCCTGCGCTACGGGAAGGACGCGCGACCACCAACTGCGTTGGGTAAACTCCGCCTTCGCCATCCTGCTCATTCTTGATCTCATTACCTCATATGCGCCAATTTCTGCCGCTTCGATGGCACTCTTCTTGGGCTTGTGCATTGGCCAAGTGTGCCGTTACGCATTCGGCACGCGCAGCCAAGGTCTGTGGGGCCAAGACCTCGTCACCGAATTGCGCCGCATTGGTTTCGACCCCGTCAAGCTTTCGCGTAAAGACGACGTTGACAAGATTATCAATCTGGGAGCAAAGAGCCACGCCAGCTTCTCGGACGACCTGTCTGCCATTTCTCGCATTTACCACATGAAGAATGCTGACGGCGCACGTTACACCGTCTCCGTCCTCGACGAACAGCGCCACACGGGAGGCTACATTTCCCAGTGGCTCAATTCCCTGAAGATTCAGGGCATCACCATTCGTCATGACACTTCCGTTCGTCAAACGGCGGAACATCACATGCTCGTACTCATGGCTTTGGCCAGCCACAATATTTCCCCCGTCCAAGTAGTGGGCATGGGCGATGCAGGCGAATCGACCTTCCTTGTGTTTGAATCCGCGCAACCGCATCATCACATTCACTCTCTCAACCTCACTTCCGCCTCCCCTGCCCAGATTCGCGAGCTGTGGGAGCAGATGGAGCAAGCTCACCGCTTTGGCATCACCCATCGCAATATCACCCCATCCTGCGTGGGTATCATCCCTCAGGAGCCGACCAGCAGCGACCAGACGATGGCTTTGGATAAGCGCTCGCTGGAAAGCCTCACCGACGGAGAAATGGGCACTGCTGTTCTCGCTGGTTGGGAGATGGCCGATCTCGCTTCGTCGAGCTTGCATATCGCCGTTGACCGCGTCCAGCTGCTCGTCATGCTGGCAGCAACCTTAGGCGTTGATAAAACCGTTGAGGTGCTGCGCGCCACCTGCTCGGATGCGACACTCGCCTCGCTTTCTCCGTACATTCAGACGGTGATTGTACCGAGTGCGACCAAGCAGCTTCCTGGCTATTCGCGCAAAATGATGAAGGCTCTGCAGTCTCGCTTAGAAGCGTTGAGTGAGAAAGAAGCTGTTGAGGAGATGGGCGAGACGACGACGAATCTCTCCCGTTTCAACGCGAAGAAGTTCATCAGCATCGTCCTGCTTCTGGTGGCGATGGTCGCGCTGTTCACTCAGCTCAACTTGGAGCAGATGATAGAGGCGGTGAAAACTGCTAATCCTTTGTGGGCTGCTCTTTCTTTGGCCTTCTCGCTCGTCTCTTGGCTGGGTTCTGCTCTGGCTTTCGGTATCTTTATCGACAAGGATCGTCGTCGCAAGAATATCGATGGCATTATTGGCACTCAGGCGGTGGCTAGCTTTACCGCCGTTTCCATGCCGACAGCTGCTGGTCCGCTGGCCGTTAACACGCTGTTTTTGAAGAAGATTGGCATGGATACCACGCAAGCTATTGCCACGGCTACTGCTGATACGGTGGCTGAGTTTACGACTACCTTCCTCATGTTCATTGTGTTGGGCTTGGCTTATGGTCAGGCTGGCTTGGAGAACGCTATTCCTGGTAAGGCTGTTCTGTTGGTTATTGGGGCTGTTGCAGCAGTTATTGCTGTGGCGATGCTCATCCCTCGCTGCCGACATTGGATTATCACTACCGTTGTTCCTCAAATCAAAAACTACGGTCATCAAATGGTGATCCTGTTCTCCCACCCGTCGATTCTGAGCTTGTCGGTGTTTGGTTCGATTATTCAGAACACAACTTTGGCAGCGAGCTTCTGGACGGCTTTACTCGCCTTCGGCTACAACGCTGATTTCATCCAAACTCTCTTCCTGTTCTTGCTGGTGAATGCAGTGGGTACTGCTGTGCCAACGCCTGGTGGTTTGGGCGCGGTGGAGACGCTGTTGTCGGTGACATTCACGGGTATTGGTGTGCCGTCTCCCATTGCCGTGTCTGCAACGCTGCTCTTCCGCTTCTGGTCATACTGGGTGCGCATGGCTTTGGGTTATGTGTACATGAAGCACATGCAAAAGCATGGTCTGCTCTAAACTGTGCTGAACCAGCTTGGCCGCGATATTTTATTGCATAAACGTAGGTTTCTCAACAGTTTTGAGCCTGGAGGACAGTTTTTCTTGTGAAGATTGTTCATTTTTGTTCGCACTTGTGAACGTGTGAGAAAAAATGACCAAAATCCGCGGAAATTCAACAGTTTTTCTGATTTTTGTTGTAATATCGGCTATGTAAACGGACGGCGAACAAGAAGCCGCTCCCACAGAGAAAGAGTTAGTGCACCATGGCATATAACAAGGCTGATCTCGTTTCCAAGGTTGCTGAGAAGTCCAACCTCACCAAGGCACAGTCCGAGGCTGCTATCAACGCATTCCAGGATGTTCTCATCGAGTCCCTCAAGAACGGTGAGGGCCTCAAGCTCACTGGCGTCTTCGCTGCTGAGCGCGTTAAGCGTGCAGAGCGCACCGGCCGTAACCCACGTACTGGTGAAACCATCAACATCCCAGCTCGCTACGGCGTGAAGCTCTCTGCAGGTTCCCTGCTCAAGAAGGCTGTTTCTGAGTGAAAACTCGATAGCATCGCAACAACTCAGTGACGAGTCATTGACGAGTTATGAAAAAGCTCACTGCTCAGCAGTGGGCTTTTCTATTGCGTACAACCGCTTGTGCGAGCTGTTACGCTGAGTCTATTCCACTGAACTATTGCGCTCAGTCGGTTGCGTAAGCTATTACGCTCAGCGCCTCGCATCCTTGTCACTCGTGAATTGGAGGCATCTCCTGAGTGCGAGCAATACGCTCATCATTACTCGGGTTCGACACCGTTGGGTTATCTGAACGCGCAGCCAAATAAGGCATCAGCTCATCATCGATCACAGCATTCGTCGCCACAATATCGTTTGCCTCATGCCAGTTGATCAAAGATCCATCCCACCGGGAAAGGTGACCTTGTGCCTCCCACAACACGATGGCACCCGCAGCCACGGCAGGAATATCCCAAGAGTGCAGGGATGGCTCGAAGTAGGCGTCATACGTGCCGTCAGCAACCTTGCACAAATCCAGCGACACCGGTCCAATACGCTTAATGTCCGCAGGCTTACCAGTGAGGTCATTCACGGTTGCCAGTGCACGACGCGATTCGTTCCTGAAGTAGCTCATGCCAAAGCAGACCACCGAGTCCGACAGGTGTGGCCAAGTGGATGGAATCACGCGCTCACGCTTTTCTGTGGTGAGCAGACGACGAACGCGGATAGCGCCCTGGCCGCGTGCTGCCATATACGTCAAGTCGAGAGCTGGAGCGTGAACAACGCCGAGAATCGGGTAGATCTCGCCCATATCATTCGCCTCGAACAGCGAAACCGTGACCGTCCATTCCGACAAGTTCCTCGCAAAGTTGATGGAACCGTCGACGTTACCCACGCACCAAAAGCGGTCGCCTGGCCTAACTTCACCGGCAAGCTCATCCCAGTAGCTCTTGTGTGGTTCGATTTCGTTGAGAGCGCCCATCACATACTGCTGGAGGTGTGAATCAATGTCGGAAGCGTAGTGGCCGACTGAAATGCCTCCGCGTTCGCGCGAGGTTTTGATCACGCTGGGGTTCAACTGCTCTCTCAGGGCGTGGTTGCCGGCAGTGCGGCACACCTCTTCAACCTTTGATGCCAGTTGGCGCAAATCCATAGAGCCCACCTTTTCACTCAGTTGGTGATTGAGGAATGACTTTTCGCAAAAGTGACATGAACATCATGTCGGTATCGATGTTGAACAGTTGAACATCGCCGTGTGCAAGCCTCAACGAGTTCTCCCCTACCACGGTAGAAAGAACCTGTGCCGCGTCTAATCGTCGCACATCATCACGACTGTTCACACAGGCATCCACCACTGCTCGCGTCTCCTCCACCACGGGCGAACACGTCGAATAGAGTATGACTCCGCCGGGAAGTGTGGCATCGATAGCCGCATTGAGCAGTTGCTTTTGCAAACCGATGAGCTCGTCAATCTCCTCAGATTTTTTACTCCAGCGCGCTTCCGGCCTTCTTCTCAACGCTCCCAGCCCCGAACACGGCACATCGACGAGCACGCGGGAGAACTGACCTTGCTTGGCTTGGGCATACTCCCTCCCGTCCAGCACGGTGATCGCGTCAATCGTCTCGTCTTTCAGCGCTGCCACATTGTGTGCAACGAGTTTCGCGCGAGTCGGGTTCTTCTCGTTGGCGCGAATTGTCGCACCTTTAAGCTGGGCGAGAGCTCCGAGAAGGGCAGTTTTCCCGCCCGGTGCTGCACACAAGTCCAGCCAGAGATTATCACTGCTCGCCTGGCTCTGCGCTGCCGCTAAAGTGAGCGCAACCAGCTGGCTTCCTTCGTCTTCCACACCCGCTTTGGCATTCTTCACGGCTGCAAGAGTTCCCGGATCGATGCCACTGACCCTCAGAGCGTAAGGTGACCACAAGCCTTTTTCAACGTGTGCCTCAGGTGCACGGTCAGTAATCTGGTTGGCAAGGTCTGCAGGTGCAACAAGGCCAGGGCGCGCGCATAAAGTCAGAGGTGCAGGAAGATTATCAGCGCGCAAAATCTCTTCCAGCTGCTTTTCCCGCTCCTCCTCACTCATCTGCGGGTTCGTGGCGGCGAAGGATTCGCGAAGCTTGCGAATGATCCATTTCGGATGAGAATAGCGTACTGATAATCTGGCGTCGTGCTGCGAGCGAGGGATACGAGAGGTGAGAATCGCCTCCCATTCTTTGCGACTGCGTTCACTGGCGCGACGCAAAGTGGCGTTGATCAGCCCGGTGGCACGGTGAGCGTGCGGCGTGTGGCGGGCGAGTTCGACGCTAGTGGTCACCACAGCGTATGCGGCAACGTCAAGCAGCAAGAGTTGGGTGAGGCCGAGGCGCAGAATATCGCGCACGTCCGCGTCCAACAGGGAAACCGATTTGCTCGCTTGTTTCGTGCTGTCAACCACACTCGCCGCACCTGAGGTGCTCGCTTTGGCTGACTTCTTCGTGGTCAGTGCGTCGATGAGTGCGTCGAGGAAGCCTTGCCAGCGAAGGGTTTGATACACCATATCCGTGCAAAAAGCAGCATCGCGCGCCGACAACTGCGCTTGACTCAACAACCCAGGCAGCAGAAGGTTCGCAAAGCTGTGGCGCGTGCGAATCGCGCGCAGAGCAGACAGCGCGACCTTGCGTGCGCCGAGCAAACTGCTGGTGTCACTCACAGTGGGCTCCTGCTTGCAAACGAGCGCCGCGAGCCCAGTCTGCTGCTCGCATCGTCTTCTTACCCGGAGCTGTCACTACGAGCAACTCGAGGAAATCAGTTTCGCAGGCAACCCACACGTGCTTCTTGCTCACGACGAGGTCACCGGGATGCAGGGCAGCTGCTTCCAGGCCTTGTGCCTGCAGAGCAGAAGCGAGTGCTGGCTCATCAGCACGGGCTGTATGGACGGCGTTGAGGCGTAAACGCTCGCCTTCCTCGCTGGCAGCATCTTGGGCATCAACTTGGGCAGCACCCTCAACAGCACTCTTCCCCACCTTATACACCGTGGTGAAAGCACCAGGGTCAGGGTTGCAGGCGCGAGCATGCGCACTAACCACACTGGCCGGCTCATCCCACTTCACCTGAGCGTCCTCGATGCTAATCTTTTGCGCTAAAGCCCGAGAGGGGTCAGTCAACTCAGGCTGAACATGCAAGAGAGAAGCAAGAGTAGGGTCGGTAGCCGCCTCTTTTTCAACGCTTGCCATCTGCTCAATGATCATCTGCGCGCCCAGCTCGGCCATCGACATCATCAAATCGCCAGCATTCGGCTCGTCCTCAATAGCCATCTCACGCTGGGCAAGAAGCTTGCCCGTATCCATACCAGCATCCAGTTGGAAAATGGAGATACCAGTCTTCTTGTCCCCCAACCAAATGCTGCGCTGAACAGGAGCAGCACCACGAAGCTCAGGCAACAGGGAGAAGTGAATGTTGAACCAGCCCAGAGGCACAGCGTCCAACACGGGCTGGCGAAGAATGCGGCCATAAGCGACTACAACAGCTGCTTGCACACCCAGCTCGTGAATGCGCTCCAAGAAGTCTGGGTCGCCAGGCTTACAGTCAAAAACTGGGATTCCCAGCTCTTGGGCTGCCTGCTTCACTGGGCTTGGGGTAGCCTTCCTGCCTCGCGAACGCACTGCATCCTTGCGCGTGAGCACGGCAACAACCTCTTGGCTGCTCGCCAAAGCGCGCAGCGCAGGAACAGCAACTTGTGGTGTGCCAGCAAACAAAATCTTCATGTTCACCCTTTCACAACTGTGTCGAAGCGTGGTAATCTTGCGGCATTTAGGCGCGGAAACCGCTCGCCTGCTCCACACTTGTCATCACTGCAGGAATATTCACGCCCATGGCGATCAGATCCTCGCGAACCTGCTGGGCAGAACGCTGAACAATACCACCCATGCCAAAATCGCGAGCAGCTTGCACATTCGATGGCTTATCGTCAATAAACACCGCGCGCTCAGGCTCATAGCCGAAGGTGTGAGAGGCGGTTTCAAAAATATCGCGGTTTGGCTTGATCTGATGGATGAAGCCCGACACCAGGTAGCCGTCGAGCTCGTGGATGATCGGATAGCGGCGTGGCACCCAGTAGAAGTTCTCCGGTGACCAGTTGGACAGACCCCAGCAACGGTAACCGGCCTGATGAAGGTCCTCAATCAACTGGCGAGCGCCCGGGATTTCACCCATCAGCGACTGGTCGAAACGCTCAAGGTAGAAGCGCATCATTTCAGCCCACGGGCCCGGGTGAGGAGTCATTTGAGCGACGGCATCCTCCAAGCTTTCGCCGTTATCCGACACCGCATTGGCATCGTCAAAACCCGACAGCTCGTTGTCGCGGAACTGGCGGATCATCTCCTCGTCAAAACGCGAGGAAAGCGGACCGGCCGGGTCCCAATGCACCAGCACCTCGCCAAAGTCAAACACGACGTCGGTAATAGGGGTGGTTGCGCGCTTCACCGTGGCAAAACGACACTGGACTTCCTGGTTGGGCTCTCCTTGCGTGCGGCGCAGCTCTTCGGCGCTCAAGTGCGTGTGCGCAGGCGTAAGGTCGACAAAAGTCATTTTTCTCCTTCATGAGATTATCAGTTCAGCTTTTCACTGCCTTCTATTCTACGGCTGAGGTTTACTCCTCGCCGAGCGCGAAGCCCGACTGTGGAAAACTTTCGTCAACCTCAGCGAATCGCCAGATTCTTGGGATCCATCCAAAAGCGCAGCTCCCCCTGCCGCTGAATGCTGACCAAGCTCGCCGCCTGGTGCAAACGCGTCGCCAACTCTTGACGAGAGGAGAGCGGCACGCGAACAATCACTTTCACTCGCTCCGACGCTCCAGCCAGTGGCGGTGCTTTACGCTCCGTTTCGCGCAATTGCACGGAAACAGGGCCCATGACGCGAGGAACCTCTACTTCATGCAGCTGCCCATCCTTGCCATAAAGCGAAGCGACCAGCGGCGGGAAGGAATCCACATCCACGCTTTCCACAGCTTGCATAACGGCCGGATAATCGCCCCACACGCTGGCGGCCGCGACAATCGGTGGTAATCCTGTTTGACGCCTCTCCTCCAGCTCCGCACGCGCCAAACTCTGCGCATCCCAATTGCACAAAGCATCCGCAATAAACGGATCACACTCGCCGATGAGCAACACCTGCCCGCCGAGTTTGACTTGGCTTGCCTCGGCCATCCACAGGTTGAGAGTATCCGTTCTCGCATCAAGCCTCTGGTCATACTGGCTTGCCCAAGCGTCCAAGATTATCACCGCAGAATATCCCCCACCGTTCACTTTGGGGATTGCGTTTGCCGTCGCGACAACCACCCGCGGGCTTGCATCAATCTGGGCGATCGGGCCTCGAGGGAACTGCGGGCTCGCCGGCTGCGAAACGATGACCTGCTGGCTTTTCATCAGCATGCTCACCTCTCGCGCGGTTCCCTGCGCACCCACCTTCAGCTTTCTCAAACTCGTGTTGCCACAGTTAGGGCACACCCATTGCGTCGCACTTGCCCCACACCAGGCGCATTGGATGTGGCCAGCACTGTCAATCTCACGCAATGGGCCAGTACAGCGCGAACAGCGAGCAGCATGGTGGCACGAATCGCAGGTCAAAACCAAAGCAAACCCAGCGTGATCGGCCAGCACGAGCACCGGGCCTTCGTTGAGCGCTTGCGTCATCACACCCACGGCGTAGCGGGGAATGCGCGCGGACAGGCGCGGCTCATCGTGAGATTGCAAGAATTCGCGGTTCAGCCAGCTCACGTGAATCGCATGCCGAGCCTCCTGGGTACCTTGAACGCTCAGCGCCGCACCCGTTTCAACGTCAAACTGAGCTTGAGCGCTACGAGAAAGGCTGACCGCAACGTAGAGGCCGTCGTGCAAGCGTGCACGCAGACGCAACACGCCAGAAACCGAAGCGTACGGCTGCTCGCCATCGGAGTAAACGTAAGCGTTCTCACTCATGCAGATGAACAGCGCGTTCTTTCCCACCGGCGCGTACATGCTCGCGCGAGTGCCCAGAACGCAGGTCACTGCCCCCGAGCTCAGGGCTGTCAGAGAGCGTGAGCGGGTCAGAGGTGAGGTGGAGGAATCGAGAGTGCAGTAGTCAGCCAGCGGGCCAGTCGCCTCCGTGAGTTCGCGCTCGAGGCTTGCTTGTGCGTCCTCCAGATTGTGCACATGCCCGCTCAACCGCTCGTATGCTTCGCTGGCAGCTTGTGCTTGTTGTGCCATGTCTTGAAGCTCGTCGCTGGTTTGGCCTTCTTTGGTGAGCTTTTTGATGGTTCGCGCGAGCTTTCTGGACAGTACACCTTGGGCGTGGGCTTGCTTCTTGGTGTGGCTGATCTCGCGCTTGAGCGCATCTTCGCGCGCTGCAATACTTTCCAAACTCACGAGCCCGTAGCGGTGAAGGGCTGCTGAAAGCCTGGCGATGTGCGAGCTGCTGGGTAGCACACACACGACTGGCCGGCCGGCTTGCTTGGCTTGCACGATCATCCATGCGATGTCGCTCACCCAGCGCGAAAAGCCCGGCACAACGTCCCAGATTACCAAGCGTCGTGATGCCAGCTGCGCACCTTCCTCGGTCACGCCTTCCTCAGCCGCTCGCTCTCCAGCCGCGCCAACCGCACCTTCCTCGGTCCCGAGCTCCTCACCCGCACTTACCTCGTCATCCTGGCGAGCACCGATCAGCGTGTGCACGGCAAGACTTCCGCGGTAATCACTGAGCTCGCGCGTCGTCATTTCTTCGAGCAGATCTTCATCAACAGAGCGTGTAAAACGCTGCTCGCCGCGCGCTTTAGCCGCGAAAAAGTCCCAATCTCGCTCCTGCTCCACACGCGCATTATGCGTAGGGAATGCCAGGGAAAGAATTTCAGCGCGGGTGCCACCATACAAGCGGGCGATTTCTTCGACGTCGCGGCGCATTTGCCCGTTGATCAGCACTCGAGTGGACAGCTGCGCGCGGATCGGTTTGAGCGACACGCTGACCGTTTCCACACCCCTACTCCACACAAAGCCTGTGACCACGCGCCTGCCAAACGGCACACTGACGGCCATCCCCGGCTCAAGAGTGTCGGCCAGCGCAGGCGGGATGGAATACGTGAAAGTTTGTGCCATATGAATGGCGGTGACGAGAATAACGACGTGCGCGACGAGCTCGCGGTGGCTCACGCCCACTTTCTGAAGATTATCAGTGCTCGTCTGAGGCTTCACTTCCACGCCAGGAATATCGAGAGCAAGCTGAACGGGTTGATCGGCCACCACTCCTCCCTTCCTGGGTACTGATAATCTTCTTCAATTCTAGCCCGCGCCAAACGGGACGTCAGAAAACGCGCAAACTGTGGAAAACTCGCAACACAGATGTGACGCGCTGGGAGCCTGCTGAGTGCGAAAACTGTAGCTCACCTCGGCGCGAACAGCGTCAAACCTAGCTCAGCCTCAGCTCTCAATTGCAGCGCGCAACTGCTCAGCGCGCGACACACTCTCCCAGGTAAAATCAGCATCCGTACGGCCGAAATGACCGTAGCAGCTCGTTTTCTCATAAACCGGCTTGAGCAAGTCGAGCTCATCAATAATCGCCGCCGGACGAAGGTCAAACACCTCACGAACGGCAGCCTCAATCTGAGCATGAGTAATACCCGGAGTCTGCGTACCGAAAGTGTCGATATTAATAGCCACCGGTTCAGCAACACCGATAGCGTAAGCAATCTGAACCTCGCAACGATGCGCCAAACCTGCAGCCACCACATTCTTCGCCACCCAGCGAGCAGCATAAGCGGCAGAACGATCCACCTTGGTCGCATCCTTACCAGAGAAGGCACCACCACCGTGATGAGCCGCACCACCATACGTGTCGACGATGATTTTGCGTCCTGTTAATCCGGAGTCGGCGGCAGGCCCACCCAAAACGAAAGAGCCCGTAGGGTTAACCAGCAGCTTATACGAATCGTGCTCAACAGCGTGAGTAGACGCCTGCTCAGCCGCAGCGCACACCTGCTGCAAAACCGGAGTGATCACGTGCTCGCGAAGTTGAGCCTTGAGCCACGTCTGTTCAACATCTGGGTCGTGCTGAGTGGAGATGAGAACCGTACGAATAGCGCGAGGATAACCGTCATCGCCGTATTCGACGCTGACCTGCGTCTTACCATCCGGGCGCAGGGCAGGAACAATATGCTTCTTGCGCACCTCGGCCAGTCGCTGTGCCAGACGCTGAGCCACGGTAATGGGGAACGGCATGAGGACATCCGTCTCGTCGCTCGCATAACCAAACACCACGCCCTGGTCGCCAGCGCCGGTCGTCGCGTACAGCTCTTCCTTTTCGGCGCCCGTCATATCGGCGTGGCGATGCACACGGTCCACGCCCTGCTCAATTTCTGCCGACTGCTGGCCAATCGAGGAGACAACACCGCAGGAGCGATAGTCGAGGCCGATCTCGCTGGAATCGTAACCAATGCGCTTAAGCACGGAGCGCACTACCGCTTGAATATCGGTGTAGGCCTCCGTGTTCACCTCGCCGAAGACGAAGAAGGTACCAGTTGCTGCACAGGTTTCCACGGCAACATGAGAGTTGGGGTCAGAGCGCAACATGTCATCGAGAATCGCGTCGGAAATTTGGTCGCAGATTTTATCCGGATGCCCCTCGGTGACTGCCTCAGCAGTGAGCAGTTGCAACTCGGTCATACCCTCTCCTTTGAGCTTGTTTATCAAATAGTTCATACAAAAAGGGCCTCCCTCACTCGAGGAAGGCCTCATAACAGAAACGGTGAGTGAGCTCAGCGTCCCTCATTTTCGTCATCCGCAGCGAGATGCTCTTCGAGAACACCCTCGTCGATCTCGCGGAAAGCAACAGTCAGCTGCTTATCTTCCTTATTCGCGTCAACGAGCGGGCCCACGCTTTGAATGATGCCCTCGCTCGCCTGGCTCCAGTAAGAGTTCAGCTGGCGAGCACGCTTGGCTGCGAAAACGACCAAAGCATACTTGTTGCCGTTGGTGTGTTCCAACAGATGATCGATGGTAGGATTGACGACTCCCTGTGGTGTCGGCTCAGTTCCAATTGCCATGAGTCCCTCCATTCAGACAACTTTCCAGTCTAGTGAATCCTGTGGTCAATTGCCAAGTTCACTTTCCCGTTTCCGGGTCCACGCCATACTCTCGGCAAATCACACGCCACAGCTCTTCCGCAGCCTCGTCGACATGCGTATTGGTAATCACCACGTCGAACTCTTTTTCGGCGGCAAGCTCGACTCGCGCGGTGGCCAGCCTCTTCATCCTTTGCTCAGGATTTTCAGTACCACGTTCAGCAAGTCTGGTAATCAAATCATCGAAGCTCGGTGGAGCTAGGAAAACGAAGAGCACATCCAAGCCCAGCTCAGCAGCGCGTTCCCTCACGCGTCGAGCACCTTGCAAATCGATTTCCAAGATCGTAGGCACACCATCTTGTAAGTGGTCAAGCACCGGCTGCAAAGGCGTTCCATAGTGCGCCATATTGTGCACAATAGCGGTTTCCAAGAACTCGTTATTGCGTCGCATTTGCTCGAACTGGTCTTCGGTAAGGAAGTAATACGTTTTACCGTCCACTTCACCCGGCCGGGGTGCACGAGTCGTTGCGGAAACCGAGACCCATACCTGAGGATGGGCCTTCGTCAAAGCGGCCTCAACAGTTCCCTTACCAACGGCTGTAGGGCCGGAGAGCACGACGAGGCGGCGACGCGGATGAGCTTGTGGCTTGCTAAAACGGCTCGTTACTCCTTGAGAAGCGCGGCGAAACCAGCTGGTCTTATCTTTCTTCTCAGCCATAAATCCTCACTTCCCTCTGCGTCGCATGCGAATCACAGCTCGCTGCAACAGATATTCTGCCTGCTGCTGTTCACGGTTCGTTGGGTTAAACGGCCAAGCAGCATTCCGAGCTTTAAGGAGAATTCTACGGCGAGACAGCGTCACAAACGCACGGCGACGGCGACGTTCTGCGGCAGGAATCAGCGAGGAGAAAGTTCCCGGCTTGCGCTCATCGTCACTCAAAGAGGAGAAACTGAGATTATCAAGGTCAACATCCTCATCCGCGCTGTCACCGTACTGCTCGTCGCGTGCGGTGTTATCAGCAGTGATAATCTCGGTTTCGCTTTGTTTGGGGGAGCGAGACAGGCCGCGCGAGCGCTGCGACTGGTCGTCGTTTTCAGGAACGGCATTCGGGTCGTCGCTGATGGCAGAGAGAACAGCGTGAATGAAGCTTGGCGAGTCGGCGTCAGAGAGCTTCTTGGCCAGAGCGAGAGCTTCATCGATGGCAACAGGAGCGGGAATTTCGTCGTTGTAGACGATCTCCCACACGCCCATGCGCAAAATATTGCGGTCGACGACAGCCATTCGCGAAATCTTCCACGAAGCGTGTTCGTTGATCATACCGTTGATGCGCTTATAATGCTGTGCCACACCACGCACGATGTCCGAGGCATACTCTGGAAGTGGGGTGTCGGCTCCCGGGTTCTTCTCGCGTTCAGCGAGCAGATCGAGAATGTCAGCATCCTTCATATCAGCTTCATACAGAGTGTTCAATGCCCTTTTCCGTGCGGTAGAGCGTGCCATCCAGTCCTCCTCATGTCTGCCTATAAGTGGCGCAAAAGCCTCCGAGTAAACTCGAAGGCTTGTTCCTCTCCCCTGCCTGCGCTCACAGCAGAGGAGTGTCAGAAGTGAGGTGACTCACTTAGTTTCGCGGCCCAGGTAAGAACCGTCGCGAGTGTCAACCTTCACCACTTCGCCTTCAGTAATGAAGAGTGGAACCTGAATTTCAGCACCGGTTTCCACAGTGGCTGGCTTAGTGCCAGCATTAGAACGATTACCCTGCAAGCCTGGCTCGGTGTGAGTGACCTTGAGAAGAACAGATGCTGGCAGCTGAACCTGAAGTGGGGTGCCATCATGGAAGGAGATCTGGCACTCAGTGCCCTCGAGCAGGTACTTCTCCTGGTCGCCGATAAGTGCGGAAGGAATCATCACCTGATCGTAGGTGGTCATATCCATGAAGACGAAGTTGTCGCCATCACGGTAGGAGTACTGCAGATCGCGGTTATCCACGGTTTCGAAGTCAACCTTCATACCAGCGTTGAAGGTGCGCTCAACCTGCTTACCAGACAGAACGTTCTTGATGGTGGTACGCACGAAAGCTGGGCCCTTGCCTGGCTTGACGTGCTGGAACTTCACGACAGTCCAAAGCTGACCATCGAGATTCAAAACAGAGCCGTTCTTAATGTCATTGGTGGTTTGTGCCATTTGCTAATCCCATCCAAAGAAAAATCACGTATGAAGACAACTGTTAAGTATGCCACAGCCCCACAACAAAAGGGCTGAGCATGAAAAAGGGATAGCTCCCGAAGAAGCTATCCCTTGACGTTGGCGTAAAAACAGCTGAACTGCTATTTACACGAACAAGTCACAACTGAAGTCAATCAGTCGAGAACTTCGGTCACACGACCAGAACCAACGGTGCGGCCACCCTCGCGGACTGCGAAAGTCTGGCCCTTCTCCATTGCGACAGGCTGGATGAGCTTGACGGAGAAGTTGGCGTGATCACCTGGCTGAACCATTTCGGTGCCCTCTGGGAGCTCGATGCTACCAGTGACATCGGTGGTGCCGAAGTAGAACTGTGGACGATAGTTGTTGAAGAATGGAGTGTGGCGGCCGCCCTCGTCCTTGGTAAGGACGTAAACCTCGGCCTTGAACTCGGTGTGAGGAGTGATGGAACCTGGAGCAGCCAACACCTGACCACGCTCGACCTGGTCACGGTTGATACCGCGGAGGAGCAGACCGACGTTGTCGCCAGCCTCAGCGGAATCCATGATCTTGTGGAAGGTCTCGATGGAGGTAACGGTGGTGGACTGGGTATCCTTCAGACCAACAATCTCAACTGGGGTGTTGGTGAGGATCTGACCACGGGAGATACGACCGGTGACCACGGTACCACGACCGGAGATGGTGAAGACATCCTCGATTGGCATGAGGAATGGCTTGTCGAGGTCGTGAACTGGGGTTGGGATGTACTCATCGACTGCGTCCATGAGCTTCTTGATCTGCTCAACCCAGTGCTCGTGGTTTGGCTGATCGTCGTGCAGTGCGCCGTAAGCGGAGATGCGCACGACTGGGCAGTCGCGGTCGAAGCCGTTCTCTTCGAGCAGGTCGCGAGTTTCCTCTTCGACGAGATCGATGAGCTCTTCGTCCTCAACCATATCGCACTTGTTCAGAGCGACGAGGATCTTCGGGACGCCGACCTGCTTTGCGAGCAGGACGTGCTCACGGGTCTGAGCCATAGGACCATCGTTAGCAGCCACAACGAGGATTGCGCCATCCATCTGAGCTGCGCCGGTGATCATGTTCTTGACGTAATCAGCGTGGCCTGGAGCATCGATGTGAGCGTAGTGACGCTTCTCGGTCTGGTACTCGATGTGCGCGATATTAATGGTAATACCGCGTTCCTTCTCTTCTGGAGCCTCATCGATCTGGCTGAAATCATATTCCTGGTTCAGATCCGGGTACTCGTCGTGCAGAACCTTGGAGATTGCTGCAGTCAGGGTAGTCTTACCGTGATCAATGTGGCCGATGGTGCCGATGTTGACATGCGGCTTAGTGCGTACGTACTTGGCCTTCTCTGCCATTATGTCCTCCTGGACGTTCGTAGTTCGCTTCCGCCACATGAGCAGAAGCCCCGCTACATATTACAAAACTGCTGAGATTATGACAACCGGTGCAGTGTTAACTCTTTGAGTCTAACCGCTAAAGCAGACGGATGCCACACCTTCACTGTGAGCGTGGTTTCCCAGCACTCAGGCGAAGGATTTTCACTCACTAATGTATGACATTAGTTCGCAAAATCGTTGTATGTAAGGGGCTGCCGTGTCGGACAACCCCTCACATACCCGAGGAGACGAGTCAGCGCCCGTCCCTCTCAAACTTTCAGCTCATGAGCGTTGATAATCTTGAGAAATACTCAAAGATTAACACTCACTCACTCGCCACGCTGCTTCTTGATGATTTCGTCAGCAACGGACTTTGGAACCTCAGCATACGAATCCATCTGCATGGTGTACACTGCACGGCCCTGAGTCTTAGAACGAAGATCACCAATGTAGCCGAACATCTCGGCCAGCGGCACCTTAGCATCGATGATACGAACGCCCTTCTCGTCGTCCATCTTATCGATGCGGCCACGGCGGGAGTTCAAATCACCAATGACATCGCCCATGTACTCGCCTGGGGTACGAACCTCGACTGCCATGATTGGCTCGAGGATGACTGGGTTAGCCTTAGGAGCTGCGGTCTTGAAGGCCATAGAACCTGCGACCTTGAAGGCCATCTCGGAGGAATCGACCGGGTGCATCTGGCCGTCCATGAGCTGAGCCTTGACACCCACCACTGGGAAGCCTGCGAGGACGCCAGTTTGCATAGCTTCCTTGACGCCGGCCTCGACGGATGGAATATACTCCTGGGAGATGTCGCCACCAGTGACGTGATCCTCGAAGATGAAGTCCTTGCCCTTCTCTTCTTCGTTGGTCTCGTCGATTGGCAGGAAGTTCATCAGGACCTTTGCGAACTGACCAGAACCACCGGTCTGCTTCTTGTGGGTGTACTCAAGGTCCATCACTGGCTTCTTGATGGTCTCGCGGTAAGCAACCTGTGGCTCACCAACGTTTGCATCAACCTTGAACTCACGACGCATACGGTCGACGATGATGTCGAGCTGGAGCTCGCCCATGCCGGAGATCAGGGTCTGACCAGACTCTTCGTCGGTCTTAACCTGGAAGGTTGGATCCTCATCGGAGAGGCGCTGCAATGCGATTGCCATCTTCTCCTGATCAGCCTTGGTCTTTGGCTCCACAGCAACCTCGATAACTGGGGTTGGGAAGGAGATGGACTCAAGGGAGATTGGGTGAGCAACATCGCACAGGGTATCACCGGTGGAGATTTCCTTCAGGCCGACGAATGCGTAGATGTTACCTGCGCGTGCTTCGTCGACTGGGATCTCCTTATCGGAGTGCATCTGGAAGAGCTTACCAACGCGCTCACGCTTGTCCTTGGAAGCATTGAGAACGGTGTCGCCTGGCTTGATGGTGCCGGAGTACACGCGAACGTAAACGAGCTTTCCATAGAATGGGTGAGCTGCGATCTTAAAGGCGAGTGCTGCGAATGGCTCGTCTGCCGATGGCTTACGATCCTCTTCCTCGTCCTCGTGACCTGGGACGTAGCCCTTGATTGCTGGAACATCCACTGGGGATGGCAGGTAATCAACGACAGCGTCGAGCATTGGCTGAACGCCCTTATCCTTGAAGGCGGAGCCGCAGAACACTGGGTAAGCTTCAGAAGCCACGGTGAGCTTACGAACGCCCTGACGGATTTCGTCCTCGGTGAACTCCTCACCAGAGAAGAACTTCTCCATCAGTGCATCGTCAGACTCAGCAACCTGCTCGAGGAGCTTCTGACGGTACTCGTCAGCCTGATCCTTGAGCTCAGCAGGGATTTCGGTGGTCTCGTAGTGAGCACCCATGTCCTTGCTCTTCTTCTGGTCGCCAGCCCACACGTATGCCTTCATGCGGACCAGATCGACAACACCGTTGAAGTCGTCCTCAGCGCCGATTGGCAGCTGCATGACGATTGGAGTTGCGTTCAGCTTCTCCTTGATGGTGTCGACGGAGTAGAAGAAGTTGGCGCCCAGCTTATCCATCTTGTTGATGAAGCAGATACGTGGGACGTCATACTTATCAGCCTGGCGCCACACGGTCTCGGACTGTGGCTCCACGCCTTCCTTTGCATCGAAGACTGCAACAGCACCATCAAGAACACGCAGGGAGCGCTCGACCTCAGAGGTGAAGTCGACGTGGCCTGGGGTATCGATGATGTTGATCTGGAAGCGATCCTCAGGGTCGTGAGACTGACGGTTCCAGAATGCAGTAATTGCTGCAGAGGTAATGGTAATACCACGTTCGCGCTCCTGGACCATCCAGTCCATGGTGGAGTCGCCATCGTGGGTCTCACCAATCTTGTAGTTCACACCGGTGTAGTACAGAATACGCTCGGTAGTGGTTGTCTTACCGGCATCGATGTGAGCCATAATGCCGATATTACGGACCTGTTTCAGGTCAGTGAGCACGTCTTGTGCCATTTATTCCTCACTTAGCGCGACGATTTGTCTTGGTTATGGGTGCCCTAAGGCGGGAACTCACCAGCGATAGTGAGCGAAGGCGCGGTTGGCCTCAGCCATCTTGTGGGTATCCTCACGACGCTTGACGGATGCGCCAAGGCCGTTGGATGCATCAAGAATCTCATTTGCGAGACGCTCTGCCATGGTCTTCTCACGGCGAGCACGGCTGTAGTCAGTCAGCCAACGCAGAGAGAGGGTGTTTGCACGAGCTGGACGAACCTCGACTGGCACCTGGTAGGTTGCGCCACCGACGCGGCGGGAGCGAACCTCGAGGGATGGACGAATGTTATCCAGAGCGCGCTTCAAGACGGAGACTGGGTCCTGCTCAGTCTTGGTCTTCACCTGCTCGAGTGCGGAGTAGACGATGGTCTCAGCGACGGACTTCTTGCCGTCCATGAGAACCTTGTTGATCAGCTGAGCGACAACGGTGGAACCGTAAATCGGATCAGGCTGTACGATACGATGCTTTGCTGGTCCTTTACGAGACATATCACTTAGCCTTCTTTGCGCCGTAGAGAGAACGAGACTGCTTGCGGTCCTTCACACCCTGGGTATCCAGAGCACCGCGGACGATGTGGTAACGAACGCCCGGGAGATCCTTCACACGACCACCGCGAACGAGCACGATGGAGTGCTCCTGCAGGTTGTGGCCTTCGCCTGGAATGTATGCGGTGACCTCAATACCAGAGGACAGACGCACACGGGCGACCTTACGAAGGGCGGAATTTGGCTTCTTTGGAGTGGTGGTGTACACACGAGTGCACACACCACGACGCAATGGGCTACCCTTGAGGGCCAGAGTCTTCGACTTCTTGGTCTTCTTGGTACGGCCGAAACGAATCAGCTGCTGAATAGTTGGCATTTTTCTCCGATCCAACTGCTACTTACTCTTTGTGCCTCAGGCCGCGACGTTGTGGAAGGCACACTCCCCCAGAAGGATCGAATGTACAGCCAACACCCACCGGCCCGATGGCCCGTCATCCTCCCCTTGCCGTTACCGGTTCGGTTCACAGAATTCAGGGATGTTCCACAGGCAACCTGTGGCACACTGTTGATAACTATATCACATGTGTGGACAAATAATTTCAGCTGAAAACGAGCACCTCAGCCTCGAGACTCTGTCGCCTCAACTTCGTATCACTTTTGCGTCGGCCACTGAGGCACTTTTACTACTTCTGCACTCAGCGTTAGCATTACTACGTTAGTTGCACAGGAGGATACCATGGCCGTGAGCATTAGCAGCGCCGCTTTTTCTGATATCGGCTTAGTCCGCCGTGACAATCAGGATTCGTATTTGGCTCAAGATGGCCTCTACTTGGTTGCCGACGGTATGGGCGGTGGAGTCGACGGCCGCGAAGCTTCTGCTGCAATTATCGCCGAATTTGCCAAGCTTGCTTATGTTTCCATCCGCTCACGCGCGATGATTGAAGATTGCATTCAACAGGCTCAATCTCGCGTTTCTGCAATGGCTCATGACGGGCGTATGGCAGGCAGTACGCTGACTGGCATTATTTTGAAGGATATTTCTGGCGAAGATCCCGATAACTGCTGGTACGTGGTCAATATTGGTGATTCTCGTACCTATCACCTTTCCGAGTTGCAAGTCGAGCAGGTCGTCGCTCCTCGCAACTTCCTCCAGCGCGCTCTTCACCGCAAGGAAACGCCTGAGATTACCACTGCCGCCTCGTCAACTCCGCACTATTCCATTCCTACTTTGGATGCACCCCACCTCACATTAGAGGGTGCTTACGCACCAACTCATCCCATTCACACTGAAACGAACTCGCACGATGAAGTTCCTGCACCGGCGAGTAGCGACCAAACCATGGTGTTACCGCGAATCCGCAATCTGACTCGCGAGGACGTTGCACCCGGAATGGCTTTGGCCGCACAGGGAGAAACGGACAATGGTAATCTCAAGCTCGACGTCGAGGTGAGTGAGCAGAGGAAGGCCACGTGGGACGTGCACTCCTTCGTGCAGGTGACCCATGACCATTCCAAGCGCCAAGAGGTGATTGACGCCGGCGAAATGGACGAAGAGAGCGCCAAGAGGAGCATTCCGCGCAACATCATCACTCAGGCAGTAGGCTCCCCTGACGGCGTGTCGGCCGACTACTTCCGCGCCGGATTGTACGGCCGTTTTGTGATGTGCTCGGATGGCATTTACTCCGAGATCAAGCCCACCACATTCGTCGAACTCGCCAGCGCCCAGCAGGACGCCAGAACGGTGGCACAAAACCTCGTCAACGCAGCTTTAGACGCCGGAGGCAAGGATAACGCCACGGTGATCGTGGTGGATTGCCTCGATTCTGCGGTTCACCAATGGCGCTCGGTGCGCCTGGCGGAGAATGAGGACATCGAAACGATGAATGATTCAACGCTCATCACTTTGCGCACTGCTGTGAAGAGCAGCGCGGCCGCCAGGAACGGCGCAGCTCACCAGGCTCAGTGAGCAACACACGCCGAGACGGTGCGCTCCGCGCAGCAAAACGCAGTAATCAAACGCGCGGGCGGAAGGTCTCGAAAATCACCTCGTCAAACACATCTGAGCACTCAATGCGATCCAGCTCGGTACGCACCGTCCACGCCGTGAGTGTAGCCCCGGCACGACGCGCCACACGCGCTGGCAAAGACTTGCCCATATGCCATTCCAGAGCCAGGAAATCAGGGCGAGCATACCAGTTGAGCAGCAACGAGGCAGCGAGGAAAGCCAGAACATCCGAACGCTTCGGAAGCTTGCCCTGCTTGAGCCCCTCCACAACACCCGTACGACGCTGCTTCGAGAACGGTGCAGCCAGCTGACCGCGGATCACTTCCGGGTGATTGAGCTTAAACCAGCGCACCATACGCGAGTCAAACGATTCAATGCAATACTGCCCCTGATAGGCTTGCAACAAATCGCACCCCTTACGCAGCAAATCCTCATCGAGCTGCTCAGAATGCGACTTAAATTCCACGATCAGCGGAACCCGGCCGTCCACCAAATCCAGCACATCACGCAGCAAAGGCACATGCTGGTAAGCCGTTGCACCCAAGTTTCCACGCTTGAGGTCCCCCATAGCAGGCTTCGCACTCACCGCCTTACCATCTCCCGCAAGGTTTGGCGCTGGGAAGAGCGGGATGGTGGTGAGCTCTTCATACGTGAGGTCCTTGATTGCCACATCGAGCCCCGCCACTCGCAACAGGTCAGGATCGTGGCAGACCACCACTTGCCCATCCTTACTCAGCTGAATATCAAGCTCAATGCCGTAGCCCGCTTCACAGGCGGCAGCAAAAGCTGCCATCGAATTCTCTGGCGCAACAGGAGCCGAGTCGACAACCGGCTCATAGCCTGCTTGAGCGGCCAGATCGCGAACCCAAGCAACATACTCGCTGGCCTCAGAATGTTCGTCACTCATAGCCGCACGCGACAAGCCCGAACCCGCGTCATGCAAGCCGCGATGGGCAAAAAGTGTGACAGGAAGGCCCGTTTTCGCAGGAATAAGCCCCTGGCCAGGCTGCTCACGCAAACGCTGAGCCCTCGTGCGAGGAAGGATGCTCCATAACCAAGCAGCCCCGCCTAAAAGCGACAGTTTAGCCAGCTTGCTTACCAGGCTTTTGTGCTCTTTCGCCGACATGGTAACCTCTTTCCTCCTCGAGTCTTTCTCTATTTTATGCCTCAAGATTGTCAGCGCATCAACCCAGAGGATGAAACGTGCGGCTGCGCCCCTCCCCTGCCTTCGCCCGCGCGCTGCGCGAAGCGGAAAGGGATATGAAAAAGTCCTCGCCCGAAGACGAGGACTGATAATCTTAAGCCCTACTGAGGCCAAGGCAAAGCCGCCGTGACCTCAGACGAGCGTATTACTCCTGCGAGTCGTCAGAGGCCTGCGAGTCCTCAGAGGACTCAGCGTCGTCAGAATTCTGAGAATCGGAGTCACCAGAAGACTGAGAGTCATCAGAGCCAGAGGACTTGTCGGAGTCAGACGTGTCGAAGGAGCCGAAAGTATCGGAATCCAACGAGAAGTCAGAACCGAAGTTCATGTCGGAAAGCGAATCGTCACCGAACTCGTTACCCAAGGAGAGATCGCCGAAATCAATGTCGTTGAAGTCGACAGAACTCAGATCCTCGGTAGGCAGAGTGGAGATGACGGAATCCTGCTTATCACCCATGTTGAAGGTGGTGTAGATGGAGTCGCGGATCACCTTATCTGGCTCAACCGTAGCCTCACGGTAACGGGCAAGGCCGGTACCAGCTGGGATGAGCTTACCGATGATCACGTTCTCCTTCAGGCCACGCAGATGATCGACACGGCCATCGAGAGCAGCCTCGGTGAGCACGCGAGTCGTCTCCTGGAAGGAGGCAGCAGACAGCCAGGAATCGGTTGCCAGAGAAGCCTTGGTGATACCCAAGAGCTCTGGACGGCCTGAAGCTGGCTTCTTACCGTTCTTCACTGCCTCACGGTTCTGTGCGGTGAAGACGTTACGATCCACCAACTCGCCGGGAAGCATCGTGGTTTCACCCGAGTCGATGATCGTCACGCGGCGAAGCATCTGGTGAACGACGATCTCCAAGTGCTTGTCGTGGATGCCGACGCCCTGAGAGCGGTACACATCGTGAACGCCGTCCACAATGTTGAGCTCTGCTGCGCGAGGTCCGAGGATGCGAAGGATCTTCTTTGGATCGACAGAACCTTCCATCAGCTGGGTACCTGCGGAGACGTGCTCGCCTTCCTTGACCAGCAGTGGAGCGCGACGGGACACCTGGTAGGTGATGTTCTCCATGCCAGGAACATCAGGGGTGAGAATGACGTAACGGCCATCCTCGTTCTCCTGAATGTGAACAGTTCCGTCGTACTCGGTGATCGGAGACTCGCCCTTAGGAGTACGAGCCTCGAAGAGCTCCGTCACACGAGGAAGACCCTGGGTGATATCGGATGCGGAAGCGACGCCACCAGAGTGGAAGGAACGCAGGGTCAGCTGCGTACCAGGCTCGCCGATGGACTGTGCTGCGACGATGCCGACTGCCTCGCCAACATCAACCAGGTGGTTGGTTGCCAAGGACCAGCCGTAGCACTCGGCGCACACGCCACGCTTGGATTCGCAGGTCAGCACGGAGCGAACCTTGATGGAGGCAATGCCGTGCTCGACGAGCATAGCAATGACGTCCATATCCACTGCGGAGTTGCGCTTGGCCAGAACGGTGGTCTTATCGCTTGGATCAACGACATCCTCAGCGAGCATACGAGAGTAAGCAGAGGAATCTGCGAACTTGTCGACGCTCAAGGTGCCGTCGTCGTTGCGCTCGGCGATCGGGATGACGATACCCTTCTTGGTGCCGCAATCTTCTTCGCGCACGATCACATCCTGGGAAACGTCGACCAGACGACGGGTGAGGTAACCAGACTCTGCCGTACGAAGTGCGGTATCAGCCAGGCCCTTACGAGCGCCGTGCTCGGAGATGAAGTACTCCAGGGTGGACAGGCCATCGTGGTAGTTGGACTTGACTGGACGAGGAATGATGTCGCCCTTCGGGTTCGTCACGAGGCCACGCATTGCGGCGATCTGACGAATCTGCATCCAGTTACCACGTGCACCAGAGCGCACCATGATGTTCAGGTCGTTGTGAGGACCGAAGTTCTCCTCCATCTGGGAAGCAACTTCGTCGGTGCACTTCGTCCATGCATCGATGACTTCCTGACGGCGCTCGGCTTCGGTGAGCATACCCATCTCGTACTGCTCGTTGATCTTCTGAGTCAACTCATCGTAACGAGCAATGATGGCCTTGCGCTGTGGAGGGGTGACGATGTCGGAGAAGGCCATGGTCACACCGGCCCACTGGCCGTGGTTAAAGCCGAGGTCCTTCAGAGCATCGAGAGTTGCGTCAGCCTGGGCGACTGGATAGTGCAATGCAATATCGTCGACGATTGGCTTGAGCTTGTCCTTCGGAACCTGCTCGTTGACGAATGGATAGTCAACTGGCAGGGTGCCGTTGAACAGGATACGGCCGTAGGTGGTAGCAAACAGGAAGCCACCATCTTGCAGGCGCTCTTCCTTTACCACTTCTGGCATACCTGGCTGTGGGTCAACGACCTTGACCTCGCCTGGCTCCCAGTTCTTGGATGGCACAAAGTCCTTTGGCATGCGGAAGAGAACCAGAGTGTTCATGGTAATCTCACCGGCATCGAGGGCCATACGAGCCTCAGGAATGGTGGAGAAGATGCGACCCTGGCCCTTCTCGCCTTCCTCAACGGTGGTCAGCCAGTACAGACCCAGAATCATATCCTGAGATGGCATGGTCACCACGTGGCCATCTGCTGGCTTGAGCAGGTTGTTGGAAGCGAGCATGAGGGTACGAGCCTCAGCCTGTGCCTCAACGGAAAGCGGCAGATGGATTGCCATCTGGTCGCCATCGAAGTCGGCGTTGAATGGTGCGCAGGCCAGTGGTGGCAGGTGAATTGCGTTACCTTCCACCAGGATTGGCTCGAAGGCCTCAATGGAGAGGCGGTGCAGAGTAGGTGCACGGTTGAGCAGCACTGGGTGCTCGGAGATGACCTGCTCCAACACGTCCCAGACGTTGGCGTCGGCGCGGTCGATCAAGCGCTTGGCGCTCTTGACGTTCTGTGCGTAGCCTTCGTCCACCAAACGCTTGATGACGAATGGCTTGTACAGCTCGAGTGCCATTGGCTTTGGCACGCCGCATTGATGCATGCGCAGGCTTGGGCCCACGACGATCACGGAACGGCCAGAGTAATCCACACGCTTACCCAGAAGGTTCTGGCGGAAGCGACCCTGCTTGCCCTTGAGCATGTCGGACAAGGACTTCAATGGACGGTTGGAAGCGCCGGTGACGGCACGACCACGACGGCCATTGTCGAAGAGGGAATCAACAGCTTCCTGAAGCATGCGCTTCTCGTTGTTGAGCATGATCTCTGGTGCGCCGAGCTCGATCAAACGCTTCAAACGGTTGTTGCGGTTGATCACACGACGGTAGAGATCGTTGAGGTCGGAGGTGGCGAAGCGGCCGCCGTCCAGCTGGATCATAGGACGCAGGTCCGGTGGGATAACCGGGATGGCGTCGAGAACCATTGCTGCTGGGCTGGTGCCGGTGTTGAGGAATGCGTCCACAACCTTCAGGCGCTTGAGAGCGCGAGCCTTGCGCTGGCCGGTGCCGGTGCGCACGATTTCGCGAAGCTCCTCATCGGCTGCTTCTAGGTCGAAATCTTCCAGACGCTTCTTGACGGCTTCTGCACCCATAGAACCGGTGAAGTAATCGCCGTAGCGATCCATCATCTCGCCCCACAGGTCGACATCGCCTTCCATATCGCCTGGCTCGAGGCCCTTGAAGCGATCCCACACGCTCTGCAGACGACGAATCTGGTCGTCGAAGCGGTTGCGGATGGCCTTCAATTCGCGGTTGGCAGCGCTCTTGAGCTTGGAAGAAGCTGCGGACTTACCTTCGCTTGCTTCCAGGTCAGAGAGGTCCTCTTCCAGCTTGCGCTGGCGGTTGGCGAGCTCGATGTCGCGACGCTTGGTCATGGCATTGAGGTCGGTGTCCAACTCGGCCTGCAAATCTGGAAGGTCCTTCTGGCGCTGTTCAACGTCGACCGAGGTGACCATGTATGCGGCGAAATAAATCACCTTTTCCAGGTCGCGTGGGGAAACGTCGAGCAGGTAGCCCAGGCGGGATGGAACGCCCTTGAAGTACCAGATGTGGGTGACTGGGGCTGCCAGTTCGATGTGGCCCATGCGCTCACGACGAACGCGGGAACGGGTCACTTCGACGCCGCAGCGCTCGCACACGATGCCCTTGAAGCGGACGCGCTTGTACTTACCGCAAGCGCACTCCCAATCGCGGGTAGGACCGAACACCTGCTCCGAGAACAGACCGTCACGTTCTGGCTTGAGGGTGCGGTAGTTGATGGTTTCCGGCTTCTTGACCTCGCCGTGGCTCCAACGATGGATATCCTCGGTGGTAGCCATACCGATCCTCAGCTTGTGAAACTGATTAACGTCGATCAATCTATTTCCTGTCTATCAGAAACTTTTTACTCACGTGAGGGAGACGAGCTCAGCGCTCGGAGATTCCCCAGCTGTTGTCATCCAGAGAGGTGTCGATGCGGCTTGCCTCTGCAGCAGCCTTATCTGGGCGTTCACCAATGTTGAAGCCCAGCTGCTCGCGGGAGTTGCCAGCCTCGTCATCCTCGGCATCCAAGTCCACAGCAACGCCATCGGCGTTGAGAACTTCGACGTTGAGGCACAAGGACTGCATTTCCTTGAGCAACACCTTGAAGGATTCAGGAATACCAGCCTCTGGCAGGTTCTCGCCCTTGACGATCGCACCGTAGACTCGCACACGACCGTCAACATCATCAGACTTGACCGTCATCATTTCGTGCAGGGTGTATGCGGCACCGTAACCTTCAAGGGCCCACACCTCCATCTCACCGAAACGCTGGCCGCCGAACTGGGCCTTACCGCCGAGTGGCTGCTGGGTGATCATGGAGTATGGACCAGTGGAGCGAGCGTGGACCTTGTCGTCGACCAGGTGGTGCAGCTTGAGGATGTACATCACACCCACAGCGACAGGCTTCGGGAATGGTTCGCCGGTCAGGCCGTCGAAGAGACGTGCCTTACCGAACTTATCCACGAGGCGGTTGCCGTCTGCATCTGGCAGGGTGGTTTCGAGCAGGCCGTTGAGAGCATCCTCACGCACACCGTCGAAGACTGGAGTGTTGGGAGCAGCCTTCTCAGCACCTGCTGGGATGTGCTTCTTCCATTCGCTCATGGTCTTGTCGATGTCGATATCCCAACCCTGGCGTGCGATCCAGCCGAGGTGGAGCTCAAGCACCTGACCGAGGTTCATACGCGGAGGAACGCCCAGTGGGTTGAGCAGCATGTCGACAGGAGTACCGTCCTCCATGAACGGCATATCCTCTTCTGGCAGGATGCGGGAGATGGTGCACTTGTTGCCGTGGCGACCGGAGATCTTATCGCCTACGGTGATCTTGCGCTTCTGAGCGACGTAGACGCGAATAACACGGTT
>CASERW010000004.1 GCA_949290445.1 Aeriscardovia aeriphila | reverse complement strand
ATTAAACTTTCACGGAGGGGAGTTGAGAGCCTGCCAAGGTTGGTAGGATATCTCACTCCCCTCCTTTCATAAACCCACAATTAACAAAAAGAAAACAAGCGTACAATGAGGTACTTTAGCAAGCCAGACAACTATGAGGGGCGAGGCAGCGATGCAAGTAAACGTGAAATTTAGGCGTGAAGAGCCTGAAACCAGAATGCGACAAATATACGAAGCTGCCGAGCGAATAATCGCACGCGATGGATATTCGCAGCTCAGTGCGCAGACCGTGGCTGGTGAGGTGGGAATAACCCGCCCGCTGGTTTACCATTACTTCGCCTCGATGAATGAAATCGCCGATGGTGTGATTGAACGAAGAGTAGCTCAAAGCATTGAGGACCTGGGGAAAATATACCGTGTACCTCAAAGCTCGAGTATTAGAGAGAGCCTCGAAAAGGGTGTGCGCGCGTTAGAAATCATCTCCCAGAATGGGGAAATATTTGGCGAACCGACGATGAAGAAATACGCGAAGCGTAGTTCTTCAGAGAGTGAACGCGTTGTAAACGAGCAATCCGCTACCCACAGCCCGAAGGGCGAAGAGGCAGCAGGGGAGAAGACGCTTAAGAAAAAGCGTAGTGATAATCTTGAGCGACAAGACGGCAATGCTGAGTTGCTGCTGAGGTACGTGAGCAAGGTGAGTGACGTTGTGGCGCCGAGGCTGCAAGAAATTATGGTGCACGACATTCAGGCGCAACACAGGCTGCGTATTCACCACCTGGATGCGACGTTTAGGATTGCGATGACGGGGATCGTGCTCGGCCAGATTACCGGGCGGCTCGTGTCGAGGACGCAATGCGAGGAGATTCTTGCGCAGATTCTGCACGTCGAAAATTACATGAGCACGTGGTGATGCAGTTTCGCAATGAAGACGACGGGATGGCCGCAGTCGCTGAAGCGAGGGGTGGACACGGTGGTCGCTGAAGCGAGGGTGGACACGGTTCGGCGGATGTGAAGACGAGTGTGTGGCTGATTAGATGCGGTTGAGGACGGCGGCGAGGGCGTCGATGGCGTCCATCTGCTCGTCGGTGAGGTCGAAATCAAGGTCGGCGTTGTACTGCAAGTATTCCTTCGGGCTGGCCGACATGATCGGAATGAAGCCCTTGTTCAGCAGGTAGCGCAGGGCGACCTGAGCCGGGGAGATGACCAGAGAAGAATCTTGGACGGTCAACAGCGCATTGGGAGAGACACAGGTCACGCCGTCGAGAGAATTCTGAGAGGCAAAGTCGCCAGAGGTAGATGGATCTGCGCAGAGCACGCTCGAAAGAGGCTGTGCGCCAGAAAGTGATTGTGCGCCACTGGCAGTCTGATTGCTAGAAACGGGCTGGAGAGGCGATTTGCCTGCAAGATGAGTATCTGGCTGCGGAGGAGTTAAAAGCGCCTCTGAGGTGGACTGGGAAGGCGCAGAAGGTGAATCTGGAGCAGCTGCGGAAGCTGGAGCGTCGGAATTAGCAGAAGAAGTCGACGCAGCGGCAGGAGAAGCTGCGGAGGATGAACCCGGAGCTGGCGTGGAAGCTGGAGCGTCAGAAGAAGGAGAGGCTGCAGTAGGGTCGTGCGAGACGTTCGCAGCGAGCAGTTCTTCCTCGCGGGCAGCGGTAAGCGTACTGGCAATCTTGCGCAAAACAGGAACGCGCAAAATACGGCCGGTAGCTAAAGGAGAGTAAGCCTGAAGGGCAATGCCAGCCTCCTGGCAAATACTGACCGTCGCAGGCTGTAAGTGGCCAGGGAAAAGCTCAATTTGGTTGATGGCTGGAGCAATTTGCAGGCCATCCCAATCCAAAAGATTAACAAGATCGTGATCGGTGAAGTTGGACACACCAATCGAGCGCGCACGACCCGAGAGGAAAATATCCTGCATCGCACGCCACACTTCACGATTCTGCTTATCATAATTCGCGCCCACTTCCATCCACGGCCAGGGAGCATGAATCAAATACGAATCGACGTAATCGACGCCCAAACGCTTCAAACTCATCTCAAAATGAAGCAGAGTTTCCTCATACGTTTTCACGTCAGCAGTGAGCTTGGTCTGAATGAAAACCTGAGAGCGGCGCAAACCAGAATTGTGCAGCGCGCGGCCAACACCCTTCTCATTGCGGTCGGACTCGGAGACGTCAAAAAGGCGGAAACCAGCGCGCAGAGCAGCAGTAGCCGAAGTCACCGTTTCGCGACCCGCAGGAATTTGCCAAAAACCAACGCCCAGCGTGGGCATGGGATAAGCGTTATTGAGGCGCAGGGTGGCCTGCGTTGCCGAAGTCATGCAGCTCCCCCTCCAGCCTCGCGCTTTGTGTTCAATAGTTCTTTCGTACCAGTCTAGTGGGAAGGGATGCCCAAAGCGCGGAAATTGCAACTCGATAGGCGAGTGAGCGGTCATTAAGGCACTGGTGGAGCTGTGCGATGGGCCGTCGCTAAGAGCAAGAAGGAGCTGGTGCGGCGCGGTTTCGCCATTTCGCTACGGGCGGGCGGCAAGCGGCTGCGGGGATATGAGGCGCTAGCATGGCCAGGTGCATTATTTCACTCCGAAGCGTTGTGTCCAGTCTGGCAAGATCATGTACCACACCAAGCAGCAGTGCGAACAAGCTGCTCAGGATGCGTTGATCGAACGCGGCCAGCAACTGTGGACGTACCGTTGTGAATTCTGCAACACCTGGCACCTGACACACAGAGACCCGAGCAGCAGCATCGCCACCGCCTCCGATATGGCGCAATGGTGGAATAGAAAGCCGCACTCGAGAAAGAAAGGCATCAAGCCGCGCAGAAAATAGAATAGGCTTGAAGGCCTTCAAGGCCTCAAGATTATCAGCGCGACTGCTTCTGACGCTTCGCCATGCGACGAAGAATGAGCTTATCGGCAAGCTTACGACCCGCGCGAGCGAGCAGCGAGCCAGCAACAGCGCTGACAACTGCTACCACAAGCACATCACGCATGCGAGATTCGGGGTCGGTAGCAGAAGGAACTGTGTCGGTATCCATGCTCTTCTTCCACGCCACACCCACAGCGGTGGTAGCCATGCTCGTGGCGAGCTGAGGGAAGAGAGTGCGCAAGAACTTATCGGAGTAGCTGGCAGAGTCGCCATTGAGCTGAGAAGTTGCGTTCTTACGCAGTGAGTCGATCGTATCGTTGGCGCTGTCGAGGGTCTCGATGGCAGACTGAGTGGTCTCGTCGAGGGAAGAGCCGGTGGGAGTGAAAGCAGTTTTTCTCGTCATGCTCTCATTATCGCGCACGTGCGCGAAAGCTGTGAGGGGTGAAGAGAGTCAGCGGGCGAGCATAGCGCGCGGCGACCGGAGGGGGTGGGGCACAGCGGCCACCGCCAGCCCGCGCAGACGGCGAGTGTGACAGGTAGAGTTCTTCTCAGAAGGTGACAGCAGAACAAGGAGGGTTGCACGTGAAACAGTTCCTCAAGCGCGGCGCAGCAGCGCTGATTGCTCTGGGTGTTCTTGTTAATCTTGCGGCATGCTCCGCCCCGGCCCGTCAAAAAAACCTGCAAAATACCCCAGCTATCTCCTACTACAACTACAAGCCGGAAGCCGACGCCAGCTTGCGCGCGCTAGCCAGCGAATACACCAAAAAGACGGGCATCGACGTCACCATCACGACGGTTGGTAACGGAAAATACGACGAAAAACTGCAATCCGCCTTCACCAAACCGGCCCCGCCTACCATTTTCCACGTCAGCAGCATCCAAGGTGTCAAACGCTGGCGTGACTACGTTTCCCCACTGCAAGGCACGAGCATTTACAACGATCTGGAGAACAAAAGCACGGCGCTGAGCCGCGACGGTGATGTCGTCGCCATCCCCTACACCAGCGAAGCCTATGGAATTGTGTACAACAAGGCGATTCTGCAGCGCTATTTCGCCCTGCCCAACCCGCTCGTGCACTCGGTAGAAGAAATCCGCGATTTTGACACTTTGCAGCGCGTGTGCGACGACATTCAAGCTCACCGCGCGCAGCTGGGAATCGACGCAACCTTTGCGACGCCTGCAATGAGCAGCAGCTCGGTGTGGCGATTTTCCAAGCATATGGTCAACTACGCCCTGACCTGCGACCTCGCCTCAGGCACGTCCAGCACGCTGGCGGGTAACTGCCTGCCCGGCCTGCACGCGCTCTTCGACCTCTACCTGCGCGACAGCCTCGCCATAACAACAAACACTTCAGATTATCAGGATGCTGATAATCTGGTGCCCCTCACGCAAGTGAGCCTCGACGACGCAATGGGCCAGTTTGCCAGAGGGAAAGTGGCGATGATTCAGCAAGGCACGTGGAGCTGGGCGCAGCTCAAAGCCCTCGGCATGAGCGAAGAAAACGTGGGAATGATGCCGATTCGCATGAACGGCGTCGAGCAGAAGGGCTACGCGATCGGCTCGGAAGATTATTGGTGCATCAACCTGCAAGCCAGCAAAATTGACCAGAAGGCAAGCATTGATTTCCTCCACTGGCTCTCCACTTCCCAGCAGGCTCAGAAGGTGTTGGTCGACGAGTTGGGCTTGAACATGCCCTTTGGCGATAGCGAGCAGCAGCACAGCACAAACCCGTTGAGCGAGCAGGTCAGGCTGAGCTTGGGTGAAGAGTCACTGGAAAAGGCCGCGACGCCAGGAAGTGGAACGCGGCTGGGTACGCAGGATGATTCTCAGGGCGATACTGATGATTCGACGAGTACAGCAGTGAAGAAGAAGCCCGTCCCGGCGCCTGCTTCACGTGAAACACAGCAGGAGAGCAACGAAGTGCCATGGCTATTCGCCCTTGCTCCCGATTCGCGATTCGCCGACTCAATGGGTCAAGCTCTCAGCCAGTACGCGCAGGATTTTGTCAGTGGCAAGCAGGCCGATTGGCAGGCGGTGGCGAAAGCGTACGTCAACAGTTGGGCGCAGGCCAGCGCCGACACGGACGATGAAGATTAGCAGCGCGATTAGTCGTCGATAGGCGAAGTCGTCTGGCGCAAAACTAGGCGAGCAGTCGGGTTCTCGAAGGCGTTATCCATACGCTGGCTCTCGATCAAATTCAGCACCTTCTGAGCGCCAGAAATACCTAAATAATGCGGATTCTGATGCATAGTCGTCAGGCCAATATCCTTCGCCGACGGAATATCATCAAAACCAATAATCGAGTAATCCCGCGGAACACGCTTACCATACCGGCCCAAACGCATCATCACCGGAATCGCCAAATCATCCGTCTGGAAGAACAGGGCGGTTGGCTGAGGGTCCAAATTAATCAGCTGCGTCAAGCAAGCGTCCACCGGGTTATGGTCATAAGGGCACGAGATTGTCACTGTCGATACATCGGCGTGAGAATCTCGAATCGCATTTTGAAAACCCTCGTGACGGTCGTCAGCAGAGTAGGTGAACGGAGTGTCATGCGAGGTGTAAATGTAGGCGATATTACGGTGGCCCAAGCTGATCAAATGCTTCGTGGCAATCTCGGCGCTTTTGACGTCGTCTGTTGAAGTGCCAGCGTCGAGGCCCACCAGAGAGCTCGTGTTAATGCCGACGACAGGAACGCCCATGCCCAGAAGCAAGGAAAGCTCGTCCTCGCGCGTGTTAAACGAGCAGAGCACCACCGCGTCAGCATTGCGACGCACCGGCATCTCGGAGAAGAAGCGGTGACGAGCGTCGTTAGTGGAAATCTGGAAAACGGAAATGTCGTAACCAGCCGGCTGCAACACCTCGTTCAGGCCAGCGTAAACGTTGACATTAAACCATTCCGTAATCGGGCTTGGCAAAAGCAAAGCGATGCGGAAAGAGCGGCCAGACTTCAAAGCCATTGCCGAACGAGAAATAGAGAAATGCAGCTCGGCCGCCGCGCGCAACACCTTCTCACGAGTGCGAGGGCTCACCAAATTCGGGCGGGTGAAAGAGCGGGACACCGTCGACACGGAAACGCCGACCGCCTGGGCGACGTCATGGATGCTTGCCTGTTGTGTTTCACGGTCAGGGTCAGGCTGGCCCAGTTGTGCGTGTTCTGTCATGCTCATTGCTCTATTCTTTCTCCATTGTGCGAAGTGCTGAACCGCGTGCGGCGGTTAACTTTACGGGCTAACCGCCGCAGGTTCGCTACGAAATACGAGCGCGCTGTGGTGCTCTGGTGAAGCGGCGCTGTAAGCGGTTAGCTGCGAAGGGCAATCCAAATGCTGGTGTCGGTAGGCAGCAGCCAGTGGGAAGCTTCGCGTTCAAAGCTCGGGTCGTAAGCGTCGTCGTCGAAAGGATCCTGCTCAGCAGAAGCCGCAGCAGCACCTTCGGCATCGGCAGCTGTTTCACGTGAAACAAGCTCGTCGGAGCACAACAGCACATCACCAGCAGGAAGCTTGACCGGCTTATCCGAGAAGTTCGTGATCACCGCAATACGAACCGGCTTGCCCGCATCCTTCATCGTCGACAAACGCGAATACGCCAAAACCTCACCATCAGTTGCACCAGCAACCACATCATTGCCCAGCCACTCAACATCATCAACACGGCGAGTAGCAGTCAATAACATCGCACGGTTACGCAAGGCAGAACGGTACAAAGCCAACATAGAAGAAGGATCATCCTGCTCAACATCAACCGCGTAATCCTTAAACCACAGTGGTTGCGGCAAATGCGGATCCGTGCTCGCGGTTCCATCCAGCTTCGTCGCAGGGGAGAAACCAAAACTACCGCGCGTACCAAAATCAGCATCCCACGGCGCAGGAGAAGGCATATTATGCGAATCCCACGGCAGAGGAACACGGCAACCATCACGACCCTTACGAGCATCCGCCCCAACAGCCGTCTTTGCAACAGGATCTTCCAAACGATCCCATGGAATATTCGCCACTTCAGGCAAACCGAGCTCCTCGCCCTGGTAAATATACACAGAACCAGGCAAACCCATCTCCATCACAATGCCAGCGCGAGCACGACGAGTACCCTTCACGCGATCCTCGAAATAGGTTTCGCCATTATGCAACAACCAATCATGAGCCAACTGATGATAATGACCCACAGTGTCAATCTGAGGCAAACCATAACGCGACACCGAACGAGGAATATCGTGATTATTCATCACCCACGTCGTCGTCGTATGCGAATGGCGAGCCGAATCCAAACCCTCTTCAATAGCAGTACGGAAATCAGTAACTCGCCAATCGGCCTTCGCAAACTCAAAGTTGAAAACCTGGCCCAACTCTTCAGCAGAGGCATACATCCACTGATGCTCAGGAACAACCCACGCCTCACCCACAGCAAAACGAGCAGGAGAATACTCATTAAACAGCTTGCGCCACTCACGATAAATCTCATGAACCTCAGGACGATCCCACAAAGGATTATCACCGTCCTTATTCAACTGATCATCAGGAGTACGAGCAGCAAGCTCTACCAAACTGGCCGATTCCAAATCCTTCGCCAAACCATGCGCCACATCAATGCGGAAACCATCAACGCCATGGTCCGACCAGAACTTCAACGTCGTCAAAAACTCCTGATGCACCTCAGGATTCTTCCAATTGAGGTCAGGCTGCTCAGGAGTAAACAAATGCAAATACCATTGGCCATCCGCCACACGCTGCCAGGCAGAACCACCAAAGCACGATTTCCAACTATTCGGCGGCAACTCACCATGCTCACCCTGACCATCACGGAAAATATAGCGGTTACGAGCAGCAGAACCTTGAGGAGAGCTCAACGCCTCCTCAAACCACACATGCTTATTCGATGTGTGGTTAGGCACAATATCAACAACAACCTTCATGCCACGAGCGTGAGCAGCCTGAGCCATCTGGTCGAAATCAGCCATCGTTCCCAAACGAGGGTCAACATTGCGATAGTCAATAACGTCATAGCCGCCATCAGCAAGCTCAGAAGGGTAGAACGGACTCAACCACAAAGCGTCAACACCGAGGCTTTGCAAATAGTCCAACTTGGAGGTCACGCCAGGAATATCACCCAAACCGTCACCGTTCGAATCCTTGAAAGAACGGGGATAAACCTGGTAGACAACTGCTTGCTTCCACCAATCATCAAAGCTGTTGTTCTGTGTCATAAGTCCTTCACCTGTGACGTTGAGTTGAGTTGCACATCATTGACGCAACATGTATGACAACGTTATCAAAAATTCTGCAGCGCTGAGCAAAAAACGCATGGAAAAACGCGGAAAGTTTTACTGCGCGTACCAGAAAACGGTGGCGAGCAGCAGGCTGAACGAGCGCTGGTGGCTGGCTCAGGGTTGGGACGGGTGGCCTCGCAAGAGAGATTGGTGCTGGAGCGCGGCAGGCTTTGCGCGCTCAGAAAATTATTCTGAAAGATTTTGCAAACTTCCGGGAATAAACCTAGCTTTCAAAAGTTGATAGTAGTAGGCTCAGGTTTTGGAAATGGAAAAGTGAGTAGTGATAATCTCAAGCCACTGAGCAGGCGCAAGCAAGCCAGCGAGATTACCAACGCGAGCTCACCGGAAGCAACCTGAGCGAAAGCTTACGAGTCGGTTAAGGGAAGGAGTCCTGTATGGGACGCGCAGTTGGAATTGATTTGGGTACCACGAATTCGTGCATCGCTACCCTCGAGGGCGGCCAGCCAACCGTCATCGTCAACGCTGAAGGCCAGCGCACCACACCATCTGTGGTCGCCTTCGGCAAGAACGGCGAAATCCTGGTCGGCGACGTGGCCAAGCGCCAAGCCGTGACCAATGTTGATCGCACTATCTCCTCCGTCAAGCGCCACATGGGCACTGACTGGACCACAGAAATCGATGGCAAGAAGTGGACTCCACAGGAGATCTCCGCACAAATCTTGATGAAGCTCAAGCGCGACGCTGAAGCCTTCCTGGGCGAAGAAGTGACCGACGCAGTGATCACCTGCCCAGCATACTTCGACGACGCACAGCGCCAGGCAACTAAGGACGCCGGCCGCATCGCAGGCCTCAACGTTCTGCGTATCATCAACGAGCCAACCGCTGCAGCTTTGGCATACGGCCTGCAGAAGGGCAAGCAAGACGAGCACATCCTCGTCTTCGACCTGGGCGGCGGCACCTTCGATGTGTCCCTGCTCGAAATCGGTAAGGACGACGACGGCTTCTCCACCATTCAGGTTGAGGCCACCAACGGCGATACCCACCTGGGCGGCGACGATTGGGACCAGCGCATCATCAACTGGATCGTTTCCGAGGTCAAGAGCAAGGATGGCGTTGACCTGAGCAACGACCGCATCGCTTTGCAGCGCATGAAGGAAGCTGCTGAGCAGGCCAAGAAGGAGCTCTCCGCTTCTACCGAAACGCAGATCACCTTGCAGTACCTGGCCATGGGCTCCTCCGGCCCAGTTCACTTCGATGAGACCCTCACTCGCGCACACTTCCAGGAGATGACCTCCGACCTGCTCGAGCGTTGCCGCGTCCCATTCAACCAGGTGTTGGCCGACGCCAACCTCTCCATCGATCAGATCGACCACGTCGTGCTGGTCGGCGGCTCCACTCGTATGCCAGCCGTTCAGGACCTCGTCAAGCAGCTGACCGGCGGTAAGGATGCCAACAAGTCCGTCAACCCAGATGAGGTTGTGGCTGTCGGCGCTGCCATTCAGTCTGGCGTCATCAAGGGCGACCGCAAGGACGTTCTGCTCATCGATGTCACCCCACTTTCCTTGGGTATTGAAACCAAGGGCGGCATCATGACCAAGCTCATCGACCGCAACACCGCTATTCCTACGAAGCACTCGGAGGTGTTCTCCACCGCTGAGGATAACCAGCCATCCGTGCTCATCCAGGTGTACCAGGGCGAGCGTGAGTTCGCTCGTGACAACAAGCCGCTGGGCACTTTCGAGTTGACTGGTATTGCTCCAGCACCTCGCGGCATCCCGAAGATCGAGGTCACCTTCGACATCGACGCCAACGGCATCGTGCACGTTTCTGCTAAGGACCAGGGCACTGGCAAGGAGCAGAGCATGACGGTGACCGGCGGCACCAGCCTGCCAAAGGACGAAATTGACCGCATGGTCAAGGACGCTAAGGAGCATGAGGCTGCCGATAAGAAGGCTAAGGAGGACGCTGAAACCCGCAACCAGGCTGAGGCTTTCGCTTACTCGACCGAGAAGCTGATCAACGAGAACAAGGACAAGCTTCCAGCAGACGTGGTGAATGAGGTTCAGCCAAAGGTCGACGCTCTGAAGGAAAGCCTGAAGGGTAAGGATATCGACGCCATCAAGAACGCTCAGAATGACTTGATGAGTGCTGCTCAGAAGATCGGCCAGGCTCTCTACGCTCAGCAGGGTGCTCAGGGTGCTCAGGCTGGTGCTGGTCAGGCTTCCGGTCAGGCCAACTCTCAGGCTGATGACGACGTCGTTGACGCTCAGGTCGTCGACGATGACAACAAGAAGGACCAGAAGGACGGCGAGTAATGGCTGATTTCGACAAGGACGAGTACCTCTCTGACTCTGAGGCTTTCGATAAGCTCGCAGGTCAGGCTCGCTCTGACGAAACCACTACCAACGCTTCAGATTATCAGTCCGATGAAGCCGCGAGCTCTGCGAGCTCGCAGGCATCTGGCGAAAAGCCGGGTGCTCACACTGCCGCTGGCGCTGCGAGCGCCAGCGCGCAGGGATCGGGCGCGGCTGATTCTGCCGCTGCTGATGCCGGCCAAACCGCTGCCGCTGCTGACGATGCCGCTGCGCAGAACGCAGCCGCTGCGAGCGACGCTGATGCCAGCGCAGCCGCTGATTCTGACCAACATAGCGCAGCAGCAGACGCAGCCAGCGCAGATGGTTCGGATGCCGGCGACTCTGGCCTGACTGAACTGGGTAAGGCCAAGAAGGAAGCCGCGGACTACCTTGAAGCGTTGCAGCGCGAACGCGCCGACTTCGTCAACTACCGTGCTCGCATGAACAAGGAAAAGCAGCTGGCCCGTGAACGCGGAGTGGAAGATGCTCTCGTGGCACTTCTCCCAGCGCTTGATAATCTGGATCGAATTCGTGAGAACAACGAGAAGAGCGCCGAAATGGAGAGCCTTCTCAAGCAGTTCGACCGTGCCTTCGCCAAGTTCTCCATCGAGAAGTTTGGCCAGAAGGGCGACGCCTTCGATCCTTCTCACCACGAGGCCGTGCTTCACCACACGAGCCCAGACGTGAGCAAAGCGCAGATTGACGCGGTTGTGGAGGCTGGCTACAAGATGGGTGATCGCATCTTGAGAGCAGCCAAAGTAGTGGTCGTTTCTCCAGAAGAGAAGTGAAAACACAGTAATGCAAAGGCGCGCTGTTGCTGACGGCGCGCCTTTTTACAGCTCAGGTACAGCTCGAGGGTCACTCATATGTACTGGAGTACAGCTCGTTTAAGAGCTCAAGCAGAAGCCAAACGGCGTGAGGAAAGGAGACTGCATGGCCGAAACAGATTGGCTGAAAAAGGATTATTACGCAATTCTTGGCGTCTCCGAGTCCGCAACAGACGACGAGATTACCAAGGCGTTCCGCAAACTTGCCCGCAAATACCACCCAGACCTCAACCACGAGAAGGGCGCTGACGAGAAGTTCAAGGATGTGAACGAAGCGTACAACACTCTGCACGATGCAGGCCAGCGCAAGAAGTACGACGCCATCCGTCGCCTGGGTGCAGGCGGTGCTCGCTTCACTGGCGGCGGCTCGCAAGGCTTTAACGCTGACGACTTCGAAGGCCTGTTCGGCTCGATGTTCGGCGGTGCTGGTGGTGCCAATATCAACGATATTCTGCGTCAATTTGGCGGCGGCTCTGGCACGCATGTGCGCTTCAGCAACGGCTTTGGCGGCGGCCAAAACTTCGCAGGCCAAGGCTTCGGTGGCCAGAACTTCGGCGCGGGTCAGAACTTTGGCTCCCAAGGCTACGCAGGCAATGGGTTTACTGGGTTTGGCAACAACACTGGCAATCCTTATGCAGCCCGGCCTGAGCAAGGCCGCGACATTCGCTCCTCCGTGAGCTTGACCTTCGCCCAAGCCGTGCGCGGGGCAACCGTCGAGCTGAGCGTGAACAAGAAGAGCTTCAAAGCTCGCATCCCCGCCGGCATCAACGACGGACAGACCATTCGCCTGCCAGGCCGCGGCCATGAAGGCGTGAACGGCGGCAAGAATGGCGACCTCTTCCTCGAGGTCAACGTGGCCAGCGACCCGGTGTTCCGCCTGAACGGGCGCAACATCGAGCGCGACCTGCCGCTGACCGTAGCCCAAGCAGCCTTGGGTGACGTGGTGGAAACTCGCGGTGTTGACGGCGAAGTGATCAAGGTTCGCGTCCCGGCCGGTACATCAGGCGGTACAAGGCTCAAGGTTGCTGGTAAGGGAGTCCAGGCTCCTCAAGGCGCTGGCGACTTGCTTCTTCGCGTTCAACTGAGATTGCCACAACGGCTGAATGCAGCAGCGAAGAAAGCGTTGAAAACCTTCGATGAAAAGACGCCAACCTTGAGTGAAAAGCTCGAGCAAGAGCGTCTGCGCGGAATGGGTGAGTGATTATGGTCAGCGCGAAAGCACGTATTCGTGAAGCGTACGCCCAATGCGCCCAAGCAATCGTGATGGGCACGGTGAGCTTAGAGAGAGCAGAGGATGCCGGTTTTTCCGTCCATTCTCCTGTGTTCCCTGTCTCCCAAGCGGCGAGCTTGGCACATGTACACCCGCAAACACTGCGCGAATACGACCGCGCTGGTCTTGTGCAACCCATGCGCACACCAGGAGGAGCGCGCAGGTACAGTATTTCCGACATCGATAGGCTCAACCAAGCGCAAAAACTCTCGCAACAAGCCATCGGAATTGCTGGAATCGCGCTGATCCTCGATTTGAGAGAAGAAAATAGAGAGTTGCGTCGCGAACTGCGCAGGCTCAAGCGTCCACAAGGAGAGTCGGTGTTTGCTGCCGACTCTTCAGGGCGTGTGCGCGAATTCCGTGTCGACTTCCCTGCTCGCGGAGGTCGCGCAGGCTGGAGGCGTGCTCTGTATGGCGAGGTGTACCAGATTGAGTCACGCCATGCCTTGCGCAAGCTCTCCCTCGAAACGCATCACCAGGAGATTCGCCAGATCGAAGCGCCACACGACGGCGCACAGCACTGAGCCGCGGCACTGAGCCGCGGCGCTCAGCCACTCCGCTGCGCCGCAACGCCATTCACCTCGCTGACGGCGCAATACGGCCGAGTAGCTGAACCCCCTCTCGCATAAACTAGGAGAGCATAGCGAGTACGGAGGGGTTATGAGCACTGGCGAGCATATTTCTGACGAGAAGAAGCCGGAAACTACTCAAACAACCGGCGAAAAACTAGCCAAAGAGCTTGCCCCCAACACGAAAGTGCACCTGCTGGTCTACGCTGACCGTTTCGCAGGCTCAGCCTCCGCAGTCGTCCCCACTCTTCGCGAGCGCTTCGATGGCGTGTACGAGTCGGTGCACATTATCCCGCAGCCGACTATGGGGCCGGATACGATTGGCCTTCCTGATAATCTGGGGACATACGGCGACATCCCTTTGATGAAGGATATTAACCACCTGCCCAGCCCTATCGATACCTGGGATACCGTGACGAAAATGGCGCACGACATGCCCATGGTTTTCAACGTCAACTTCTCCCAGCTGTCTGTGCTTTCCAAGCAATTCCAAGACGTTCTGCGCAAGGGTAAGCACTCCGAATACTTCAGCATGTTCCAGCCGGTTTCTGATGTTTTCCCCAACGGCTTGAGCGTCGACGACTTGGAGAAAATTCACCGCTCGAGCCCTACGCAAGCTAACCTCGAGCCTTTTGCTCGCACGCTGCCTTTTGTGCGATATGAGATTAACAATAAGCCCACGTATTTCTGGGCGAGCTTAGGCCAGCAAGGCATCGACTACGACGTGATGAGCGAAAAGGGTTGGAAATTCGTTCAGGATACTTTCGACCGCCTCGAGCAGACCGGTGCGAAAGCAGTCTGCCTCATGCACTTTGGCTCGGCAGTGAAAAAGTCGGGAACTACATGTTTTTTGCTGCCGGAAACCATGCAGATTGTCGACACAATTACCCAAGAAGCGCATAAGCATGGCATGACGGTGGGCGTTTCGGAAACTGCGAGCGGCGAGCAGATTAAGCAGCTCGCCCAGCACGCCGACTGGGTGTATGACACTTTGACTCCGCCGCTGTTGATGTACGCGCTGCTGTGTGGTGACGCTGCTCCTTTGGCGCAGTGGGTGTACCAGCGCCCCGAAAACTGTGTGCTGCTGCTCGGCGGGCAAAACGGAATGGAAATCTCGGACGTTATGAGCCGGGAAACCGACGAAAAGCCTTTCCTGACGCGCAAGCAGATGAGGCGCATGGTCAGCCGCGTGCACAAGAATACGCATGGGGAGGCCGGTTCGGTGCACCAATGGCTGGGAACTGGCAGGATTAACAGTACGCTCTACTCTTCCCTGGGTTGCGATGATCAGCGGTATTTGGCAGCTATCGCCTTGCAATTCTTCCTGCCCGGCATTCCGGAGCTGTACTATGTGGACGCGCTCATGGGCATGAACGACGTTGAGTTGATGAACCAGACCAGGCGTGAGCCGATGCTCAACCGGCATAGCTACTCGGCAATGGAACTCAACTATGCTCTGTTGCGCCCGGAGGTTCAGGCGCTCAACGCTTTGGCGCGTTTCCGCAACACTTTCCCGGCTTTCGATGGTTCGGCTCAGATTGGCTATGACGAGACGTATGGCGTGATATCGGTGTTGTGGCACGGTCACTCCTGCTCGGCGCGTTTGGATTTCGACGCGGGCCTGATTGCGGAGCGTGAGCTGGGTGACGACGCTTTGCAGGATATTTCGTGGCGTTCGATCGCAACCATCACGTGGACGGATTCAGCAGGGGAGCATAAGACGAATGATCTGCTTGCTCATCCACCGGTGTATGTGATACCCGAAGAAGGCGAAGTAGGTTACTCCGATGCGAACTGGGATGGGGCGCTGTAAAGCTGTGCCTGTAAAGCTATCGCTGGGCAGCTGCACTTGTAGCGGCGCGTAGTGAGTGGGCCTGGTGAGAGCGCAGGATTGCCAGTGACAGTGAAGGTGGCGAACGTGACCAGCATGAGTAGCCCAAGATTGTCACTGCCCTGGTTCACCTGAGGCTCAATGTATTGACGCAGTTAGCCTGCGCAATTTCTCGTTGAGAATCAGGAAATTAGTGTGTGAGCCTGGGAAGGGGATGACTTCGCTCAGCTCCTTCCAGCTCACCCACGTCGATTGCACGTGCTCGTCGGCGTCAAAATGGCGGCCCTCCACGTGGAACTTTTTCAGGTGCAGGGTCAAAAGCGTTACCTGTTCGTCGCTCATCCCTGACGAAGGGTAGAAAGTGCCGAGAACATCTACGTCGACATTCTCGGACGTCTCCACCGCATGCTGCAGCTTCTCGGCAGCAAAATCAGGGTCGCTGGCAAGGTGCGCGATCCCCTCCACAACAATTCCCGTTTCCTCGGCAAGCTCGCGGAAGGCCGACTGAAGGGCCGACTCTTGATTATCACGCAGGCCGGCAGGGAAGCCGAAGGAAAAACTGTTCGAACCCACGCGGTATTCTCGCTCCACCAAGTAAGCGTCACGTGAAACATCGTGGACGAGGAGAATCACCGCTGGGCTGTGGTGAACAATCTGGCGGGGGATATCAATCGAAATATCAGCAGTAGTAGGCAATTGCACGGTGCGATCATCCACAGAAAAAATGGCACCGCGGTAGGTTTCCACACTTCTGGCAATCTGGGGCGTACCCAGCATGTTGACCACCGAGCCGGAACTGGCCTGCGTCTCATTTTCAGCGGCTGTTGTTGCCTGAAGGCGTTTTTCAATGCGTTCGAGAGCTGCCTCAGAGGGTTGAGAAACAGGTAAATTCAGCATCATGCTCCGTTTCATGTGAAACATAGGTGGATCAGTGTGCTTAATACCGGCAAGTACCGATCGGGAAAAATGACCATGCGAAACCGATCGGTACCTGCTGAAATGGCCTCCGGACCCCGGTTAGCCATGAAGCTTTCTCTCGCCAAAATGACCATGCGGCGGGAAGTAATCAGTATACCGCAGGGGCGTAACAGCGCAAGCAAGAGTGAAAATGGCGCTGATAATCTTGAGAAATTAAAAAGCCACTGGCAGATTACCAGTGGCTTAAGTAGCCAGCAGCTTTACTGCTAGCTCAGAAGTGTGAGATCAGTCGACAACGCCGTAGAGACGGTCGCCTGCATCGCCCAAACCTGGGATGATGTAGCCGTGCTCATTGAGCTCGTCGTCAACGCCGCACACCACGACGGAGAAGTCGATGTCTGGGCGAACTTCCTTCTCCAAACGCTCGAGGCCTGGCTTAGCAGCCAAGATGTCGATTGCAGTGATCTTGGAAGCGCCACGATCGTGCAGGTAGTGAACAGCGGTGGCAAGAGAACCACCAGTAGCGAGCATCGGGTCGAGCAGGAAGCACTCGCGGCCAGTCAGGTCCTCTGGAAGGCGCTGTGCGTAAGTAATGATGTCGAGAGTTGCCTCGTTACGCTTCAAACCGAGGAATCCGACCTCTGCCATAGGAAGCAGGGCCATCATGCCATCGAGCATACCCAGGCCGGCGCGAAGAATCGGCACGACCATAGGGCGAGGGCTTTCGTTGAGCTTCTTACCATGTGCCACACCAACAGGAGTAGCAACGGTCTTTTCCGTGGTGGAAAGGTTGCGGGTGGCCTCATAAGCTTCGAGAGTCACCAGCTCCTTGACGAGCTCACGGAATTCGGATGATGGAGTGTTCTTGTCACGCAGCAAGGTCAACTTGTGGTCGACCAGCGGGTGATCCAATACTGTTAAATGCATGGTCATGCTTCCCACTATACGCGCGCATATTACCAGAGAGTGACATATGTACGAGAAAATTTTGTAACAGCTTGTGCAAGCTCTGCTCGCGCAGAACGACACGCACGCACCTCATAAAAGCGAGTTGCCAGAAAGCCTCAGAATCGCAATAACTGAAGGCTTTCAGGAGGGCAGGCTGAGGAGCGCATAGCATACCTCTGCCTTATCGATTAACTTATCGATAAACTAGAAGAATACATGACGCTCGCATTGCACTCTCGCACTGGATGATCGCACTGTGACGCACTGCACTCTGCTTTCTCGAGTTGCTTTCTCGAGCTGTGTCATCGAGCTGATAATCAAGAGCCAAACAAGCCAAAACAAGCATCAAAGGAGATGTTATGGTAGCTCGTGATGAGAAAATGATCGATCGCGTCGTTTCCTCCCTCTCAACCATTCTTTACGGCGGAGATTACAACCCCGAGCAATGGCCAGAAGAAGTATGGCAAGAAGATATGAAACTCATGAAAGAGGCTCATATCAACGAAGTCACCCTCAACGTGTTCTCCTGGTCGCTGCTGCAGCCGAGCGAAAGCGAATACGACTTCCACCTTCTCGACCGCATCGTCGACATCTGCAAGCACAACGGCCTGCGCATCGTCATGGCAACCGGCACTGGAGCCCTGCCCGCTTGGATGTGCCTACGTCACCCTGACGTCAACCGCATCGGCTACAACGGCGAAATCTATAGGCACAACGGGCGCGAAAACTTCTGCGCCTCCAGCCCAACCTTCCGCAAGTACGCCGGCCTGCTCGCCTCCAAGATTGCCGAACACTATGTTGAACGCGGAGACGCCGGCTCAGCCGACTCACCCATCGTCGCCTGGCACCTTTCCAACGAATACAGCGGCTTCTGCTGGTGCGACCGCTGCGCTCAAGCTTTCCGCGAATGGCTCAAAGCCAGGTATCACAACAACATCGACGAAGTAAACGAAGCATGGAACGCCCACATGTGGAGCCACACCTATCACTCCTTCGACGAAATCTTCCCGCCGAACACTCGCGGTGACGGCATGGAAGGTGGCGCCTACTGGGCAGGCCACGCCGTTCTCGGAGGCTACTCGCTGGACTACCGCCACTTCTATAACCAGCAAGTGCGCGAATGCATGCAACTCGAACGCGATGCCGTGCGCGCCTACGACACGTACGCGCCGATCACCACCAATATGATGGGCACCTTCAACGACTACGACTACTACAAGCAGGCCGAACTGCTCGACGTCGTCAGCTGGGATTCCTACCCAGGCCTGGGCGAAGACGCTGCAGCCATCGACATGCGCCACGACCTGATGCGCGGTGTTGCCCACGGTGAGCCTTGGATGCTGATGGAACAAGCCCCGAGCAACCAAAACTGGATGCCTTACTGCTACGTCAAGCGCCCGGGCCAGCTCGCCGAACTCTCCTGGCAAGCAGTCGCCCATGGTGCCAACACCGTGCAATACTTCCAAATTCGCCAAGCGCGCTCCGGCTGCGAAAAGTTCCACTCCGGCATCATCTCAGCGGACGGAACAAATAAAACCCGCCGTTTCCGTGAAGCTGCCGAACTGGGTGCGCAACTCGACAAGCTATCGCCGGCAATCCTCACCACCAAGCCACGCCACGGCCAGGTTGCGCTCGTCTTTGACTGGAACGCCTGGTGGGACATCCAATTCTCCGTCGGCCCGACCCAAGCCCTCGACTACGTCGCTGAATGCCAGCGCTGGTACCGTGAGCTGCACCGGCGTAACATTGCCGTCGACGTGGTCAGCCCTCTCGAAAACCTCCAAGATTATCAGGCTGTGCTCACCCCATGCCTGCAAAGCGTTGACCGGCGCTGCGTGGAAAACCTTCGCAACTACGTTGCTCAGGGTGGCCGCCTGCTGATGACCACCATGACCGCTCTCGCTGATGAGCATGACAGCCTCTACCAGGGCGAGCAGCCTGTGCCATTCCGTGACCTTGCTGGTGTGTGGGTGGAAGAAACCGACTCGCTGGCACCGCAGACCCCGGTGGGCTTGCACTTTGCTGGTGAAAAGGTTGCCGGTGAGAAGGCTGCTGGTGAGAAGGCTGCTGGTGACAACGGCGCTGCTGAAAACACCGCTGCCGAGCAGCCGTTCGGCACGATGCTCTTCGACGTGCTGCATGCCGATGCGGACACGGAGGTTCTGGCAACCTATACCGACCAGTTCTACGTAGGCACTCCAGCTCTCACCTTCCACGCTGCTGAGCAGGGCGGAAAGCTTGAGGATGGTGCTGCAGGTGTTCTCTACTGCGCTACCATGCCGAATAAGCCTGCTATTGAGCGCATTGTCGACCGCTTGCTCGCTGGTCTCGATGTGGAGCAGATGGTGGTGAACATGGGTGATGGTGACGCAGTGGAAATCTCGCGTCGTGTTGCTCGCGCTGACAAGCCAGGTGCTCGTGACCTCGTGTTTGTGATGAACACGGCTGAGCCGCCGGTGAGCTTCACTTCGCCAGTTGCTGGTACCGATTTGCTGACCGGTAAGGTGGTCAAGTTTGGGGACACGCTGACGATGGCCGGTTTCGAAACTCTTATTCTTCAGCAGTAGCCTTGTGGTTAGGTGGCTGTGGAATAATATCCAGTAACAGTCAACTACGTTGAGGCTATAAGGGCGTTGGTATGAGCTTGAGCTCCCAGCGCCCTTTATTTTTCTGGGTTTCTGCGTTTGCGTACTGCCGCTAGGTCAATGATGAGAGGTCGGGTAGGGGCGACGGGCCAGAATGGTGGGTATAGGCGAGATTGTGTGTCTGGCTCTCAGCTGCAGCTGTCAAGCGGATATTGGGACAAGCGGATGCAGGGAAGATGAAAAACAGCGGAATGGAGCAGCAGAGAGGTAAAGACGGTCAGTTGCGCATATGAGATAATTTATAACTCTATAAATTAACCGGTTAAGAAGCTCTCTCATTTGTTATTGACAACTTAATCAATAACGCTACACTAGAAATATCTGCATGGTAGGAACTCTGCCCTTGGAATCTATTGCAGAGGTCAAAGAGGACCTTTAAGGAAGGGTGACATGAAGTCCAAGAAACTGATGGGCGTTGTCAGTCTGATCACCATTGCTTCTATGGCTTTGGCTGGTTGCGGTAACTCGGCAAGCTCTGTCGATACTAAAGATGATGGCAAGGAAATGACTGTTGATGTTTTCGATGGTCTTGCCAATTATCAAGGCATTCAAAAGGGTTGGTTTGCCAAGATTGTCAAAGACAAGTTCAACATGAAGTTGAACATCATTGCACCAAATGTCGCAGGTGGCGGTGACACGCTGTTTGATACTCGCTCTGCTGCTGGTAATCTCGGTGACCTGGTGATTATCGGCTCTGCAGGTGGCCGCGCGAAGAAGCTGGTCAAGGCAGGCTTGATTTCCGACATGACCCCTTATTTGAAGGGCATGACGTACATCAACAAGTACAAGAGTGCTACCAATGCTTTGAGTGAAGTTATTGGCAAGAAGGGCGTGTGGGGCATGCCAAGCTCCCTGTCCTCTAAGGCGCCAACTGAGCCTTCGGAAGGCTTGGAACCAACCTTCGGCCCTTACGTTCGGTGGGATTACTACAAGGCAATCGGATATCCAAAGATCACTGACCTTGATTCTCTCGTCACGGTTTTGAAGCAGATGCAGGATAAAGCTCGCGAAGAAACCGGTCAAAAGGATATTTACGCCATGTCCCTGTTCAAGGATTGGGACGGCAACATGATGAACAACGCCAAGCAGCCAACAACATATTATGGTTACGACGAAATTGGCTTTGTTCTGGCAAAGGGCGACGGTTCAGATTATCAGTCCATCACTCAAAAGGGTGGCATGTATGAGAAGGCTTTGAAGTTCTTCAACGCCGCTCACCGTGCAGGCATTCTGGACCCTGATTCCTCTACTCAGAATTACGACACCATGTACTCCAAGTACCAGCAAGGCAAGATTCTCTTCTCCTTCTGGCCATGGCTGGGTCAAGCTGCTTACAACACTACAGAACACAAGCAGCAGGGCAAAGGCTTCATGATCGCTCCTATGGATAACATGAAGATCTTCTCCTATGGCGCAAAGACGGATGGAGACTCGAGCACCGCTTTCATTGCTATCGGTTCGAAGGCAAAGAATAAGCAGCGTTTGGTGAAGTTCATCAACTGGCTGTATTCCCCAGAAGGTGTGTATGCAACTTCCACGGATACCGGTGGTTCTGCTGGCCCCAAGGGCTTGACCTGGCAGATGAAGGGCGATGAGCCAGTGCTCACTGAGTTTGGCCAGAAGGCACTCTTCGGCGGAGGCGCAAATGTTCCTGCTGAATGGGGTGGCGGCACCTATAAGGATGGCGTTTCTGCTCTGAACATGAGCACCGAGGTTGCTAACGACATTGATCCACAGACGAAGCAATCCTTCAACCCACAGCTGTGGCCATCAGTGTTGAAGCAGAATGATGATCCACTGACCACTGATTGGTCTGAGCATATGGGTGGAGCGAAGACGACAATGGAATACCTTGAGAAGAATAAGGAAATTCTCGTGGCTCCTGGCGCTTCGTACACTGCTCCAGAAGAGCCCTCCACGATCTCTAACCTGCGTGGTCAGATCAAGACGGTGATTATCGCCAATTCGTGGAAGGCTTCTATGGCTGATTCTGATGCGCAGTTCAACCAGCTTCTCGACGAAATGCGCGAGAAAGTGAATGGCCTGGACTTCAAGACTGTTCTGGACTGGGATATGAAGAATGCGAAGGATCAGAACAAGGCTCGTGTCGAAATTAGGAAACAGTGGGAGGAATCTCACTAATTCGAAAAATTCGGAGTAGAATAGTTATTGATAAAGAGTTCAATAACGGTTCTACTCCGTTTGTCACTGTTGACAACGAAGCACTACACACAAAACGTTGTGTGATCAGCTTTCTGAGCTGATCAGGTGAAGGATCGTAAGCTCTTTCATCCGAGTGGCTCAGAACGCAGTGCATCGTCGCACTAGGCTGAGACCCATTTTCAAGGGGGAATATATGAAGAAAAACAAGCTGATGGCTGTAGTCAGTTTGCTCTGCGTTGCTTCTATGGCGCTGGCAGGTTGTGGTAACTCTGACTCGTCCGCCGCTGTTGACACCTCTGACGACGGCAAGATGATGACTGTTGACGTGTTCGACAGCCTTGCCAACTACCAAGGTGTTCAAAAGGGCTGGTTCGGCAAGATTGTTCAGGATAAATTCAAGATCAAGCTCAACATCATCGCGCCAAACGTCGCTGGTGGTGGCAATACCCTGTACGATACCCGCACCGCTGCTGGCAATCTGGGTGACTTGATTATCACCCCCGGCTCGAACCTCAACAAGTTGGCAAAGGCAAACCTCATCACCGACTTGACCCCATACATGAAGGGCATGAAGAACCTCAACCGGTACAAGGGTGCACAGAAAGCTGTTTCCAACCTTGTCACGGTGAAGAAGGGCACATGGGGTATGCCTCAGAGCGTGTCCAACCAGTCTCCTCTTTCTCCATCGGAAGGAATTGAGCCTGCTGCTGCTCCTTATATTCGCTGGGATTACTACGCCAAGGTCGGCTACCCAGCAATCCCGGATATGGACGCCTTCCTCAACGTGCTGAAGCAAATGCAGGATAAGGCTCGCGAAGAGACTGGCAAGAACGACATCTACGCCATCTCCCTGTTCAAGGATTGGGATGGTGCTTTGATGCAAAATGCTGGTGCCATTGCCAACTGGTTTGGCTACTACCAGCAGAATTCTATTCTCTACCCAGCAGGCACGGAGAAGAGCGGCTATGAGAGCGCTGTCACCAAGGATGGCGTGTACCAGAAGGTGCTCAAGTGGATTAACAAGGCTTACCAGATGGGTATTGTTGACCCAGATTCTGCAACTCAGAACTGGGATAACATCTCCACGAAGACGACAGAAGGTAAGGTTCTCCTCTCCCTGTGGTCTTGGCTGGGCCAGCCACGCCAGAATTCCGAAGCCAACATGGCTAAGGGTGTCGGCTTCATGCTCGCCCCACTCAAGACTATGAAGGTATACTCCGCAGGCGCAATGCCAACAGGCAACATCTCTACTGTCATAGCAGTAGGTTCTAAGGCAAAGAATAAGAGCCGCTTGGTGAAGTTCATCGACTGGCTCTACTCTTCTGAAGGCGTGTACGATTCTGCTTCTAACGCAGGCTCCTCCGCAGGTATCAAGGGCTTGGCATGGAAGCTCAACGACGAAGGCAAGCCATACCTCACCGATTTTGGCTTGAAGGCTATGAATGACGCATCCGGGCTGAATATGCCAAAGGAGTATGGTGGCGGTTCTTATAACGACGGTATCTCTGCACTGAACTTCCCAACCATCTCCCAGAACGCAATCGACCCAGAGACCAAGCAAGGCTACAACCCACAGCTGTGGGATACTGAGCTGGCCAAGGAAAACAAGCTCAAGCAAGATTGGTCCGATCATATGGGCGGAGCAAAGAGCACCATCGAATACCTCGAGAAGAACAAGATGCTTGCTGTTGCTCCAGGTGCTTCCTACACTTCGCCTGAAATGCCAAGCAAGATCTCTACGATTAACGGCCAGGTCAACACTGCTGTGGTCTCCCACTCGTGGAAGGCTGCAATGGCAAAGTCGGACGCTGATTTCGACAACGAGATCAAGCAGATGACCGAGAAGGTCAACGGTCTTGACTTCAAGCAAGTCTACGACTTCGATCAGAAGTGCCTGACCGAGCTCAAGGATGCTCAGATCAAGATCGTCAAGCAGTACGCCAAGTGAGTAGCACACCACATAAGCTACTGATGAACAGTAAGGCGTTCGCGCCACTCTTACTGCTGCTAGGTCAATAACTGCTAGTCAATAAGCAGTGAAGCTATAAAAGCTTTCACTGAAGAGCAGTGCAGAAGGGCTACAGAAACAAATCTGTAGCCCTTCTCAAGTTTGATGACAATGTTTGATGACACTATGAGAACAAGGAAGTTTCCATGTCACAGCACATTCCTGCTATGCCAGATCGTTCCAGCTGGATTTTGCCTGCAATCCCTGCAGCACAAAGCAAAGCACACAGCTTGAGAGCAACACCTGCACTCCTCGACGAAATTGTTCGCGTCGCCACTCAAGGCCCCTGGCTTCCTACGCAAGAAAGCCTCGCTCGTCACGAGCAACTATCTACTCCTGCATGGTTTGGCCGCGACAAGTTCGGCATCTTCACTCACTGGGGACTCTACACTGTTCCTGAATTTGCCAACGAATGGTATTCGCGTAACCTCTATATTCAAGGTACTGATGAGTTCAAGCATCAGATTGACACTTTCGGAGCTCATGCTGAGCATGGCTATCGGAGCTTTATCCCGCTCTTTACAGCTCAGAAGTTCAATGCTCACGAATGGTTGGATGCCTTCGCTGATGCTGGGGCGCGTTACTACTTCCCTGTAGCAGAACACCATGATGGTTTTCAGATGTATGCAAGCAGACTTTCACACTTTAACGCTGTAGAGATGGGCCCGAAGCGTGACATCATCGGTGAACTGCGCGAGGCAACACTTGACCATGGCATGCATTTTGCTACTTCGAGCCATCGCGCTGAACATTGGTGGTTCATGAGCCATGGCATGGAGTTTGATTCTGATATTCGTCGTGAAGCGGAAGCGAACACGAACACCCAGCGCGGTGGAAATCTGGATGGCTTTGAATACCGAGGCTTGAAGCATGGCAGCTTCTACTGGCCAGCAATGCCAGAGCCAGCAAGCCATATGGATATGCGATCCAAGCCTTACCCCAGCGACGAGTACTTGCAAGATTGGTTGATGCGCACCTGCGAAATCATCGATTCCTACCAGCCAGAAATGCTGTACTTCGACTGGTGGATCGGCCATGAAGCGTTTAAGCCATACGTGATGCTCATGGCAGCCTACTATTACAACCGTGCGGCTCAATGGGGACGTGACGTTTCCATCTGCTATAAGGAAAATGCGCTGCCATGGGGAGCAGGCATGATGGACGTGGAGCGCGGCGGCTATAACGCGGCTATGCCATTCCACTGGCAGACGGACACCTCTATTGCTTATAACTCGTGGGATTACACCTCTACCTTGGAGTACAAGCCTGCTGGCGAGATTGTCAGAACTCTGATTAATGTCACCTCGCATAATGGCAATCTGCTGCTCAACGTTGGCCCGCGCGCCGACGGCTCTCTGGCTACAACAGATCGTGACATTTTGCACACGATTGGCAGCTGGATGAAAGTCAATGGCGAGGCAATTTACGACACTATTGCGTGGAAAGAGAGCGATGAAGGCCCAACTCCTGCTCGCTCTGGCTCCTTCAACGAAGCTGCTATTGACTACACGACAGCCGATATTCGTTTCACTTCTCGCGCTGGTGTTGTGTACGCTTCTGTTCTCGCGCCTGCTGGTGGCGTTGGCCCTGAGCACCTGCATCGCTCAGTTTTGCCTGAGATTATCACTGTGAAGGCGTATCGCGAATACCGAGATGAAGACCACTCGCCATTCCATGGTGTGATGCAGCGCGTGAGTATTCTCGGTGATCCCCAGAATGCTGATTTGCCATTCACTCGCGATAGCGAAGGCCTGCATGTTCATGTGGGTGAGGCTTTGGCCAGGATGCAGGCAACGGGCACGCTCATTACCTCGGGTGAGGATGTTCTGCCAGTGGTATTGCGCTTGGAAGAGAAGTGATCAAGAGGCGAGCAATTTAAGAGTTTTGCAGCGCTCTGCCTTGCGCGCAAATAAAGGCATGCGCTTCACAATTGGGAAGAGCGAAGCATACACTTAGTTAAACGGCTTAACTAAGTGTATGCTTCACGGCAACGTGAAAGGATAACTATGCAGGTCTTTGATACCAACATCGAAGGAATCGATGGCACCACAGCAAAGCTGACGGGCTACGTTATCGACAACTCAGAAGAGATGGATGCCGAGCGCAAGCGCGCCACCATTGTCGTCGTGCCTGGTGGTGGTTATGAAATGACCTCTGATAGGGAAGCAGAGCCAGTCGCCCTGAAACTCGTGAGCTATGGCTACAACGTGTTCGTCCTGCGCTACTCGTGCTGGCCGAGCGTATGGCCAACTGCACTGCTGCAATTGGCTCAAACTATGCGCGTGATTCGTCACAACAGCGAGCAGTGGCATGTCGATTCTGACAAGATCGTGCTCATGGGCTTCTCGGCTGGCGGTCACCTTGCTGCTAATCTTGCGACGACTTATGCTACCGACCCTGTGTTTGGTGAGCATGGCTTCAGCGAGGATGAGATCAAGCCAAACGGCCTGGTGCTCGGCTACTCCGTCATTGATGGAGGAGCGAAGGCTCACCGTGGTTCCTTCGACCATCTGCTGGGTGAGCACAAGGCTGATCCAGAATGGATTGAGAAGCTTTCCTTGCAAAATCGCGTCGACGAGCACACTCCTGCAACATTCCTGTGGCATACCGCAACAGATGATACTGTGCCAGTGGAGAACTCTTTGTACTTCGCCCAAGCATGCATTGAACATCATGTTCCTGTTGAGCTGCACGTGTTCCCACAAGGAGGCCATGGCCTGAGCTTGGGAACGCGCGAAACCAGCATTAGGGGATGGCATAACTACGGCATTGAGAAAGATATTCAAGCATGGCCTGAGCTCTTCCATGCCTGGATGAGCCGGCTCTTCCCTGATGCCGTCTTTACTGAGTAGACGCAATGAGTAATGACGAAATGAAGGGGTTGTGAGTCTGCTTTCTGAAGGTGCTACGAACGTGCAGCTAGCAACTCGCAACCACTTCACACGAGAGGTGATCCTATGGTTCAAGAACATCGCAGGGCGCAAGGCGCATGGCATGACGAGCAGTATATTCCGAGCGCTTACGTGCAAGAAATGATGGATAAATACCCTGACGTTGCCAAAGTGTTTGGCGACGAATGGTTGCAATACCGCAAGTCTGACATTTTGCCGCAGCTGACGTGGGAAGCGCAAGCAACCTGCGATGAAATTAACCGTACCTTCTTCACCGATAACGAGCATGCGATGAAGCTTTTCCATGAGCTCGTACCTGAGGCAGGGGAGGGTGTTGACATTCGCCCTCCGATCCGCCTGGATTATGGTTTGGGCTTGAAGATTGGCAAGCGCACGTTCATCAACATGGATTTCCTCATCGTGGGAGGCGGTGCTGTCAGCATCGGTGAGGATTGCCTGATTGGGCCTCGCTGCTCTATTTACACGCCGAACCATGCTGTCGCTGCAGGCCCGCGTTTGGACGGCTGGCAGAATAATTCAGACGTTCGCATTGGTAACAATGTGTGGTTTGGGGGTAATGTCACCGTCTGCCCAGGCGTGAGCATTGGTGACAATTGCGTTATCGGCGCTGGAGCAGTTGTGGTGAAGTCTATTCCTGCAAACTCTATTGCTGTGGGCAACCCGGCTCATGTGGTGGGTGAGGTTCCTGCCGATTTCCCCAACGGCACGCTTCCTGTTCAGCAGTAGGCACAGGCTCTGAAACGCTTCAGATTATCAGCGCTGGTAATCTCAAGTAATTGTGTTTCGTCGCCGGGAAACGTGTTTCTCTCTTTATCGATTAAGTTATCAATAGTAAGATAGCAAGAATAAATCATCCGTAACCGGCCCTGTGGGCAGGAGGAAAAATGAAGTTTCTCAATGGTGAGTGGCTTGTCGAAGATGGTTTCGAAGCAAAGTACGCAGCCAATATCTATACGTCCCGCCGTGAAGGAGACAAACTCGTTCTCTTCGCGCCTTTCAATTCTCCTATTCGCAACGCTGGCATGACTTTGGATGGAGGCATTCTCACCATTGAAGTGAGCAGCCCCCGTGAAAACATCATCACCACGCGCTTGGTGAATTATGCCCTCGACCGCAGCAAGGAGCCGAAGTTCCCGCTCGACGTGGACCCAGAAAACACAGTTGTTATTGAAGAAGATGACAACGAGTATCGCTACCGTTCCGGCAAGCTCACCTTGCACGTTGGCAAGGGTGACGTCATCGACTTTAGTTATGAGTATGACGGTAAGCGCATTGCACACTCTGGCTTCCGCAGCATGGGCCTGGTCACCGATCCAGAAGGCAAAACGCATGTTCTGGGCCAAATGGACCTCGGCGTTGACGAGAAGATCTACGGCATGGGCGAGCGCTTCACCAACTTTGTGAAGAACGGCCAGCAAGTGATCATCTGGAACCGCGATGGCGGAACCGACTCCGACCAAAGCTACAAGAACATCCCGTTCTACCTGTCCAACCGCAATTACGGCCTGTTTGTTCAGGACCCTGGCCGCGTCGAATTCGAAGTAGCTACCGAGCGTGTTTCTCGCGTCCAGTTCAGCTTGGAAGACCAAGAAATGACCTACTCGGTGGTCGGCGGCTCTTCCATGAAGGACGTTCTGACCAACTACACCGCACTGACTGGCCGCGCACCACTTCTGGCAGACTGGACCTTCGGCTTGTGGCTTTCCACCTCCTTCACCACCGACTACAACGAAAAGACGGTGTTGGAGTTCGTTGATGGCATGCTCGACCGCGGCATTCCACTCTCCTGCTTCCACTTCGATTGCCGATGGATGAAGGAACTGGAGTGGTGCAACTTCCAGTGGGATGAGGATAAGTTCCCTGACCCAGAAGGCCTGCTGCGCCACTTGCACGAGCGCGGTGTGAAGGCTTGCGTGTGGATTAACTCCTACATCGGACAGAAGTCCCCACTGTTCAAGGAAGGCCAAGAGAAGGGTTACTTCATCAAGCGCACGAACGGCCAGGTATGGCAGTGGGATCGTTGGCAGGCTGGTATGGCCATTGTCGACTTCACCAATCCGCAAGCCGTGGAATGGTATAAGAACCAGCTGCGTCACTTGATGGACCAGGGTGTTGACTGCTTCAAGACGGACTTCGGCGAGCGCATCCCAACCGAGGATGTCGTCTACTACGACGGCTCTGACCCCGTGAAGATGCACAACTACTACACCTACCTGTACAACAAGGCAGTGTACGAGGTGATGCAAGAGCGCAACGGCAGCGAAAACGCCATTCTCTTCGCTCGTTCTGCAACTGCTGGCACGCAGAAGTTCCCGATTCATTGGGGAGGAGATTGCCACTCCACTTACCCAGCAATGGCAGAATCGCTGCGTGCAGGTCTGTCCTTCGGTATGTCTGGCTTCGGCTATTGGAGCCACGATATCGCCGGCTTTGAGGACAAGCCAACGCAGGATATCTACAAGCGCTGGACGCAGTTTGGCCTGCTTTCCTCTCACTCTCGCTACCATGGTTCGACCGCTTACAAGGTTCCGTGGCTGTTTGGCGATGAAGCTGTTGAGGTGTCCCGCGAGTTTACACGCCTGAAGTTGCGTCTTGTTCCTTACCTCACCTCTCAGGCGAAGATCACACATGAGACGGGTGTTCCGATGATGCGCGCAATGGCATTGGAATTCCAGGATGACCCTGCATGCGAGGACATTGATACGCAGTACATGCTGGGTTCTGACTTGCTGGTAGCGCCGATTTTCCGTGAGGATAGCGTTGCTCGCTTCTACGTTCCTGACGCTGGTGGCGACCACGCTGGCGAGGCTTGGGTCAACCTGCTCACCGGTAAGAGCTATGAGCCAGGCCACTGGTACACCGAGACCTTCGATTACCACACTCTGCCTCTTCTCGTCCGCCCAGGTGCCGACCTGAAGATGCTCAGTGAGGAGGATATTGACGAGCAGTGCAAGGCTCGTGGCATTGCAACGGCTGAAGAGGGCCGCCGCTACGCTGAGCAGCATCCGGCAGTTGATTACTGATCAGCATGAGCTATTGATGTGCTGCGCTCAGATTACTGGTGAAAGTACAAATTGAAAGTACAAACGAAGGGGAGAAGTAGTTCATCTGGGCTACTTCTCTTCTTCGCCCAGGTCTCAGGGCTGTGACAATCTAGGAAAGTTCGTACCTCATATCAAAGGAGACATGAGGCTTCCTCGGCAAAGACGGCGAGAAAAGGAAAGGTACTATGACACTGTTTAACGTGCGCTCAGCAAAGCTGATCGTTCCCGGCTTCCACCCTGACCCCAGCATTTGCGAAGCAGAAAAAGGCCACTACGTTCTCACATTCAGCTCTTTTGAGTATTTCCCAGGCCTACCCGTGTACGAATCCTTCGACGAAGGCAAAACTTGGAGCTTCTGCTCACATGTAGCGGCACGCCCCGAGCAGTTCACCAACACGCCACTGGGTAATTCGCAAGGCTTCTACGCGCCAACAATTCGCTACCATGCAGGCACCTACTACCTGATCGTCACGGATGTGAATCGTGGCGCAATGATCTTCACCACTCACGACCTGCACGGTCAGTGGAGCGATCCTATGATGATCGAAGGCTGGCCAGGAATCGACCCCAGCCTGCTCTTCCTCGACGCAGACGAAAGCGGGTCAGGAGAATTCGAAGCTTACATCTGCGGCAACGAAGCAGGAAATGGCAGTGAAAAGCCAGGAATCTACGCAGCGCGCATCAACCCAGACACTGCCCACCTGCTGAGCGAGCGCCACTTCCTCATCGGTGGTATCACTGGCTCGAACCCGGAAGGCCCGCATATGTACAAGCGCGGCAACACCTTCTACCTCATGTGGGCAGAGGGTGGCACCGAAGCTGGACACATGGAATGCATCGCTCGCTCTCAAGCAGTGTTCGGCCCCTATGAAGCCAACCCGGATAACCCAATTCTGACGAACCGTTCCACTCATCTTTCGCCACAGTGCATCGGCCATGCAGATTTCGCTCCACTGGACGAGAACCGTTCCCTGCTGGTGTTCTTAGGCTTGAGAACAAACGCTTCCTACCCTCAGCAAGGCTTCCTCGGCCGCGAAGCCTTCCTCTCCAGTTTCACGTGGAACGAAGAAGGCTGGCCAGACCTCAAAGACCAATCCTTCGAAGTCGACCCTGCTGACAACGGCTGCGTCGAAAGCTCCCGTCACGACTGGATCTGCCCTGGAGTCGACCGCGACCAGCACTTCCACGTGAGCTTGGCTGAAACGAGCAGCGATGGCAGCTTCGACTCTGACTTCGGCGGTGTGGGGACCCAGATCCGTATTGCTGCCAATGCTGCTGTACCTGCGCCATTTAATTACAGTGAAGTTTTCGCTGCTGAGCATGGTCCTCGGCTCATTGGTCGCCGCCAGCTTCAGATGGATGATAGCTTTACTGTGGATGTGGTGAGCCCTGTTGACGAAGGTTGGATGGGCCTTGCGGTGTACGCGAACCGTGATGTGTGGGCTCAACTCATGTACTCGACAGAAACCCAGAAGGTTCAGCTCATCACTAATGATCACGGCTTGATCGCCCATGGCCACTCTTTTGTACTGAACAATCCGGAAGGTTTGCGCTTGCAAGTGCATAGCAGTGAAGATGGGTATCGTTTCTACGCTTCTGACCCGAGCAAGATGGGCGAGTGCGTGATGATGGGCTTTGTTCCCTGCCAGATTTTTGCGGCAACCTCAGCTGGCGGCTTTACTGGCACCTTGCTCTCTGCTTTTGCTCATGGCAAGGGAGAGGCTACCTTCAACGTTTCTGAAGAGTAGCTTGCCTTGTGAGATTGTCACTGTGACATAAACACAGTGAAATAAACAAGTGACTTTGCGGTGCAGCTGAATTTCAGCTGCACCGTTTTTCGTGCTGATAATCTGGAGGCATAAGAAGCGAGGTTAGCTCTGGGCCCTCGTCAGCAAGCCTAAGTGTGACAAGCAGCCATCCTCAGGCGTGTACAGAGTAGGGTCGAGCAGGTGGTTCCACTCTTTGGGCGGGAAAAGGTTGTCGGAAAAATGCAGCCATTCTTCACCCAGATTGTCAATTTCGCCAGCGAACCAGCGATACTGCAGACCATCCATTGCGGACATGGTCAAACGCCACAAGTGGTGGAAATCATCCAGGCTCATACCTTGAGGCAAAACCCAATTGATCTGAGAGAAGTAAGCCCAATTGTTGAAGTACCTTTGAGTAAAGTATTCGTGAGCGGGGTGGTTGGGGTTCAGCGACTCACCATTGAGCAGGGAGAACATGCGCACCATTTGCGGGCGGGACATGTTGTAGCCGATCAGGTTCACGCAGGAGCGAGGGAAATAGAAGAAGCGGTGGCCATCGACGTCTGTGCCACTGGCTTCTGCGTAAGTAGCGTGGTCTGCTTCTGGGTTTTCATACGTGCGGTCGAGAACCAGAGTGAGCAATTCATCCTTGCTGTGAACGTAATGGTAGAGTGCTGCTTCCGATGTGCCAATCTCGTTGGCAACATCCTGCATACTCATGCTTTGGAAACCTTTATGGGCGATGATGTCAGCGGCAGCTTGAATGATGAAAGCTTTACGCTCGTGGGGTTTGAGCCTTCGGCGTTTGGGGTCTGCGGGCGGCAGCCTTGCGGGTTCTGGTTTGCTGCTGTATTCGTGAAGAACAGTTTTCCAGATGGGAATGCTCATAGTTTCAGCTCTCTGCATCGCGGTTGGCACGGTCGTTGTGCATTTAAGTTCTACTCTACTCACCAGCGGAAACTCGTGTGTGTGAGAGGGTGTGAAAACTCGTGTGCACAAGCAGGTGCGAAACCCAAAGCCAGGCCAGCGTCCTAACGAGAAGTTTTCTCGATCTGCGAGTTTCTTATCTATAACTTTATCAATAACAGTGCTATTCTAAAAACAGGAACTGAGCGAAGATGCTTCAGTTTGACATTGACACAGGAACTCGAAGCAGAGTTCCACGCACACTTCACAGTGGAGATACGCAATGAAGTACGGACATTTTGACGACGAGCATCGCGAGTACGTCATCACCACGCCTGCCACGCCACTTCCATGGATTAACTACCTGGGCAATGAAGCCTTCTTCGGCCTGATTTCCAACACAGGTGGCGGCTACGATTTCTACCGCGATGCCAAATTGCGCCGTATTACACGCTATCGCTATAACGGAGTTCCTACCGACAACGGCTCTCGCAGCTACTACATCAGCGTGATGAATGAGGATGGCACTCCTGAACTTACTTTCAGCCCAACCTTCTTGCCAACTCGCACTGCACTTGACTTCTACGAATGCCACCACGGTTTGGGTTATACGCGCTTCTTGGCTCGTAAAGCGGGAATTTCCACTGATCTGCTCACTTTCGTGCCTTTGCATAAGAATGCCGAAGTGAACAAGCTCGTCGTCACGAATACGACTGACAGCGTCAAGAAGATCGACGTTACCGGTGCAGTGGAATGGTGCTTGTGGGATGCTGTCGACGATTCCACGAACTTCCAGCGCAACCTTTCTACGGGAGAAGTGGAGATTGCCACTGCCGATGATTCCATAACCATTTACCACAAGACGGAATACAAAGAGCGCCGCAACCACTATGCATTCTTCGCCGTCAACCACAGCAGCGTAGGCTATGACACTGATCGTGCAACCTTCCTGGGCCAGTTCAACGGCTGGGATACCCCGGCAGCTATCAGCCAAGGCCATGCTTTCAACACTCATGCTCATGGGTGGTCTCCTATTGCTGCTCCTCGCGTGAGCCTGACGCTGAAGCCCGGGCAGAGCTCGAGCTTGATCTTCGTGTTGGGCTATGTCGAGGTTCCTGTGGAAAACAAGTGGGAAGGTGATCCTCGCCACGGAGTGATCAATAAGGCTCCTGCTCGCGAACTCTTCTCACAGCTCAACACTGATGATGCTGTGGAGAGTGAATTTGGGAAGCTCAAGAATTACTGGGATGAGCGTTTGGGTGTGTACAGCGCACAGACTGGTGACGAGCGTGTGGACCGTATGGTCAACATTTGGAACCAGTACCAGTGCATGATCACCTTCAACCTCTCTCGTTCTGCTTCTTACTACGAGTCGGGCATTGGCCGCGGTATGGGCTTCCGTGATTCCAACCAGGACCTCTTGGGCTTCGTGCACATGGTTCCTCAGCGCGCTCGCCAGCGCATTCTCGATCTCGCTTCCACTCAGCTTCCTGATGGTTCGGCATGGCACCAGTATCAGCCTCTGACCAAGAAGGGTAACGCTGGCATTGGTGGCGGCTTCAACGACGATCCTCTGTGGCTTGTGGCTTCCACTTACGCTTACCTGGCAGAAACAGGTGACTCGAGCATTCTCACTGAACAGGTGACTTTCGATTCCACCCCAGGTACAGAAGTCTCTCTGCTGGAGCATTTGCGTCGCTCGGTAAACTTCACCATGAGCCATAAGGGCCCTCACGGTTTGCCTTTGATTGGCCGCGCAGATTGGAATGATTGCCTGAATTTGAATGCTTACACGGCAACTCCAGGAGAGTCCTTCCAGACGGTGAAGTCGAATAAGCCAGAGAATGTCGCTGAATCGGTGTTTATCGGTGGCATGTTTGTTCTCTATGCTGGCCGCTACGTCCAAATTTTGCAGCATTATGGTCAGGCTGCTGGTATGTATGCCACTGAGGTTGCTCAAGAGATGAGTGACGTTCGTCAGGAGATTATCAGCATGAATAATGCTGTCGAATCTGCTGGCTGGGATGGCAAGTGGTTCCTGCGCGCCTACGATGCTGACTCTCGCCCTGTAGGTAGCGATTCTGACAGCGAGGGCAAGATTTTCATTGAGCCTCAAGGCATGTGCGTGATGGCTGGAATTGGCCTCAATGATGGCAAAGCTCAGCAAGCTCTCACTTCGACGAAGGATATTCTGACGAGCAAGTGGGGAACTGCAATTTTGGCTCCTGCTTACTCCACCTACCGCATCGAGCTGGGCGAAATCTCCAGCTACCCTCGTGGTTACAAGGAGAATGGTGGCGTGTTCTGCCACAATAACCCGTGGATCAGCATTGCTAATGCTATTGCAGGCAATGATGAGGAAGCCTTCAACGTGTACTGGCGCACCTGCCCTGCGAATACGGAGGAGATTTCCGAGATTCACAAGACGGAGCCTTATGTTTACTGCCAGATGGTGGCTGGCCCTGAAGCGTACCAGCCTGGCGAGGGTAAGAACTCCTGGCTGACGGGTACTGCTGCCTGGACTTTCCTCAATATTTCCCAGTACATTCTCGGCATCCGCCCGACGCTGGATGGCTTGGGAATCGACCCTCACTTGCCTGAGCGTTTGCCTGAGGTTCATGTTCAGCGTCAGTATCGCTCTGTGACGTATGACATTCACATGCATCGCACGTCGCAGGCTTCTGGCACTCCTCGTGTGAGCGTCAATGGCTCCAGATTGCCAGAAACGTCTGTCTCGCATGAGGCAAACGGCCGCGTGATTCCGGTTATTTCGGGTAACTTCGAGCCTGGCTCGACCGTCAAGGTGGAGGTGGAAATCTAAATTGTAGCGCGCCCGTCGGTTCACGGTTTGCCTCGTACAACCGGTGAGCCGGTCCCGGGTTTGACTCAGCTTCAGCTGCAGTCCTTTGTGAGCTGATGAGCATCTTCCTCATGAGCTGATGAGCTCACCTTCATCAGAATTCTCCAGCTCCTCGCTTCGGCGGGGAGCTTTTTATTTGCCACTGCCCGCACGCCGCCGCCTACCCGTGTGGCCGCCTGCGCGTGTGGCCGCCTGCCCTCGCGTGGCTGCTCGCCTGCGTCCCGCGTCCCGCGTCCCGCGCCGACCGCCCTGCGCCAATACTTCTCAGGCGCCCGCCCAGAGTGAGTAGCTGACAAGTATTAGAATTATGCTCTCGAACCGGTCGATGAGCTAGTGCTGTGAATCTGGGCAGTTTGCCTTTGCCTCCACACATTAATTGCGCACAGAAACTATTTAGGTGTAGCGTGGAAGTGTTATTTCACCGATGCTGCTGAAATACAACGGTGCGCTGTCGCACCGGGAAGGGGAAATTATGACATCGCTTCATTTCACACATCAAGCGCGGATAGCTGTTGCGAGTATTGCAGCGCTTGCCATGAGCATGATCCCTCTGGCAGGTTGCGGGTCGAGCTCGTCGAAGGGTAAGGTTTACTACCTCAACACCAAGCCAGAAATAGTGAAAGAGCTGCAAGACCTCGGTAAGAAGTACCAGAAGGAAACCGGTGTTGAAGTTCAAATTCGCACTGCAGCTTCCGGAACCTCAAACTCCACCATCACGTCTGAATTGGGCAAGAAGAACGGCCCTGGCTTGTTCAACCTCGCAGGTTTCGACCAGTACATTCGCTTCCGCAAGTTCCTCCGCCCGCTGCAAAACACGAAGCTGTATAAGCAGCTAGACGCAGAAGGAAAGTCGAACGCCTTTGGTGATGGTAAGAACGTGTATACGCTTCCTTATGCAGGCGAGTGGTACGGCATCATTTATAACAAGGCAATTCTCAACAAGTACGTTTCCAAGCCTTACGCCGTCATCAAGCAAGCCTCAGAGCTTAAGGATTACGCCACTTTGAAGAAGGTTGCCGAGTCGATGCAGGAGCATAAAGCTGACCTGGGCATCAAAGGCGCGTTCTCCACTCCAGGCCTCGACCCGTCGAATAACTACCGTTATGCGGCTCATATGAATCGCGTTCCGTACTTCTTCGAAATGCGTGATAAGGGTGTGCGTTGGTCGCTCAACATGAAGGGCACGTACGTTCCTCAATACAAGGATCTGTGGGACCTCGAGCTGAAAAATAGCCCGACGGACCCTCACCGTATTTCCACTGTTTCCTACGACGATTCCACGGGAGAATTTGCTCGCGGTGAGGTCGCCTTCTACCCCAACGGCGTCTGGTCCTACGCGCAGATCAAGGGCAATGCCGTCAAGGATGAGGACCTCGGCATGCTTCCTTATTGGATGGGCATCAAGGGCGAAGAGAAGTACGGCCCGTTTGGTGTGTACGACGCGAACTGGGCAATTAACAAGCGCGCGTCGAAGGCTGACCAGGAGGCGTGCTTGAAGTTCTTGGAGTGGATTGTCACCTCGAAGGAAGGCCGCACGGCGCTGAGTAAGGAGATGGGCTTCTCTGTCCCGTTTACGACGTTCGGTGACGAGTACCAGCCTGATAATCCTTTGACGACCGCCGCCAAGCAGTACCAGAAGGAGGGCAAGCCGTCGCCGTTCTCCATCAACATTCCTGGCCAGCAATATATTGATGACCTTTCGAACGCTTTGCTTGAGTACTCGCAGGGTACGGGCAAGTGGAATAAGGTTCAGGAGGCTTTCACGAAGGACTGGACTGCGCAATGGGAGAGCTACAAGCAGGCTGAAGGAATGCTGCCGCCTGCTGGCAAGTTTGATATGTAGCGCTTGAGATTATCACTGCGCTTCATCACCTGCTCGCATTCACCTGCACTGATTCACGGAGCTCCCTGCCTACGCGGGGAGCTCCTTTTGTTTGTGCGGTGGTTGTGCAGTGTCAATCGCAGAAAAATCAATTATGCTTGATTCAGGTGCCAAATGCAGGAGGTAGTGATGAGTCATAACATTCGTACTGCCGTTTCCGGTAGCGATGCAGAAAAGGGTTCGGTGAATGCGTCGGCTTTCGAGCAAGGTGTGAACCATCGTTTCGTTCCTGCTATGCGCCTGGCTTTGCGTCAAGCTCAGATGACACAGACTGTTGCCGCTCGTCAGCGCCAAGAAGCTATCGCTATGGGTGCGATCGCTCGCCCGGGTATTGCCGTGAGCGCCGGTGGTTACGTTTCTGGTTTGGGTTCTGGCTCTACTACTCAAGATTTACACGAACTCCATCAGCGCGGACGCAACTTAGTTCAACCGATTAACGAAATGTCGGCGATGACAGCATTGGCTGATGTCCCTGTCGGCGCAGTCGTTCTCGACCGTCATGATCGCGTGATTGCTCGCGGTTACAACCGCCGTGATGCGAATGGAGACATTCTCGCCCATGCGGAGATTGAGGCTATGCGTTCTGCTGCTGCCCGCACCTACAACTGGAATTTGCAAGATTGCACCCTCGTGGTCACCTTGGAGCCTTGCCCGATGTGCGCGGGTGCTGCTGTGATGAGCCATATCGGCCGCATTGTGTTTGGCGCCTGGGATGCGAAGATGGGTGCTTGCGGTTCGGTGTGGGATATTCCGCGTGACCCTCATGTGGGTTCGAAGCCGGAGGTGATTGGGGGAGTGCTCGAACAAGAGTGCTCGGAGCTGCTCACCTCCTTCTTCCGCGATCGCAGAAAGTAATTGCTCTCCTCGTTCAAGTGAACTTTATCTGTTTTTGTCTCGGCATTAACTTGAGTTAAACGTTTAACTCAGGTTTATGCCAGTAGCCTCGTGACAATCAGTCGTTCACCAGGCGTGAGTGTGGTGGTACTGGCCTGAGCATGTGCTCGGCACTCTGCATACCAGTACCAGCCCGTCCACGAAGGAGTGGGTATGCCTCAAACTGCAGAGCGCGGCGCAAGCAAGCGTCATCAACCCGTACTGATAATCTCAAGAAATTCTGAGCGACTCAGGCAGCGAAAGCGGAGAAAGCCTTCTCAATTGCCGCGTACTCCTCCTCACTCAAGCTCACCTGCAGAGCCTGAGCATTCGCCTCAACCTGAGACGGGCGCTTCGCACCAGGAATCACCACGGAAACCTGAGGGTTAGCGATGTAGTAAGCCAACACCAACTGGGCAATGCTCGCCTTGTGCGCGGCAGCCAAAGGAGCCAGCGAATCAACAGCGGTGAGAATCTGGGAGTAGCGAGGCTGCTTAAAGTCATCCATACCAGAGCGGATATCACCCTCACCAAAGTTCAGGTCAGTATCAGCCGTGTACTTACCCGTCAGCAAGCCGGAAGCCAGCGGGAAGAACGGCACGAAGCTGATGTTGCGCTCAGCCAAGTACGGCATCACATCAGCGCGAGCATCCTGGTGCAGCAAGCTAAACTGGTTCTCCACCACGTCGACGTAACCATCCTGATTGGCTTCCTCAATCTGAGCCAAAGAGAAGTTCGAAACGCCAACAGCGCGAATCTTGCCCGCCACCTTGAGGTCGTGCAAAGCGCCAACAGCCTCAGCCTTCGGCGTATCAGCATCCGGGAAGTGAATGTAGAAAACGTCAATATAGTCAGTGTTCAGGCGAGTCAAAGCCTCATCCACCGACCTCTTCAAAAAATCAGGCCTATTGCTCACCACCATCTCACCAGAGGAGAGATCCTGAGCAGCCTTATCGGCAATCTGGAAGGTGTCGCGCTTATACGCTGCAGTTGCCTTACCAATCAGCTCCTCGGAGTGACCCAAACCGTACACAAAAGCTGTGTCGAGCAGCTGAATGCCGTTATCGAGGGCTGCTTGAACAATCTCGATGCCGGTTTCGTCCTTCAAGTTGGGGAAAAGATTAACACCGCCGACAGCGTTTGCGCCCAAGCCGAGCGGGGTGGTTGTGACGGAAGAGGAACCGAGGGTGACTTGTGCTACTGCCATTGTGCCTTCTCTCTGCGAGTGCGACGAATGCTTACGCTTTTTACCTTACTTCTTCTTCGGTGCGCGTTGGTGCTGAGCGGGGCCGGCTTGCGCTGACAGACGAAAGCGGCGAGCTGCGCGACGAGATGGGTGGCGAGATGGGTGGCCAGCGCTGCGGTGGGATGGGCGAGTGGCTGCACGCTTGACACGGGCTTTCTTAATTGCAGCGCCGATCATGCTGGTGAGCACACCGAGTGCGCTACCGCAAATAAACGGTGCAATTGCTGCGATAGCCCAATTTGCAGGGTCGTTAATATGCGTGTGCGTAGCAGCGACAAAACCGTAAAACACTGCGAGGCTGAGAACAGTGATGCCGGCCAGAATGGCGACGAGCTTGTTGAGCTGTGGGTAGTGGTCGACGCTGTACCACACGAGCACAAACATTGCTGCAGGGAAGCAGGCGAGTTCCGAGAGCAGATACAGCGTGTGCATCGGGGAAGTCATGACAATGAAGGCCACGAGCAGGCACATGAGTGCGGCGATGAAGAAGAAGCCTTTATCTTCAAACGGCAGGCTTTTGTTGTGGTCTTTCTCCCATTGACGCTCAAGATTAGCAAGAACAGGCCTGAAGGCTACTCCGACGCAATAGAAGAGAAGAACGATGAGAGCAATGATGCCCAGTACTCGGGCGCTGTAGAGTGCAGTCTTGCCAAGGGAGAGATGAACCAGACTGTACTTTTTCGTGTTGTATGCAGAAAGAGCGAAGAGGCCCAAGCTGATGAGAGGAATTTCGATGGCAGGAGCGGTGAGGCTCATGCCATCGGTCATTCCCAGAAATACGGAAACGATGACGGTGCTGATCAGAATGGGGAAGAAGAAAAGGAGCCAATTGCTATTCGAATCCGGCACTACTGACCACACCACCATGCGGGTGAGGAAGGTGGAGGAGAAGAGAATCACCTCGGCGGCAGCGATGAAAGCGAGGAAGTGTTCCTTATTCCACGTGAAACGAAATGCGGAACGAATAGCCTTCATAGCTGCCTCCCTGATTAAGCCTTCTTCTCCATGCGTGCTCTACGACGCATAATAATCCCTTTGGTTATTGTGCCAGCAATAGCACCCAGAACATAGGGGATGAGAATGGCGAAGACTGCTGCGTAATCTCTTACATCCATCGTTTGGCCAATGTGTACAAAGAGAGCAAAGTAAAATCCCATATTGAGAACGGCTGAGCAAACAACAAACCAGCGCAGCTGAGAATAAGGGTAGATTGCCAGCCAAGAGAAAATGAACGCAGGAACAGGTACCAGGAAAGCCAAGGCGAGTACGGTGACAGGCATTTGCCCTAGAGCAAAGAGATCAGTAAGGAATGCCCCAACTACTACGAGCTCGACTAAAACGATAACTAGTCCACTGATGTAGAACGGGATGTCTCGTTTTCTTCCGGTGCTGCTGGGATGGTGGCTTTCCCAGCGCAGTACGAGTGGGCGGAGAGTGATTGCAGACAAAGTATAGAAAGCAAAGAATACTGCAGCTACACCTGCAGCCATGCCGATGGAATTAAAAATATTAAGCACCACTCCAGCTGAATAGGCGGTGGCAGACAACATATTACGTGTGGAGATGGCGAGTAAAGCAAGAATATTCACTGCTGCGCTTGAGGCAATGACACTCAAGCTCAAGTTAGGAATTGCGCCGCACAAGAGTGAGAAAACAGCAGCACCAATGGCAAGGTCACATGTTCCTGCCCAGCCTGCAGGGGACAGAAAAATGTTCGCTGACCAGGGAGTCATGGTTAAAAACGCGATGGCGAAGAAACCAACGATGAGTAAGGAGAGTGCGGTCATCACAGTATGCGATGAGTTCCACGTGAAACTAAACGCAGGAACTGCTGATGGTTCCTCAGCAGTTTGCAGAGGTTGACCTTCTGGCGAATGCAGAGTGGACTTTTCGTTATGGGGCTCATGCTGTGAAAGGCTGTGAATCGACGACATGGTAGCCTCCTTCCGGCACATCATCGTGCCACTTAGGTTAGCTATCCATTATAGCTCAGAAAGCACTGTTTATACGGTGAGAAATGTAAAGAAATACCTCTCCTACGGGGTGAAGTAGAAGAGGCAGTGAATGAGATGTTAATACTTTATTGTGCATTCCTTCGCTTTCTCCAGAGCACCGTGAGGAAACCTGCAAGGCAACCTACGGCAAGTGGAATGAGGAGGGGAACGAACGCACCCAGTGATTGCCAGTGAAGGTTAGCCCATGCTCTACTTAATTGTGCAATGATCATGGCAACGACAGAAGCCAGATAGAGCACACAGAAGCCTCGCGTTTGAGGAAGCATTGCAAGAGCAATCCACGTGAGGACGAGCGTAAACTCGGGCTGGATGTAGTACAAGAAGACTATGGTATACAGCCCCTTCGGATAGATGAAATCCATCACGATGGAATAGATCGCCAGGGCTGTGAGGAGCAGCAGAAGGACATCGAAGATGATTGCTACAGCAGGCAACTTCGTGCGAGAGCTATCTTTACGCTTCGCTACGTGACGGGAAATAAAAGGCCGCACGAGCTGTGAAACGCCGAAATAAACAGCGAAGAGAACGAGTGCAGAAATCCCTACCAGTTGTGCTGTGTAGGGAAGGATCTTTTCTGGGAAAAGGTAAGGAGAAGGGTTGAGTGCCAAGAAAATGGCCATTCCTGCTATCCATCCGAGGCCGTTAAGCACCATGGAAAAGACAGGAGTAGTCAAACTGACTGATGGCACCAATGCGCATACCAGTGCAAAAATTGCGACTACGGCATAGAGGTCTACACCGAAGGCAAGAGGGTTGTTATAAGCATGTGTCAGCGTAATCACGAGAATATGGGCCAAACCTGCAAGGGTGCCGACGGCGAGAGAAAGTAAAACCATCGACATTTGCACTTTATCCCACGTGAAACTCAAGGCAAGCCGAGCTGCTGATTGTTTAGATTGCGTCGGTGGCTGGCCTTGAGGTGAGTACAACGTAGGTTTCTGACCATTGGGGTGATGCTGCGAAAGGCTGTGAATCGACGACATGGTAGCCTCCTTCCGGCACATCTTCGTGCCACTTAGGTTAACTATCCATTATAGCTCAGAAAGCACAGTTTATACGGTGAGAAATGTAAAGATAACTGCGGCTCGTGTGCGTTGTGTAGGAACGCAGATATGAAAAAGGCCAGAGACAAGCCTCTGGCCTTCGCAATGATAATCTCAGTTCAGCGACTATCAGCCTAGCGCCATGAGATGCGAGCGATGAGAGAGCGCAGTCGGGCCAGCCATCAGCTTCTTCAACGGCTCACGCACCACCAAGCCCAACAGCGCTGACGGGATGAGGAAGAGGCAGAGCATGCCGATATTCCACAGCCAATCGTTGTTGTAAACACCAGCAATCGCAGCGCGCAAAGCATCCATCGCATAAGTCGCTGGCAGCCACGGGCGCACCCGGCCGAAGAACGGCGGCATGAGCTGGGTGGGGTACTGACCCGACGAGCCCGACACCTGAATGATCATCACAATCACGCAGATCGCCTTACCCACCACGCCAAACGCAGCACCCATGCAATAAATGAAGAAGGAGAACACGAAAGCCGCAATCTGGAAGGTGAGAATGAACAAATCCATCCTTGCGTACTGCACCTTCAAGAAGAACAAGCAGCCCAAACTCAAGCACAAGGCCTGAAGCTCAGTCATAAACACGATCGAAAGGTAACGACCCCAGAACTCCTGGTTCTTCGTCAGCCTCCTCAAACCGCGCTTCTTGCGCTCGCTCACCACGCCCGACGTGCTCGCCGACATGAGGGTCGCGCCCACCCACACCGCAAGAATGCCGTACAAAGGTGTCATCTGCGAACCGAAAGTCTTCACCTCGAAAACAGCATGCCTCTCCACACCCACCGGCTGGGAAACAAGGCCTGCCAAAGTCTCCGGCTCCTCCGAACTCAACTGCTTGAGCGCATCCGTTGCGCTCGAATTCAAAGCCTCACGCGCGCGCTGGCTGAAACTGCTCAGCTCGTCGGCAAGCTTGCCCAACCTCTTCTGCGTATCCGTGAGATTACCAAGCGTCATGGCAAGCGAGCCGTTCATCTTCTCGCTCGCCTGGCCGGCATTATTCAACGCCTGATCCATTAATCCGGTGAGGGTCAGGCCAGTGGAAGAAGCGTCGCTCACGATCTGCGCCAGCGACGAAGTAGCAGAAGTGAGCTGGGAAGAGGCTTGATTTTGCGCGCTGGTAATCTCACGTCGTGCCGAAGCGAGAGCCTGCTTGGCCTCCAGCTTTTGCTTCTCCAGATTATCAGTGCGCCCAGTAACCGCCTCGGCCGCCTTTTTCAGCGCCGCAGAACCGGAAGACAGAGAATCATGAACGCGAGTGAGAGCCTGCGCCTGCAACGCAATGCGATCCGCCGTCGAATCAAGCTTGTCAGCAGCCTGAGTCAGCGCCGAAGAAACCAGCTGCGAACTCGACAAATTCGCCTGATCGCGTAGCTGTCCCGCACGAGAATGCAACTGCGACGCCAAATCCGTCAGCTTACCCGACAGCGAAGCATACGACTGTGCCAGCGCATCCGTACGCTCGGCCAACGAAGAAAGCTCAGAAGCTGACGTGCGCGACGACGTCGACACCGTGTCGAGCAGTGAGGTCACCGCTTTCTGCGCGTTGGCAAAAGCATCATCCGACTGCTTGAGCGCGTTCTTCACCGCAGAGGAAGCATCGCGCGCGCTGTTACGAGCAGCTTTTGCCTCGCGGGAAGCTGAGTCGATGGCCGAGCGAGCAGCGTCTTGCAAGCCGGTGCCAGAGCCGGTGGTGGAGCCCGAAGCGCCAGAGCCATCGCCTGTAGAGCCAGTGCCGTCACTAGCGCCGTCGCCAGCAGGCAGCATCGCCGACGCAGCATCCACCACGTCACCAGCAGAGCTCAGCACCGCAGAATACGCACCAATCACGCCAGAAAGCGAGCGTGCCTGAGAAGCGGCCACATCTACATTCTTGACGAAAGAATTCAAAGACGTGCGCGCTTCATCCGTGCGCAGAGCCGAACTCATCGCCGAGGCAACATCCAAAGCTACGCTCGTCATCGTCTTGGTGAAAGTCTGGTTGATCTGGTCACGAACGGTGGTAGCACCCTTGCCCGTAATAATCGGAGCCATCGGGTTCTGCTTCGCATTCGTGTAATACGTGATCTTTGCATGGCGAATCTGCGGGCTAAACAGCGTCATCATGTCGCGAGAGAAGCTCTGGGGGATGACGATAGCCGCATAATACTCGCCCGAACGCACGCCTTCCACTGCGTCATGACGCGAAGTGAAAGTCCAGCCCAACTGGTCGTTCGAACGCAGGGCGGAGACGAGCTTCTCACCCACATCGATGCGCGTCGGAACAATATCGGAGCGGTAGCCCTCGTCGAGGTTAGCGACAGCCACCTTCAAGCTTCCGGTGTTGTTATACACATTCCACGCGCCCGCAATATTAAACCAGGCGTACAAACTCGGGATAATCACCAGGCCGACCGCGCAGATGAGCGGAATAGCCGAGTTCGTCACCGAGCGGAAATCACGCCAGAAAATGCGGAAGGGGTTGAAGAACGGCAAATTCCAAAAATGCTTCCAGAAGCCCTCATTGCGGTGGCTCACATGTTCGGCGAGCTTCTTAATGTCGTTGTGCACTTGCGCTTGAAGCTTGGGGTCCATCATTCACCCCTTTCGTTTAACAAAGCGTGCAAATCTTGATCCGTCATATCCGAGATTGACAGACTGCGATGCAAATTATCGTGAATATCCTCCACGATTGTGAGGAAGAGGATGTCCACCAGGCTGACAATCAACCAAATGCCCAAAGAGGCCAGGCGGGCGTTATTCGTCGGGATAAGGGCGAATGGCAGCCACGGCAAAAGCAAGGCCACCACGAAGCCGCCGCGAATGAGGTACGGGTAGACGCGGTCGAAACGATCCACCTGCTCGACCAGCTTTGCACGGTAAACCCCACGCGAGCCCAAAGTCGACAGAATGGACGACAAACGCGGAATACCAGTCGTCGGCAGATCGTCGCCCGACTCGGTGGCGAAGAATTCGGTTGCGAGCAAACGTCTGTCGTACAAGGAGTTCACATTCACCAAGTACGGCTTGAGCGCCAAGCCCAACACGAGGGAGAAGGTGAAGAAGAGCATCAGAATCGAGAAGCTGTTGAGCCAGGTGAACTGGTAGTAGCCGCCGATCGTCTCGCGCATCATCTTGATGCCATACGTCCACGGCAGCCAAGGGCTGATATCCTGGTACACCTTCGGCATCATTTCGATCGGGTAAATGCCTGTGCCGCCTGGAATCTGCAGAATCAAAATGATGAGCGAGAGCACCTTACCCACATGAGCGAAGCAGGCGGATAGCGAGTAAATAATGCTGTTGTACACGAGTGCGCACAGAACGCTGGTGAGCGCGAAAGCCACCGGATGCTCCACGCCGATGCCCAAGAACATGGAAACTATCGAGCAGATGAGCGACTGGAAAGTGGCGAAGGTGGCGAAGAAGAGCTGGCGGGCCAAATAGGCTTGGCGTGCAGAAATATGCAGCGTGCGGCCTCGCTTGTCGGTAAGGCCTTCTTTATCCACATCGAAGCGGAAGGCCATGGCCAACATATACGAGCCCACCCAGATTGCCACAGACACGAAAACAGGCGTCATAGAAGAGCCATAGTTCTTCATCGGGTAATCCGTCTTCGTTACCAATTGCGCAGGCGACGCCATGAAGGAGGCGATACCCTTCGCATCCAGATGCATGAGCGACGCAATGTCAGCAACCGCTTGCGAAGAAGAAAGCGCAGCCATGTCGGTGGCCATATTCTTCAACTGATCGCGCGTGGTATCCAACTCGTGGCGCGTAGTAGTGAGAGCGTCGTCAAGCTTTGCCAGCGAGTGGTCGAGCCGCGAGATCACGGTGACGGAGCTGCTGGACAGCTCGGACACTTCGTCGAGGGCAGCCGTCAAACGCGAGCTTGCCGAGGAAAGAGAGTCGAGCCCGTGAGAAAGCGCGGGAACAGCGGTGTTTTGCAAGGACGTGTTCAACCCGGCCAGGGCGTTGACCTGTGTACTCGTCGAATCGGCGAGCTGGTGAATAGCAGTATCCGCCTGGTTGGCCGTGGAATCGAGCGAGTCGACGGTAGAGCTTACCGCAGAAACCAAGGTTTGGGTTGCCTCATGCGTCGAGTCGGCGATGGTATTCACGCCTTCGATGAGCACAGCGGCTTGAATGAGCTGGTCGCTCACGTTTGTGGGAACGTTGGGCGAACTGGCGAGGTCGCGCAGGGAGCTGGCGAGGTCAGGCAAGCTATCGCGAATGCCCTGTGCTTCGTCGAGTGCCGACTGTGCGCGGGAGAGAACGCCGGAGGCGGTGCCGTGGGCAGAATGAATATCGCTGGCAACGCTCGATGAAGTTGCCGTAGCGTTCGCCGAGATCCTGCTCACCTCGGAAGCTGCCTTGCTGGAGGCCTGGTTGAGGCAGAGCGCGAGGTTTTGAGCGTCCTGGCGAGCTTGTGCTAGGGTGGTGTCGCCGGAAGCGAGGTCCTTCTTGACTTTCTGCGCTTGGCTGGAGAGAGTGCGCAGGGTTCCGGTGGTTGCGGCTAAAGTCGTGCGGGTGGTGGAGAGAGTTTCGGAGTAATCCTGAAGCGAGTCGCTGGTGGTGGTGAGCTTGTCGCTGGCCTGCGCGATTTGGGCGAGTGTTCGGGAGAGAAGCGAGCGCTGGCGCTTGTCGTAGGTGGTGGCGAAGCTCTTCACCTGGCTGGCAACCGCATGGGAAGCCTCAGTAACAACGGTGGAAATCAGCTGTTGTTGCAGGGTTGAGGAGGCGGAGTCGGTGACTTTCGGTGCGACTGCTGACGCCTTTTCGTTGACGTAATACTGCAATTTCGGCTGTTTGGGCGTGCCATCGAAGGCGGCTAGAGAGGCGAGGCGCGCGCTGAAGTCGGTGGGGACGATGATAGCGGCGAAGTAGTTGCCGGCTTTGACTCCGTTGAGGGCGGCTTGTTTGGTGGTGAAGCGCCAGCCGATATCCTTGTTTTTCTTGAGATTATCAATGATCTGGGAGCCGACGTCGAGTTTTCCTGCAACCTGCGATTCTACGGGTTCGTCCTCGTTGGCCACGGCAACTTGGATGTTGGAGGTGCTGCCATAGGGGTCCATATCAGCAGCGATGTTAAACCATGCGTAGAAGCAGGGAATGATGCTGATACCCAGGGTGATGACCACCATAGGGAAGGAGGCAAAGAGGCGGCGAATGTCTCGCCGGTATATTGCCCAGATCGTGCGCATATCTCTCCTTCGGCTTATGAGGTGAAGCCGTATACTTGTCAGTGTGCTAAAGCGTGGCTCGGGCCATTTCTTAGCGCGCAACTCCTTCCTTGGAAATGAACAAAGTGTTCAAATTTCAGGGAATTATTTATTTCTCTATGCTGTCTTTCTAGCATCTCACATTCATGAGAGAGGAATGTGAGCGTGTTTATCACAAGGCTAAATTGAACATAAACAATAGAAGTGTATTATTGAAGGCGGCCGTTTAACGGCCATGATGATTAACAAATGTGAAGTTTATGTGAACGTCAGTTTGAAATATCAGGAATAGCAAGACTTTCTGTCAAGCTATTCAAGCAGATAGTGAAAGTGAGCGCACGCTCATTTACCTCAGGTGACATCGGGTAAGTGTGCGTCCGAGGCTTATGAAGCTTGCGGGCCGATATCGACAATACAAGTTCTCTCTCATAAGCCTCACAGAGAGACACATACCAGTACTTCACTGGTATGGGAAGGATGACAGACCAGATGCCTGATTTCTCATCACAACAGCAGCGGGCTCAGCTTCATCCGCAAGAGGATAACGAGGCAGCAAACGGCTTCCCACCAGCTGACAACAGCTTTGAGGATGCTGCTCACGGCTTTGACGCCGAACCTAGCCCCGCCCAAACCGAAGACGCTGTCCGCCATGCTGTTGAACAGGCTCGAAAAGCTGCACGAGCAGTGAAAAAGCGTCATAACGATGTGAGCAGCGAGCTGGCAAGCCGCCTGCTCGACCGCGCAGTTCGCGACAGCGAACGCGCGGAAAGCGCAGCCGAAGAAAGCCAGCGGGCAAGCGAGCTCGACGAGAGCGAGCGAACGCAACCATTGCGCAAGCGTGGCCCGAAAACTGCAGTGAACAGTGACACTTCCGCGGATGGCGCGCGCCCTTCGAAGAATGCGCGCGAAAGCGCAGGGACACGCACGCCAGGCGAAGCCGCAGCGGACGAAAACGCACAGGATGAAGCTGCGAAGAAGAATCAGAGCAGTGATAATCCTGAAGCGAAAGATATGAGCCGAGACGAGCTGATCGAAAGCCTCTACGGCGACGACCATGACGAAGATTACCAAGCCTGGCTGAAAGAAGAGCAGGATAGGGTTAGCGCTGAAACGCGCAAAGCGGCTGAGCAACTCGGCCAGCAGATGATCAACTCCGACCGCTTCTCCTTGACCGACGACACGAATATTACGCGTGAAAGCCAAGTGCTCGCAGACATCGCCATGAGCAGCGACGACCTCACCGCAAGCCTGACCACCAGCCTCTCGGCTATGGTCACCGCCGGAAACCCCGTCGAAGTACCCAACCGCAACGAAACCCAAGAGAGATTTGAAGAAGAGAAGCGCACCGGCGACAAGGCCGCACACCGCCGCCTGCACTTCACCTCTCCCCGCGTGCGCCGCACCATCGAACAACTCGTGGCAGCACTGGGAAGGCTGATGAGCAGGAAGAAGCTCAGCACCATCTCCGTGGCGGATATTTCCCGCGAATCGGGGCTCTCCCGCGGCACAATCTACCTGTACTTCGCCGGTAAGGAAGACCTCATCGCCTCGGTGGAAGACATCATCATCTCCCACATCTGCTCGCTCATGTTCTCTATGACTGCTCCGGTTCCCAGCTCGGCAGAACATGTCGACCAGCTCAACGAATCCTTGGATATTCGCCGCCGCGTGGGTGATGACACCCGAGTGGACCGCTGGGTCAAGGGCGAAGGCATGTCCGTGTTCACCTATGAGGCGATCTTGCAGTGCATTCGCTACATGCACGAGAACATCGGGTTCCTCCAGCCGCTCGTCGGCCCGAATGGTGACCCATACTTCTCGGAGCGTGCAATCCGCGCTATTACGCGAGTGTTCCGCATGCGAACCCAGCAGATTCCAGGCTTGAGCATGTCGTACTGCGGCATGCCAGAAGATTACGGCACTGCAGTTCTCCTCTCCGCCTGCATTTCTGTGACCGCTCGCTGGCTTTCCAAGGGCGCGCAGGAACCCGATGAAGAGTTTGCCCGTATGATCTACGGAATCTTCGTTACCGCACCAGCAAGGTACTTGCTGTAAACAGTGTTGTGGTGACTGGCCGGCGAGCTGGGGTGTGAAGGTGTGTTGGTTACTTCGCAAGTTAGCTCGTTTTGGCCTGTGTCTGCGAGGATTTTGGCGTCTTGTAGTTTATACTGCAAGACGCTTTTCTTATAGCAAAATGATATCTAAGTGATATATTAAGTATATCTAGTTGCTATAAATTTCATATTGATGGTTGAGGACTTGATATTCACTTTAGCCAGGTACTCAAGAAAGTAGGAATACGATGACAACTGCAGTTTCTACCAAGGATCAGGTAATTGTGCGCGTTCCTCACGACATTAAGAAGCGCGCTGAAGAAGCATGCAAGGAAATGGGATTGCCTATGTCGAGCGCACTTGTAGGATTCCTGCGTTTTGTTGGTGACGAGAAAAGAATTCCTTTTGAGTTTGCAGCACCGGCTGAAACTCGTGACGAGTACTTCCGTTCACTGAGGCAGGACTCTGCAGATTATCGCGCGGGCAAACTTGAAACAGTGAGCCTTGATGAAATGAAGGCTTTCTATGGCATGGAGGATTGATTTCAATAAACGCGCTGCGCGAGAACTGAAAAAGCTCAAAAAGGGCTCGCCGCAAACAGGTGAGAGGATTGTCCGCGAGCTTATCGAGATTAGCAAGATGGATGATCCTCGATCCCGTGGAAAAGCGATGACGGGAGACTACGCCGGTTATTGGCGTTATCGTGTGGGTAATTATCGGATTATCTGCGATATTGTCGATGAGAAATTGTTAATACTTGCATTGGAAATAGGACATCGTCGAGAGATCTATCGATGAAAAACTTCTCCTTACATTCTTTGATGGATGTTCTCTATCCTTCGACTGATGTTCTGGCATGGTGCGCCCATGATTGACTAGGCTAGAAGGGTCGGCACACAGACGTGCCGTGTTCGCGTAGTGAAAATCAAGCGATGCAAGCTCATGAAGCAGCTTCACGCTGCAGTGATGGGCGTGACGCTTCAGCCTCACCGTTCGCCATATGGCGAGCGCACCAGCGCAGAACACCTCATAAAGGAGAATTTATGGTCGAGATGTGCGATATCGATCCGTCCTACACCCCGGATCCTCACCGTTACGACGGACGCATGGGTTACAACCGTTCTGGCCGCTCAGGCCTTCTACTCCCACAAATCAGCCTGGGCTTGTGGCACAACTTCGGTGACAACGGCAACTACGAAAATATGCGCCAAATTCTGCGCACCGCCTTCGACGCAGGAATCACCCTCTTCGACGTGGCCAACAACTACGGCCCACACTACGGAGCAGCAGAAAAGAACCTGGGCAAGCTTCTCAAAGAAGATTTCTCCCACCACCGCGACGAGCTGATTATCACCACCAAAGCCGGTTGGGACATGTGGCCTGGCCCTTACGGTGACTTTGGCTCGCGCAAATACCTCATGGCATCCCTCGACCAGTCGCTCAAGCGCCTCGGCCTCGACTACGTGGATATTTTCTACCACCACCGTCCCGACCCTGACACCCCACTGGAAGAGACCATGACCGCTCTGGCCGACATCGTTCGCCAAGGCAAGGCTCTTTACGTGGGAATCTCCAGCTACGGTTCTCGTGACACCGTGAAAGCAGCCAATATGCTGCGCGAAATGCATGTGCCATTCGTCATCAACCAAGTCAGCTACTCCATTTTCGAGCGTTGGGTGGAGCGTGACGGCCTGCTCGAAACCGCAGAAAACAACGGCATTGGCATCACCGCCTTCTCGCCACTGGCACAAGGCTTGCTCACCAACCGTTACCTCAACGGCATTCCGGCAGACTCTCGCATCGGCCGCGACCCGCGTTACATCAACAAGAGCGCTCTGACCGACGAGAGGCTCGCTCAAATTCGCGTACTCAACGATATGGCCGAGCAGCGTGGTCAGACGTTGGCTGAAATGGCTATTGCCTGGCTGCTCTCTCATAAGCAGGTCACCTCGGTGTTGGTGGGTGCTTCCCGCCCGTCGCAGGTGCTTGATGACGTGAAATCTTTGCGCAATATCGAATTTAGCGCTGAAGAGCTTGCGAAAATCGATGAAATCTGCGGATTGCAGAAGAATTAATTCACCTCGTCAGGCGGGTATTCATTGAGTTATCAGGCCTGAACTTGTTGCATTGATGGATATTCGGTGGGCTTTGCTTGCCGAATATCCATTTTTTTACTTTCTGACAAAAATTCAGACTCTGTTTATTCTGGAATACAGTGATTCTCTCTTCAGAGAAGAAGGGGGATATCCAGTGTCCTCGGTGTGGAGAAGTTTACTTGCTTTCTCACCCTAATACACGGATAGGGAAGGATGAAATATGACTGAACTGACGTCCTCAGCGGGAGTGCGCATTGTCAGCCTTTCAGGCACCACTCTCGATGGTGAGCACAGCCTGCGCGGCGCCTACCTGGAAAGCGACAACGTTGGCGTTGCTCTCGTTGCCCGCGGAAAAGAACTTCCTCGCCTCGTTCACTGGGGCCGAGCCTTGGCACACCCACAGCATGCTGTCCATCTATATGAAGCACAGCGTCCACAGCGCGTCTCTGGTGAACTGGATGACACGAGCTGGCCATCTATTCTGCCTACCCAAGCAGAAGCGTGGATTGGCGCCAAGCGCCTCGACATTCGCCGTGGAACGCGCGAACTATTTCCGCACTTTGAGCTGGAAGACATCTCTATCAGCCTGATTGATCCTGCACAGGGCGATGGCCTCGATGCAGAGCAGGACCCAGGAGCAGCGGGTGGTGTGCAAGCTCTCGTTGTAGCTCGCGACGTGGCTCACAACATTATGGTGAACTGGCGTTTGCAAATGCTTCCTGGAGGCTTGATCCGCCAAAGCGCGCGCCTGGTGAACAACGAGTCAGTGGAACGCGGCGAGAATAATGGTGCTGACAATCTTGAGATTTCCAAAGTGGAATTAGGCTGGCCACTGCCATCTCGTGCCAGCGAAGTGCTCACCACCACAGGTCACCACCTGCATGAGAGGCGAGCGCAAAGGCAAAAGCTGGGAATGACGCGCATCGAAAAGGTGTCGATGGTAGGCCGTCCTGACTTCGACTTCAGCCTTCTGCTTGCTGCAGGAACTCCCGGCTTCACTTTTGAAGAGGGTGAGGTGTACGTTGAGCACCTCGGCTGGTCTGGAAACTCGGTGATGGCTGCTGAAAAGCTGCCATATAGCGAGCCACAGATTTCTGGTGCAGAGCTTCTCTACGGCGGGGAAGTCTCACTCGAGCCAGGTGATACGTACGCAACTCCATGGCTGTACGGCTCTTATGGAAATGGTCTCAACGAAGCCAGCAAGCGTTTCCACCAGTTTGTACGCGCAGCTCATCCTCAGTTTGCCAAGGTCCAGCGCCCTGTACTCCTCAACACGTGGGAAGCTGTGTACTTTGAGCACTCTTACGCCACTTTGGCAGCTTTGGCTGATAAGGCAGCCGAAGCGGGTGTGGAACGCTTCGTCGTCGACGATGGCTGGTTCATGCACAGGCGTACAGATAATGCTGGGTTAGGAGATTGGTCGGTTGACCCTGCTGTGTGGCCTGAAGGCGATCATTCCCTCGCAGCTTTGGCTGAGCATGTGCATGAAAAGGGAATGCAGTTCGGCTTGTGGTTTGAGCCAGAAATGATTAACCCAGATTCCGACACTGCTCGCGCCCACCCTGATTGGATTTTGCACGCCAGCGTTGAAGAGCAGGGCAGCGCGCTTTCTCGCCTGCCAATGCAAGGGCGCAACCAGCAAGTCATCGACCTGACAAATCCGGCAGCCTATGAGCATGTGTTCTCCGCCATGGACACGCTCGTTTCACAGCTGCACATCGACTACATCAAGTGGGACCACAACAAGCTCGTCACCGAGCCGATTTCGCTCTATTCTGGCCGACCTGCTGTGCATGAACAAACGCGCGCCGTGTATTCAATCTTCCAAGGTCTGAAAAAGAACCACCCTGGCTTGGAGATCGAATCCTGCAGCTCTGGCGGCGGCCGTATCGACCTCGGCATGCTGCGATTCGCAGACCGTGTGTGGGTGTCTGACTGTGTTGACCCTGTCGAGCGTGAAGAGAACCAGCGCTGGGATAGCGTGATTGTTCCACCAGAAATTTTGGGCGAGCATATTGGAAAATCTCCTGCTGACTCGACCAAGCGTGCGACGAGCCTGAGCTTGAGGGCTGCCATGGCATTCTTTGGCCACTTGGGTGTGGAATGGAACCTGCTTAAGGTTCCTGCCGATCAGCTCGAGCAGCTGGCCATGTGGGTGGATGCATACAAGGCTTTGCGTCCACTCTTCTCGACGGGTGTTGTCGTGCACTCCGGGCCAGATGATAGTGATGAGCCGGCAGCCTATGTTGATGGCGTTGTCGCTCAGGACGGTTCGAAGGCGGTCTATCGTTTCACTCAGCTGACGGCATCGCGCAGCTACCCAGCTGAACCAGTGCGCTTGCCGGGCCTGAACCCGCGTTCCCTCTACCGCGTCAACCTCCTGCCTGCCTCCGTTACTGACATGCCTGACAAGGGCAACGGTCAGAGCGACCTGCTCTGGGCTGTTGGCTCGGCGGGTGTTGGTGGCGCTGGTGCGGGTGCTGCGGTCTCTTCGAATTCGCCAGTTTCTCCTGCATTTAGCGGTTCGGTGACGCTGGATGGCGAGGCTCTTTCTCGTTACGGAATTCGCCCGCCGTCCCTCCACCCGGCTCAAGCTGTTCTCTTCGTCGTCGACGAAGTGGAAGAGTGACGCTAGCTGGTGAGTTAGTTTCTCGAGATTGTCAGAATTGGTCAATCTGAGAACGAATGGCTGAGCCGCTTCCGTGCTGGTTGCTGCCAGAATATTCACCTGTTACACGCTTGCAGGTGCTGGCTTTCACGGGTGTGGAAACGCTTGGCAACCGGCGCAAGAGAGGCCACCTGCTCTTCGTACAATGAATCATTGCTCGAGGGTGGGTGGCCTCTCTTCATGCTGCGCATGAGGAAGCGGCGCCATCCGCGTTTCAACACGCCGTTTTTCACTTTTTGCAATAAAAATTGTGAAGGTTTCACCACTTTTGAACGTTCCAGAAATCCATTTTATTGCTGAGTTTCCCGCGATTTTCTTCTGCTCTACCATTTGCGAAAATATTGTTTCGCTATTTTGCAATAAATCGCGCTTGTGAGAAGAAAAAAGTACAAGAAATAAGAGAGCCATTTGTGAGGCTGCTCAGTTGCTGAGGAATTCATGTTTCGCCGTGAACCTCATGAAAGGCATGAATGCCATGAACGCAGTGAATTCCACTCACCTCGCAACCGCTGCGGCCGTAGCAAAGCCGCGACTTCTGTTCCTCACGAGCGCATAAGAAAAGCGGCTTGCTCATCACAAGCCGCCCATACAAATTTTGATTTATAAAATGTCGGGAATGCTGTCACTCCAACGCTGTCAGTCCGTCGGTACTCGAGTTTCGCTCAACCTGTCAGCACTTGAGATCGTCAGCGCCGAGCTGAGCCCCTCAGCGCACTCACTTCAGCGCCATCTTCGGGCCGAGGACGAAGAGGCGGATTGCTTCAGTTGCGGCGCCCATCATCCATGGGGAATCGTCATCCTGAAGAATGCTGAACTCAACTTGAGGTGCGCGGCTGGGTCGGTATTCTGACAATCCCATGCGAATCGACTCCATCGCGTACTTCAAAATAGAGCAAGACTCACCAGAGATGAAAATGGTGCGAGGCATAGCCATATTGGCCACTACTGCCAAGAGTGCGCCTACGCGGAAGGCTTCGCGCTGAACTAGGCGCTTTGCCTGAGGAACGCCTTGCTCAACGTCATGAGCATAGTCGTCGAAAGTCTTCGGAGAGCCAATCATTTCCGAGTATTCCTGAGCCAAAGAATCATTCGTCAAGCACTGCGAGCAACCGCGATGACGACGACCGGACAAGCAGGCTGGGCCGTCAGGGTCGATGAGAATATGGCCTGCTAATCCGTAGGATTCTCCAGGAGCTTGCACCACTTCGCCACCAGAAACCAGGCCGTAGCCGACTCCTGCGCCCACGGTAACAATAGCGAAATCAGTCTCGCCAATCCCTGCACCGAACCACTGCTGGTAGCGCAGAAGAGAGTCCAAATTGTTGAAAATATAGCACGGAATATTCGTCAATTCGGACACCATTCCACCCACATCAACACGATGGTTCCATGCCAAGAATGGGGCTTGGTCAACAGTTCCATCGTCCATAATGTGGCCGCCAATGCTCACGCCCACCATGCGCGGAGTCGGCAAATTCAACGATTTTGCTTCGTCGCAGCACTGGTAGATGAGCTTGGCTAAAGCGCGCGTCACATTTTGCGGGGTAGTGTCAGTGAAGTACTCTTCGTGCACGTTTCCTTGCTGCTTGCAGGAGGTGTTCACGAGCATTGCGCGGGCGACTTCACCGCGCAGATTAATTCCCACAAAGGTGTTGGCGTCGTCGATGATGCGCAAATTAGTCTGTGGGCGGCCGCGGCCTGCAGAGTCTTTATCTTCTGCGTCTTGCTCATCGACAGGGGAGTTGGAGTTTTCTTCATCGGTAGAAGTAATAACACCATCGTAAATAAGGTCGGCGGTAATGCGTGAAACCGTACCCTGGCTGAGAGAGTGAAGACGAGCGAGGCCTGTGCGAGAAATAGGGCCATACATCAAAATATCGGCGGCGAGACGGTGCGTCCACTCAGAACCGTCAAACCATGGTTGAGCGGCTTGTGGCGGGAAAAGCGCTGCCTTATCGAAATCTGCCATAGTAACTCTCTCTCATTCACTCAGAAGTAGGTGGCTCGCGTCCGCGCAGCTTGCAAAACACAAACTCACATAATCCAAAGCACGCGAGACGCAAACTCACGCAGCTCAACACCCTAGGGCTCAAGCGCAAGCGCCTGCACTACTCCTCTGGCATTTCGTTATTAATTTCATCTTATTGCATTTGTCGTGGTTTTGAAAGTAAAAAAAGACCGTCGACAATGAAAGAGATGGAAATGTGAGGAAGCATTTCCTCAGAATGAATTTTCCCAGAGTTCATTCAGCAAGGATGGCATGAATTGCACAGCATATTTTGCTCAGCAATGGTCGCTCGGCAAAGTTTGCACAGCGAGGTTCGCCCAGCAACAGTCGCTCGGCAAATTTCGAGAGGCAACGTTTGCTCAGCAATTGAGGTCCAGCTGGTGGTGGGAAAACAAGTTCTTGAGAACGACTGATGAAGTATCAACGAGGAGAAAGGTCACATCCGATGCAGGTACATTCCGGCACGGTCAGGAAGGTGGCCAGGGCAGCAGCAGCTATCGCGGTTTCGGTTGCTACCACGATGTCCCTTGTGGGCTGTGGAGTGATGGGCAGTGATGACGTCACCCTGGACTTCTTCCAATTTAAGGCCGAAGCAAAGAATCAGTTTGAGACTTTGGCTCGTCAGTTTGAAAAAGAACACCCGCATATTCATATCAACATCAACAATTCGGCCAACGCACAGACCGATTTGCGTACGCGCTTCGTGAAGAACCGCGTGCCTGATGTTATTACTTTCAACGGTGATATCAGCTTTGGAACATTCGCTGCTGCAGGCATGTTCCACGATTTCACCAACGACCCGATCGTCAAGAAGCTCAACAAGGGCATGGTTGAAATTTCTCGCAACCTGGTTCAGACCACCGACCCCGCAAAGAAGCGTGTGTACGGTCTGCCATTTGCAGGAAATGCTTCTGGCTACATCTACAACAAGACGGTGTGGCACAAGTGCGGCGTCGACCCAGAAAACCCACCAGAGACGTGGTCTGGTTTCAAGGCCATCGTGCAAAAGTTCAAGGATTGCGGTGTGAACCCTGTTCAGGCCACCGTCGCTGACGGCTGGACCACTCAGGCTCCACTCTCCTCCTTCGCAGGCACCACCACTCCTGTTTCCGATTACGACAAGCTGCGCAAGGGTGAGGCAACCTTCAAGGACATCTGGACCAAGCCAGTTCAGCTCACCATTGACTTGTTGGATATGACTACCGGTACCAAGGGTGTGACCTACCAGCAGGGCACTCAGCTTCTTGCACAAGGCAAGGCAGCTATCATTCCTCTGGGAACATACGCCATTCCTCAGGTGCGAATGGTGAAGAAGGACGCTGACCTCGGCTTTGCACAGCTTCCTGCTACTGATAATCCTAAAGAACAGTTGCTGGTTGCTGGTGACGACGTGATGCTCACCATGGGCGCGAACACCAAGCATCCAAAGGAAGCGATGGAGTTCATCAACTTCTTGATGAGCGAGAAGTCACTGAACCAGTATGCCGACGAGCAGAGCGCCATTACCCCTCTGAAGAACACTCACTTTGGCGATCCTGCTTTGAAGACCATTCAGAAGTTCTACAAGGAAAACAGGCTCGTCGACTTCGCTGACCACAACATCCCATCCTCCATCAACCTGGGTGGCATGATGCAGACCGCCGTGATTAGCAAGAACGTTCCACAGTTCATCTCGGGAATGCAGAAGGAGTGGGACAAGGTTCAGTCCCGCAACTTCTCCTACCTGTGAGCGTGAGTAAAGAAAGGATAGTGAAATGACGTCTACGACAGTTTCCGCCGGTCAGGCTCGCCTTGCAGGTAAGGCCAAGAAGGCAAAGGTCTCGTCCTTCTCCACTCGCCATGTGGATCCGGCTTATTATTGGATGGCCGTTCCTGCAGCAATTTTGTTTGGTCTCTTCCTGTACCTGCCGTTTGTGAGGGGTGTTCTCTACTCCTTCACCAACTCTCAGGGTTACGGAGATTATCACTACATTGGTTTGCGTAACTACGGCGCTTTGTTCCAGGATGATCGCGTTGGTCACGCTTACCTGTTCACCATTGCCATCGCCATTGTGATTACCATTTTCGTCAATGTAATCGCACTGTTCCTGGCTGTGGCTTTGAATTCGAAGATCGCTTTTAAGAACGGTTTCCGTGCCATCTTCTTCGTGCCATACATTCTCTCCGTGCTGGTTATTGGCTATGTGTTTAAGTACATCTTCATGGCTGTTCTTCCAGCGTGGGGCCAGGCATTGCATATTGGTTGGCTGTCGGAATCCATGCTGACGTCTGATTCGATGGCATGGTTCCCGATCGTCTTCCTCTCCGTATGGCAGGGTGTGGCTTACTCCACTCTTCTCTACCTTGCAGGCTTGCAGACTATCGACCAGAGCTTGTATGAAGCTGTGTCCCTCGATGGTGCCAACGCTTGGAAGGCATTCTGGCAGCTCACCTTCCCACTGATCGGACCATTCTTCACCATCAACCTTGTTCTGACGATGAAGAACGCTATGAACACCTTCGACCAGGTCGTGGCTTTGACCGGTGGTGGTCCGAACTCTGCGACCGAGACGGTGACGTACTTGATCTTCAACAACGGTCTGACTGGTGGCGAGTTCGCTTACCAGACGGCTAATGCAGTGGTCTTCTTCCTGGTCCTGCTCGTCATTGCAGGCATCCAGTTGGCCATCTCCAAGAAGCTCGAGAAGTGAGAAGCGAAAGGTTCTGATGACAATGGCAAACGTTTCTGCTGCTCCTATGCGTGGAGCTGACCCTCGTACCCTCGCCGCTCGCGAGAAGGCGTCGGCTAAGGATGCCAATGGCAAGCCGATTAAGAGCAAGGATAGGCATACCGTCAACTGGCCGCTGACCATTGTTTTGGCAGTGCTCTCCTTGGTGGTGCTCGTTCCTCTCTACTTCACCTTGGTTACTGCTTTGAAGACTCCAGCAACAGTTGGTGGCTTCGACTGGCCAAACAAGATGCATTGGGAGAACTTCTCCTCTGCAGCGCAAATGGTTGATTTGGGCCATGTTGCTCTGAACTCCTTGATTATCACTGTGGCTGCTGTGGTGCTCACCTTGATGACGAACACCTTCGTGGCTTACGCAGTGGCAAGGAACCAAGATAAGAAGTTCTTCCGCTTCCTCTACTACTTCTTCATCGCCGCAATGTTCGTGCCATTCCAGGTTCTCATGCTTCCTCTGGCAAAGCAGATGGGCATGCTGCACTTGGATAACCGCATTGGCCTGATCATTCTGTATGTGATCTTCGGTTTGGGTACGAACCTGTTTATCGCGACGGCATTTATTAACTCGATTCCATTCTCTTTGGAAGAGGCAGCTCGCCTCGACGGTGCTGGTACGTGGAAGATCTTCTTCACGATTATCATGCCGCTGATGGGCCCGATTAATGCCACCATCGCGATTACCACTACTCTGTGGGCCTGGAACGACTTCCTGATGCCGTTGATTGTGATGACCGATGCGTCGAACACCACGATTCCTCTGGCTCAGTACGTCTTCTCCAGCCAGTTCGCTACGAACTACCCAGTGGCCTTCTCCTCCTACTTGATGGCTATGCTGCCAGTGTTGGTGGTGTACGTCATCTCGCAGAAGTGGGTCATCTCCGGCGTCATGCGTGGCGCTGTGAAGGGCGAGTGAGCTTACTGAGCCTTTGCTCACTGATGTAGCTGAACCTTTTCGTAAGGCCGAGTCACTGTTGTGGCTCGGCCTTTCTCGTTCACATATTTCCATTAGGTGGAATGCAGCAGCTCTACGGGGTTGACTCGCGAAGCCATGATTGCTGGAATTACACCGCCCAGTGCGCCGAGAACAAGGCCGAAAACGGGAATAAGAGCAATGAACGGAGGAAGAAGAAAAGGCCATTGATTGAGCATTGTGACTATTGCCACGAAGAGAGAACCGAGAAGGGTGCCGATCAGTGAACCTGATAATCCTAAGAAAGTCGACTCAATAAGAAACTTACCGGCAATACTTTTGCGAGAAAGCCCTAGAGCTAGATCAAGGCCAATTTCACTTTTCCGTTGTGAAACAGCTATCTGCATGGTGTTGACAATGCTGAAAGCTGTCACTACAGCCATAATTGTTGCTGTCACGGTGATTAATGTCTGCGAATCTGAAGCGAATTGAGCGCGCAATTTCTCTGGATTAGCAGGGTATTTGATGGTCACATTCTCAGGCTGAGTAGGAGAAAGAGCTTGAGCTAGTCGAGAGCCAACTATTTCAGCGGAATGAGGAGTAACTCGAGCAATAACTGTTCTCTCAGTAGGATAGAGCTTGAGTGATCGTGCGGTGCGGGGAGAGAGAATCAGTGCTGCAGCAAGGCTCGATTCTGTTGCAGAATCATGAATAATTCCCATTACTCGCATTTGTACATTTTTAACGTCAATATAACTTCCTGGTTGAGTTCCCAATTGCTTTGCTACTTGTTGACCAAGCACTGCACAGGAAAGTTCATTGGAACTATCAGGGCAGAGGTGACCGGTGATGAGTTGAGCTCCTCGCGCTTTTAATCCTCCTTTCCCAGCTATTGCAACGGAAACTGAACTCGTGGTGTGATACTGCGAAGAACGAATGATAAGCGGCGAATCAGTATCCATCATGCTGAATGTTCCCGCGTTTTGGACATGATGGAATTGCGTTGCCTGCCGTTCTATCCATGTTTCTGATTCCTCCCAAGAATCAGCGGGAAGAATAGCACTGAGAATAGGAGTTTCTAACGCTTGGAAACGACGAGCTGTTTGCGCAGCAGAGCTATCAGTAATGCCCAGAAGGACAGTAAAGGTCGCGGCAGAAAGTAGAACGGCTATCAGCGTGAGAATGTTATGAGAAAAGCGTCGGAAAAGTGATCGAAGAGCTTCATGGAAGAGAAACTTCATTGTTATCCCTTTCCGTTATTACAGTATCACTTGTTCCCTCTGCAGATTGCCCGAGTGTGACGATTCCATCTATAATGGCGATTCTTTCGTCACATGATTGTGCGATGGCAGGGTTATGAGTGACGATGAGAACGGCAGATTGTGGAGAAACCATGCGTAAGAGCAGCGAAAGAATCTGATCAGACGTATGAGTATCCAAATTGCCTGTCGGCTCATCACACAAAAGTAATCGCGGTCGAGTGGCAATAGCACGGGCAATAGCAACTCTTTGCCTTTGCCCACCTGATAACTGTTCAGGGAATGCATCTGCTTTTTCCTCGAGTTGGACACTTTGCAAAGCTTCTTGAGCTCTCATGTGCGCCTCTTTCCCCGTTATCGAGTTGATAGCGAGGCAGTGAAGAATATTCTCTTCGACGGTGAGGTAATTAATGAGATTGAATGACTGAAAGATATATCCAATGTAGTTTTTACGAAGTCGTGACAATGCATTCGCACTCAGAGAAGAAGTGCTTTTGCCGTCGAGAAAATATTCTCCGCTTGTTGGTGTATCAAGAAGACCTAACAGCGACAACAATGTTGACTTCCCTGAGCCGGAAGGGCCAATAATTGCAATAGATTTACCTGGATAGATTGTCACATTTGTTTTTTTCAGAGCGAGAGTGTTTGGTAAGAATGTTTTTGTTATGTCTTTCAAACAAACAAGAGGATGTTGAGGAAGGGATTTCTTTTCCATCATTCTCCTCCTGGTGTGCTCAACTGGGCAGGAATAACGACTCGCGTGCTTTCACTGAGATGAGGCCCAGAAACCTCACAGGTTCCTGCATTGCATAAGCCAACTCTGACATTGATACGAGTGCCCTTATCGGTTTTTATGAAAGTGTTTTTCTCATGCTGCAAAGCGATCGCTGGAAGAGTTAGAACTGGGTTGCTCGTGGTTTTGAGAATAACAGTTACTGGAATATCGGAGATGTTATCAGGAAGCTTCGTTTCTTGAGGAATAGAGAGAGAAAATATGCGATGCGAAGTAGTGCTTTTCTGAGATGGATCGCCATCAGAATGCGTAAGAGTTGAATCAGATTGATGGGTCAGTGACAATGCGTCTTCTTGTGAGGAGAAAGATTCATCTTGACCACTAGTAGATGAAGATGAAGCGGGCACTGTAATTTCGTTTTCTATGGTGGCGGTTTGCTGGGGAGAAGAAAGGATTCGAACTTTTTTCCCTGTGAGAGAACTGTTGTTAAGGGTAGCGAGTTCACCGCTGGGGATGGAGAGAGAGTAGGATTCTGCTGTCGACTCGATTTTGCATAATTCTGAAGAGACTTCCTGCCCTTGCTTGCCACAGTTCGTGGTAGCAACAGCAGGCAGCTGCGGGAAGAAAACGATGTTGTTCTGGGGGATCCCAGTAGATTTCCATGCTTCGGTATCAAGGCTTAGCGTTGTTCCTTCAGCAGTATGGGGAACGAACCCAAGTTTGCGATAATAGTGGAACAGTGCAAGGGCGGTTGAATCCGAAAAAATTCCGTCAGGATCATAAATACTATAGCCTAATCCTCTCAGGCCTCGTTGTAATTGTGCAACGTCTTCTCCCTGTGCTCCTCGTCCAAGAGGCTGATATGAGGGCACTTCGCCAGCAAAGAGGAAAATGGGGATTTCATTAACAACTCCTATGACAGAGCCTAGGTTGAGCTCACTTCCTTGTGTACTACCCGCTCGTGTGACAATTCCCTGAGAAGGTACAGAAATTGAATAGAGAGCAGTACGGACGAGAGAGCCGTGAATGTTTTGCTCAATGCGCTTCTTTTCGACAGCCACTACTGCAAGTTTTTCCGTCGTTGTCGCAGAGTGGTAAAGGGAGTGAGTAACACCTACTGTGGCAATAATGGTACATAAAATAATCAAGAAAAGAGAAGCAATAGTTAGCATACTCGTGTATGCACGTGATACAGAGACGTGCTGATTGGTTTTCTTCACTTTCTCTTTGTAAACATGGGATCGGCTGCGCCACATGAGATTCTCTTTCTCTTCCACTGTTCTTTGCAAAAAGGTAATTCAGCTTCAATCACCTATCTTTATTGCGGGAGCGAGGGAATATTCTGGATTTTTTCCCTTTCTTGTTTTGAAATTCTTGTATCAGTTAGTGATGTTTGATAGCTGTAGGAGCCGTTGATTACTTTATTTGCAACTGCTTCTGCACTATGCATTTTCTCCGCGCGTTCAAGAATGAGAGCTTCGTGACTTGCTATCCATGAGTCCGTGCTATGACGTTCGTAATATTGGATTTTTTTGCGTAGCTGAGCTTTATCTTGACAGGAATAGTCGTTTATGATCATTTCCTGTTCTCGTGCATTTGGCCTGTCTATTTTGTATGTTCCTAACTTTTCTTTTGCATATTTGATCATCTCTGTCGGATTATTGACGTTGTATCCGTAACCTTTCATGCAAGGGGAGTATTTTTCCTGCATCAGTTTTTGAATATCATGACGGTATGAGTCAGTTAACCGTATGTGCGGATATAACTCGTTGTACGAGTTTGTGAGAACGACAGCACTCTTTTTATTATCAAATAAAATGCTCCAAGCATATGTTGGGCAGTTTGATGGTTGCGACACGTCAACCAGAATGTCATGTACCTTTTTCTCTTCGTCGGAGAAATTCGCGATATAGTCCTCTATTGAATCATCAGTCTGAGGTGAAAATGTTGAATCATAGCCTCGAAGAAGCGCGGACTTTTGATCTTTCCAAATTCCTCGGATCGATGTAGTTGTATTATCTGTTTCATCGGTCGTGTAGGAGATAGGATAGTGAAATCCGTGAGCATTGAGACATTGTAATTCAAGTATATTATGAGCTGAAAACACTTTATTTGATGGATCAGAGATGCTCCGTATTGCGTGATATGTAGTGTCGGATATTTGAGTGCTTTGTGTTCCACAGCTACTTATTGAAATGAGTACTAATACAATTGCTGGCAAGAGGATTATCTTTTTCATAATTGTGTTTCTTGAAAAGGAGAGAGATAGATTTCTCTATCTCTCTCGTCTTATATTCTTATATTGAGAGATTAATCTCCTCCATTACAAGTGAAATGATCAGCTGTATTCTTGTAGTTGAATGAACCGATACTCGTCCCATTCCAGATTTTTGCGATTCTTTCATCTCCAAAAAGAACTGTATTATTCCAAACTGATGTCCATTTATGGCCTTTTATCTGACTCTCGAATGCGCCTGAATCGTAAACGTTGTCAACAACGTCAAGGTTACATGTTGAAGAGATCAGGCTATTCCCTTGGAACTTTTCTTGTGTATAAATGGTGAGAGTCTCTGCATTTGTAATAGCAGGTGCACAGAAAAATGCAATACAGAGAACACCTGCCATCAGAATGTTTGCTTTTTTGCTTTTCATGGTTGACCCTTTCTGTATTCTTCATTCGCCCTTGAATGAAGAATCTCTTTCAGTATACTATAATTGCTGATATATATCGATATTCTTTTTTATTGAATTATAAAATTCAATTGACACTAGTACTTTCCAAAAGAGAGAACTTCAAAAGGTCATGATGAAGAAACATTCAATAAGATGCATATTTGGAAAAATGTACATATAAATAATTTTATAGTTAGGATTATGAAAACGTCATAATTGTGTATTTCTATGGATATGGGATGATGCAACATATTCAAAGTCTTTGAAAAGTTATTAATTTGAGCAGGTCAAGAAGGATTATTGAGGCTAATCAGGAAATGGACAAGGTCTTGTATAGTCTCTGAATTATTTTTATAATGAAAGAAAATAGTAGGCAAGAGAGAAAGGTCAATGATGACTGCTCAGAATAGGCTGTCAGTACCTGATTCCATCCATACCAACGGCGCAACGCCAAACCCGTGGTGGTCGAATGCGGTGGTGTATCAGATTTATCCGCGTAGTTTTCAGGATACGATAGTTTTCAGGATACGAATAATGATGGTTTTGGTGATTTAAAGGGTATTACTTCTCGCTTGGATTATTTGGCTGATCTGGGTGTTGATGTGTTGTGGTTATCTCCTGTTTATCGTTCTCCCCAGGATGACAATGGCTATGATATTTCCGACTATGAGGATATCGATCCCATGTTCGGCACTATGGCTGATATGGATGAGTTGCTCAAGCAGGCTCATGCTCGTGGTTTGAAGATCGTCATGGACCTCGTGGTCAACCACACTTCCGACGAGCACGCCTGGTTCCAAGCATCCCGCGATAAGAATGATCCTCATGCTGATTGGTATTGGTGGCGTCCTGCGCGTCCGGGACACAAGCCAGGCACTCCAGGTGCAGAACCAAACAACTGGGGTAGCTACTTTGGCGGTTCTGCATGGCAGTACGACGAAAAGCGAGGAGAATACTTCTTCCATCAGTATTCCAAGAAGCAGCCTGACCTCAATTGGGAGAACCCTGAGGTTCGCAAGGCTGTGTATGCGATGATGAACCGCTGGCTTGACCGCGGCATTGACGGCTTCCGCATGGACGTCATTACCCAGATTTCCAAGCGTATTGATTCTCACGGTCGCCTTCCAGGCGAACCAGGCAGTGAATTGGAAACAGAGCCTGCGGGTGCTGACGGTTTCTCCAGCCCCTACCCCTTCTGCTCCAATGGCCCTCGCCTGGACGAGTTCTTGAAGGAAATGCGCCACGAAGTGTTCGAAGGCCGTCAGGGCTTCCTCACCGTAGGTGAAGCACCAGGTATTGAAGGTAAGCGCCAAGAAGAGATTACCAATCCTGATAATCATGAGTTGGACATGCTCTTCATCTTCACCCATCTGGACGACCCGCAAGGCAGGCCAAAGTGGGATGCCCCAGCTCAAAGCCCTCTTGACTTGAAGAAGAGCTTGGGTAAACAGCAAGCTTCTGTCGCTGGTAAGGGCTGGAATTCTCTGTTCTTGGATAACCATGATCAGCCACGCATGGTGTCGCGCTTTGGTGACGATTCAACGGAGGATTTGCGCGTGCGCTCGGCAAAGGCATTGGCTTTGCTTTTGCACATGCATCGCGGTACTCCGTATATCTATCAAGGCGAAGAGCTGGGCATGACCAACGTTCGTTTTGACAAGCTCTCCGACTATCGTGACCTGGAGTCTATTAATCTGTACCACCAGCGCATTGAAGCGGGAGAGACGACTCCAGAGAAGATGATGGAAGGAATTTACCGCGTGGGCCGCGATAATGCACGCACCCCAATGCAGTGGGATTCTTCCACTTTCGCCGGTTTCATGCCTGCCGACTCGAGCAGCGAGCCATGGATCAACGTCAACCCGAATAAGGACCACATCAACGCTCAAGCGCAGATGGATGATCCTGACTCGGTGCGTGCCTTCTACAAGAAGCTCATCGACCTTCGCCACCACGACATGGTTGTGGCAGCAGGCTCCTGGGAGCTCGTGGCCGCTGACGACAAGAATGTGTATGCATTCACGCGCACCCTTGCTTCTTACACCGATGAGGACGGCGTCAAGCATGAGGGCGAACAGTACTTGGTGATGGTGAATATGAGCTCCACCTATTCGCTGATCCCTGTTGAATGCCAGCAGTTGCTGGAAGGCAAGATTGGCCCAACCCGCGTGGTGATCGCCAATGACGACCCATCTAACATCGCTGGTTCTTTGCTCAATGAGCGTTTGGACCCATGGGAGGCTCTCGTCACCCGCCTGTAAAGCTAACGGCTCGCGCGCGTGCCATGCTGGTCGAGTCCGGTGACCAGCGTGGCAGGCTGCGCAGACACCGTGAGAGAATGGCTCTAGTTTCGTGCTAGAGCCATTTTTCTTATGCGCTTCAGTGAGTCTGAGTGCTAGCCTGTGAAGGTACGAATATTAGCTTGCAAGCCGGTACAGTGGCGCGAGCTCAAGGAGGACTATGACTACCTCATCCGGCCAAGACGGTGAGATTAACATCGATTATGCCAATCAGAATCGTTTTGCTACGGACTCCCAGGGTGAAGATGGTTTCGAGCGCAGCCTGACTGGCCGCCACATCCAATTCATCGCCATCGGTGGAGCTATTGGCACTGGCCTGTTCCTTGGCTCAGGAAAGTCCATCGCTCTGACCGGCCCTTCCATCGTTGTGGTCTATATGCTCGTTGGCGCGGTGATGTTTGTTCTCATGCGCGCCATCGGCGAAATGCTCTACCAAGACCCTACTCAGCACAGCTTTATTAACTTCATTGGCCGCTATTTAGGCGCTGGCTGGGGACGCTTCTCTGGCTGGTCGTACTGGCTCGTCTTGCTCATCATTGGCATGACTGAGCTCACCGCAGTATCGCAGTATTTTGTCACGTTCTTCTTAGGCTTCGGTGTTAATCTTGCGCCCTGGCGCTGGCTTATCGAGGTGTGTACCGTCGCGCTGATCCTGCTCATCAACTTGATTTCGGTGAAGGCTTTTGGTGAAACGGAATTTTGGTTCGCCATGATCAAAATCAGCCTCATTATTGGCATGATTATCACCGGAATCGTCATGGTGGTGACGCACTTTAACTACCCAGCGCACGTGGTTCAAGGTGTGAAAATTGCTCCGGGGCAGGCGAGTGTGAGCAATATTTTCCAAGATTATCAGCTCGCACCTAATGGCTGGATGAACTTTATTCTCAGCTTCCAGATGGTCTTCTTCGCTTATGAGACGATTGAGCTTCTCGGCAATACTGTTTCCGAGACGAAGGACCCTCGCCATGTGCTGCCCAAGGCAGTCAACCAGATTATCAACCGTATTTTGATCTTCTACGTGGGTGCTTTGCTTGCCATTATGGCGATTGTGCCGTGGAGGATGTTTAAGCCTGCTGCGGATGGCAGCTTTGCTTCGCCGTTTATTATGGTTTTCCGCTTTGCAGGCGTGAACTGGGCGTCGGCTCTCGTGTTCTTCGTGGTGATTACGGCTGCGATGAGTTCGATGAATTCGCTGGTGTTTACCGCTGGCCGTCAGCTGTATGCGGTGGCTCGCAGAAGCCATGAGCCGAAGCTGAAGGCCTTGGTGAAAGTCTCTCGCCATGGCGTTCCAGCACGCGCTATTGTGCTGTCAGTGGCGATTATTCTGATTTCTCCTGCGCTGAGTTTGCTGCCCGGTTTGCCAGCGCTGTTTACCCTGTTCTCTTCGACCTCGTCGGCGGTGATTATCGTCATCTACGTGTTGGTGATGATTGCGCATATGCGTTATCGCCAGAGTGAGGATTTTTTGGAAGATGGCTTCTTGCTGCGCGGCTACAAGGTGTGGGATCGCGTGGCGATTGTGTTCTTCCTGTTTGTGTATGTCACGCTGTTTTTCAGCTCGGAGACATTATTGCCTGCGCTTTTAGGTGTGGTGTGGTTTGCTGGTTTTGGTACGTTTAGTCTCCTCACTGAACGGCGCAAGGGGTAATGTCGAGGAATTTCCGACAGGATCATGAACAAAGGGTGACATTCTGTTAAATTTTTAAGGAAATTCACAGGAAAAACCTCTTGGCAGAACGAAAATCCTATTTCATAATGGTGGAGTCAACAGTGAGTGATCCTTCTGGTGACCATGCTTCGGCATGATAATTGAATCTTTCTTCTTCTCTCATAGTATGGCCGGGGCTTCTCTCTCCCCGGCCTTATTTTTTGCCCGCGCCTGGGTGAGCCGCTCCTATTCTGCCCGCAAATTGGGCCTAAGAACAGCGATAATAGAGGAGGAAGAAGGTAGCACATGGTTCACGATCTCGATAACGCCCAACAGTTGAGCTTTGACTTCGATGAGGACGATAACGACAGTGATAATCTTGAGAAATTCGAGACGGCTGAGCCAGTTGTCAGCGAAGCGGTGATGCCAGTAGTTTCCGTCGATGCAGCGACGCAAGAATGGGTGGAAAACTGCTTTTACCGGCTTGCCCATTCGAAATTTCGCTCCAGCTTCCGCTTAAGTGGCGCAGACCTCGACTACGCGCTCAAAAAGGGCCCAGTCACCATCCATCAGCATGCGCGCCAATTCCTCATCCAACGTCTTGCGGCGGCAAACCCGAGCAATGACGGGCGGCAAACGCCCTGGCGAGGCCACCCCGTATTCACCGCCCAACATGCTACGGCAACCTGCTGCCGCGGATGCATGCACAAGTGGTGGGGAGTCAAGCAAGGCGTACCGCTTACTCCCGCGCAAATTGAACGTTTCAGCGTGCTCATCATGACGTGGATCAGCGCGCAAGTCAACGACGAGACGCTCACCGAGGGGCGCAACGTTGGGCGATAAGAGGGCTGCGAGGCACGCATTTCGACGCCATTCTCGCCCTCAACGACCAGCTTGCCATCGGCGCTATTTCAGCGTTGATCGGTCACGGTTTGCGTGTCCCTCAGGACGTTCAAGTTATCGGTTTCGACAATATTGAAGAAGCACGCTACTTGCAGCCGCCTTTGAGCACGATGGATTCGATGATCAACTGGACGGCTGATACTGCAGTGAACCGCCTGATTGACCGTATTGAAGGCAAGTTGGAAGGCCCTGCTGAGCTTATTCGTCGAAGGGGAGACTTGATTGTGCGGGAGACCACTCGTTAGTCAACTGCTCGCCGTCACCTTTCAGTGGCGCCACACGATGCTGGTCAAGCTCGGGCAGAAGGCTTGTGGAAATGCGCTGGAGCTCAGGGAAAATTTCACGTCCTGGTACGCTTCTATTCAGCCAGTCTGGCACAAGATTATCAGGAACAAAAACAGGCATGCGCGAATGAACCTGAGCGGGTTCGCCTTGAGCTTGTTGAGTAAGAATGGTTGCGCTCAGCCGCGAGGAAAAATTCTTACCGGGAACCGGGTACACGTACCCACGCTTACTGGCTTCTTCCTCGCTCAGTTCGCGCTCAGGCCACCACGAGTAGAGGCCAGCTAACCACAGCGGCTTTCCGTCGGTGAGCGAGAAATAATACGGTTCGCGCCCGCTTTTCCACTCGTAGTAGCCGCTCACCGGAATGATGGCTCGCATGCGCTCAGCGCTGGCAGCGTAGGTGGGCTTGCTCAGTGCGCTTTCTACACGAGCGTTGAAGGTGGGGTAGGCCAAATGCGCAGTGGAAGACGTTGTGGGGATCAGCGACCAATACGCGCTGACAATCTTGGTGTGGCCTTGAGCTGTAGCAAGTGCGATGGCGATGCTACTTTGCGGGCTGATGTTCCAGGAAGGTTGGGGCAGGTGAGGGGCGAGTTCGGCGTGAAGCAGTTCGCCGATAAGGCTGGGCTCCCAGGCTGCAGCAAAGCGTCCGCACATTTCTCCTCCTCTTTGATGGCCGCGCGGCTGGGGTTGGCTGGTTGCCGCGCGGCCCGTGTCGCCGGCGGCTGTTTGTCGCCAGCGTCCGTCTTGGCCAGTATCGGCGGCCCGCGTACCAGCGGTCGCGCTTTGGGTATGAAAAAGCCCGCCAGAACTCTTGCGATGAGCTCTGCCGGGCTGTGACGTGACTTCGTCAGAGGCTGAGCGACACGGTGAAAAACTTACCCGCTAGCATAAGTAAGGCTTCCGCCGACCTCAAAGTGGCAAACTTTCAGGCGCTCAAACGAACTGCACGTGAGCAGACGTGCTCAGTTCTTCTTCCTCTTGCCGTAACGAGCCTCGAACTTGGACACCTGGCCGGCGGTATCGAGAACGGTGCGCTTGCCGGTGTAGAACGGGTGAGAAGCGGAGGACGTATCAACGTCGATCAGCTTGTACTCGTTGCCATCTTCCCAGGTGATGGTCTCGGTGTAACGAGGGTCGTTCACCAGGGTGGACTTGGTCATGAAAGTAAGGTTGCCAGTGCGGTCGCGGAAGACCACTGGGCCATACTCTGGATGAATATCCTGCTTCATAATGCCTTCTCTTTCGTACGTACGAGAATACAAACTATCTTTATACCATGAGCAGCCTACAGATGAAAGCCCGGCTGGCCAGTTGCCTCAACACGAACATCTTTAGATTTTCACCGCGCATGCCAAGATAGAACGCATGAATATAAACGAGAACAAAGGCGTCCCAGCAAACGATGTGCTGCGCTCTTACCTCGCCTCGGCCACCCCGCAGATGAATGAAGAGGCCGTTATCCAAGGCGAGCAATGGCGCATTGGCATTCTCTCCGAAGCGCTCGTGCGCGTGGAATGGTCAGAATCAGGCCTGTTTGAAGACCACGCTACGCAGATTGTGATGAACCGCAGCTTCGGCCGCACTCCAAAGTTTCACGTGACACATAACAGTGATAATCTTGTGGTCATCGAAACCCCAGCACTGACGCTGAGTTACAACAAAAAGCCTTTCAGCTCTGAAGGCCTGAGCGTTGCAGCAAAAAGATCGACCAGCCACTACCGAATTTGGCATTACGGCGATGGTGACCACAACGGAAACCTCGGCGGAACAGCGCGCACCCTCGACGAATGCGACGGCGCAACCACGCTCGACAAGGGCGTTGCTTCCCGCCACGGCTGGGCAGTTATCGACGACTCGCGCTCCAACGTGTGGCGTGACATGCCCACCATCCCTGACGGGCCAAGCCAAGGCAAGGCAAACCCTTACGGTGTATGGCTCACCCCGCGCAGCCACCAAGAAACCGACATCTACATCTTCGCGCATGGAAATGAGTACGCCAGCGCCGTGCAGGACCTCTACCGCCTGACCGGGCCTCAGCCGCTGCTGCCACGCTGGGCTCTGGGTAACTGGTGGAGCCGCTACTACCGCTACTCGCAGAGCGAATACGAGCAGCTGATGCGCGGTTTCCGCGAAGAGAACTTGCCATTTAGCGTTGCTGTTCTCGACATGGATTGGCACCTCGTTGATATCCCCGCGCAGTATGGCCACGGCTGGACTGGTTACACGTGGAACAAAGAGCTGTTCCCCGACCCTCCCGCCTTCCTCAAGAGCCTGCATGACATGGGAATGCACATTACCCTCAACGACCACCCTCGCGACGGCTACCGCAGCTTCGAAGACGGCTATGCTGAAGCCGCGCAAGCTATGGGCATCGACCCGGATAGCGGCGCAACCGTGAATTTCGACATCGCTGACCCGCTGTTCTTGCGCACATCGATGCATATGCATCATCGCTTAGAAATGCAGGGTGTTGACTTCTGGTGGATCGACTGGCAGCAAGGCTCACTTTCTCGCGAACCGGGGCTTGACCCTCTGTGGATGCTCGACCACGCTCACTACTGCGATTCGGGCAGGGATGGTCGCTGGCCACTCACGTTCTCGCGGTACGCGGGAGTCGGCTCTCACCGCTACCCGGTCGGCTTCTCTGGTGACACGGTGATTTCGTGGGATTCCTTGAAGTTCCAACCGTACTTCACTGCTACAGCTTCGAACGTGGGCTACGGCTGGTGGAGCCATGACATCGGCGGGCATATGTTGGGAACGCGCGATGACGAGTTGGAAGCGCGCTGGTTCTGGCTCGGTGCTTTCAGCCCGATTAACAGGCTGCACAGCTCCGC